>JBFXBH010000064.1:0-14443 GCA_050183355.1 Vicinamibacterales bacterium | reverse complement strand
CGCCCCGTGTTCTTCTCGATGGCCATCATCCTGCTGGCCTTCGTGCCGGTGTTCACGCTGACGGGGCAGGAGGGCAAACTCTTCCACCCGCTTGCCTTCACCAAGACGGCCGCTGTGCTGGCCGCCGCGCTGATGGCCGTGACGCTCGTGCCTGTACTGTGTTCGCTCCTCCTGGGCGGGAAGATGCACGGCGAGGACAGGAACCCTGTGATGCGAGGGTTGCAGTTCCTTTATCGTCCCGTGCTGACCTTTGCGCTCGTGCACCGGGGCCTGGCGGTCGGCGTGGCGGCGCTCATCTTCGCGGGTGCGCTCGCCCTGACGCGGCAGATCGGCAGCGAGTTCATGCCGGCGCTCGACGAGGGCGACCTGATGTTCATGCCGATCGCCGACCCCGCGATTTCGCTGGAGGAGAACACGGCCATCGCAGCCAGGCAGAACACGGCGCTGCTCAGCGTGCCGGAGGTGGCCACGGTCGTGGCCAAGGTGGGCCGCGCCGATACCTCCACGGATCCGGCGCCCCTCAACATGACCGAGACGATCGTCCACCTGAAGCCGAAGGACCAGTGGCGGCCGGGCAAGACCCTGGACGACCTGCGCGGCGAGATGGGCCGCGCGGCGCAGTTGCCGGGCGTCTCCAACATCTGGACGATGCCCATCGTCAACCGGATCGACATGCTCACCACGGGCATTCGATCCGAGGTCGGCGTGAAGGTGTTTGGCGCGGACCTCGACGTGCTTGAGGACCTGGCCCGGCGCGTGGGCGACGTGGTGACGAAGGTGCCGGGCGCCGGCGGCGTCTATCCCGAGCCGGTTACCAGTGGCCAGTACCTGAACATCGACATCGACCGCGAGGCCGCTGCGCGCTACGGCATTGGAGTCTCGGACATCCAGCGCGTCATCGAGCACGCGGTCGGGGAGACCGTGCTCGGCGTCACGATCGAGGGCCGCCGTCGCGTGCCGATCCGCGTGCGCTATGCCCCGGAGCACCGTGCGGATCCCGCGGCGCTCGGCGCGGTGCTCGTGGCGTCCCCACAGGGGCTTCAGGTGCCGCTCGGGCAGGTGGCCCGCGTCACTCAGGTCAATGGGCCGGCGATGATCTCGTCGGAAAACGGGCTGCTGCTGGCGACCGTCCTGCTCAACGTGCAGGGGCGCGACGTCGGGGGCTTTGTCGCCGAAGCGAAAGCGGCGGTGGCGAGACACGTGCCGTTGCCGCCCGGCTACTACATCGGCTGGAGCGGCCGCTGGGAGAACCAGGAGCGTGCCCGCGCACGCCTGCAGGTCGTGCTGCCGATCGTGCTCGTCGTGATCTTCGTGCTGCTCTACCTGACGTACCGCTCGCTTGCCGAAGCGGCCCACGTGCTGCTCGCGGTGCCGTTCGCGCTCTCGGGCGGGGTCTACCTGCTGTGGGCGCTTGGCTACAACTTCTCGGTCGCCGTCTGGGTCGGCTTCATTGCGCTCTTCGGCACCGCCGTGCAGACGGGCGTGGTGATGGTGATCTACCTGGAGGAGGCCGTGGCGCGGAAGCGTGTGGCCCTCGGCGGCGTGCTGACGCGCACCGCGCTCCGCGAGGCGGTGATGGAAGGCGCCCTGCTGCGCCTGCGGCCGAAGGTGATGACGGTGTCGACGGTCGTCGCGGGCCTGCTGCCCCTCATGTGGAGCGACCGCGTGGGCGCCGAGGTGATGAAGCCGCTCGCAACACCCGTGCTCGGCGGCATGGTGTCGTCGCTCCTGCATGTGCTGATCGTGACGCCGGCCATCTTCTGCTGGCTGCGGGAGCGGCAACTCGGCCTCAAGCCGGAACCTGCGGCGGACACCGGCGGGGCCGATGACTCGGCCCGGACGTCGAGAGCCGGTCTGTGGGCGGTCGTCGTCCTGGGCGTGGCCGGCGTGGCGCTGGCCAGCTGGTTCCTGCGGTCGCGGATGCCCGACGCCACAGAGCCGGATGCCATGCCCGTCGTGCAGACCGTCCAGGCCGGTGCGCTGGAGGTCGTGCTGCGTGCGCCGGGTGGCGCCCTCACGCAGGGTCGCAACCGGTTCGTCCTCGAGTTCCGCCGGGTCGGTGGCGGCACCCTCGTGGACGTGGGCCGGGCGCGAGCGGCGGCCAGCATGCCGATGCCCGGGATGACCATGTCCGGCAGCCTCGACGTGCAGCGAACGGACGCGCCTGGGCGGTACGCCGTCACCGGCGAGTTCGGCATGGCCGGTGCGTGGCAGTGGGTGGTCGAGTGGGATGGGCCGGCGGGCGCGGGCTCCGCCACCTTCGAAGGGGGTGTGCAATGAGGTTCGGGCGTGTGCGGGCCGCCGTGGCGGCAGCCGTCGTGATGTGGCCAGCGGTGGCGCCCGGGCAGAGTCCAGTGCCGCGACCGTCAGATCGGTTTCTCGACGCCGCGCGCGGCATCACGGCCGATGAGGCCGTGACCCTGGCGTTGTCCCGTGCGCCGTCGCTTCGGGAGGCGCGAAGCGGCGTGGAGGCGGCTCGTGGCATGCGGTTCCAGGCGGGGCTTCGTCCGAACCCGGAAGTGATGGTCGAGCGCCGGGATGCGCCAACGGGGATGGACGCCCAGACGATGGCGAGCGTGGAGTGGCCGCTGGAGCTGGGCCGCCGTCCCGCGCGCATCGCCGTGGCCGAGCGGCAGATCGCCGTGACCGAACGCAGCGTGGCGGACCGCGAGCGGCGTCTGGCGGCTGATGTCCGGTCGCGCTACGGCGCCGTTCTGACGGAAGCGCGGGTGCTGGACGTGCTGAACGAGATGGCCGAGGTCACCCGTCGCCAGCGCGATCTGGCCGCGGCCCGAGTCGCCGCCGGGGCGTCAGCGGACGTTGAGCGGGACACGCTGGACGTGGAGCTGGGCCGGCTGGACGCGGAGGTGCTCGTGCAGACTGGCCGTGTCCGCGCCTCGATGGCCGAGTTGCGGCGGCTCCTGGCGGCCCCGCCGGAAGATCCACTCCTGCTGAAGGACACGCTCGAGGAGGGGCGCCAGCGTGTGACCGCGGACGGGGCGGCCGCCGCGCCCGCCGGAGCCGTCCGGTCCGACGTGCTCGAGGCCGAGGCCCGCCTGGCGGTGGCAGACGCGCGCGTGGAGCAGGTCCGGCAGGAGGCGCGTCCCGCACTGAAGATCTTCGGCGGCTACATGCGCATGGACAGCGGCTTCTCACAGCTCGGCCAGACGGCGGCCGGTGCACTGGAGCCGGTGAGCGGCGTCTTCCACTACGCCACCGGGGGTCTGAAGGTCACGCTCCCGTTCAACCGCAGCCAGGGCGACGCGCAAGCCGCAAGGGCCGAGCGGGCGGGCGCGCTGGCGGAGGTCGATGGCGTGAAGCTGGCCGTCGAGGCCGAGCGTCAGGCGGCGCGCGCCCGTCTGGATGCCGCGCGCGGAGCCGCCCGCGTGCTTGACGCCACGAGGGCCACCGCCCGACGCCTGCTCGGCGTCGTGGGGCAGAGCTACGAACTGGGTCGAGGGACGCTGGCGGACGTACTCGCCGAGCGCCGGCGGTTCGTGGAGGTCGAGCGCGCCTACATCGAAGCGCTCGGCGCGGAGTACGACGCGGCGGTGATGCTGAATCTGGCCATGGGAGGTGTGCGATGACGGGTCCTGCCGTGAGGTTGAGCAGAGGTAACGCCGCACTGGTTGCCCTCGGGCTGGTGGCGGCCGGTGTGGTCGTAGGCCTGGCGGTGACGCGGTGGGACGTTGCCCGCGCGCCCGTGCCGATGCCGGCCGCTGGTCAGCCGACACCGGCGTCACCGGCGGCGGCCCACGCGCCGGCATCCGTTGGCGACGTCACGATTGCGCTGAGCCCGGAGTCGCTCGCCCGCGCGACCATCGTGACCGCGGCAGCCACCGAGCGGCGCGTCACCACGGTGCTCCGCGTGCCGGGGATTGTCACGGCCGATGCCTATCGTCAGACCGTCGTGACGCCCCTGGTCGGCGGGAGGGTCGAGTCCGTCGGTGTGGAACTGGGGGGCGCTGTTCGGCCCGGGCAGGTACTGGCGCGCGTGTACAGCCCTGATGTGGCGGAGGCGCGCGAGCGTCTCGTGTCCGCCCGCGCGATGCTCGATGCCCACGACCGCGAACTGCGGCGCCTGGAGCAGCTCCGTGCGATCGGCGCCGCCAGCCAGCAGGAGCTCGAACGGGCGCACGCCGAGCACGCGGCCCAGACGGCCGGCATCGAGACTGCGCAGGCGCGGCTCGCGCTGCTCGGAGCGGAGGAAGAGGCGGGGTCCGCGGCGTCGACGATCCAGGTGCGAGCGCCATCAGCGGGCATCGTGACCGCTCGCGCCGCGAATCCTGGCCAGAACGTGGACCCGGCGATGGCGCTCTTCACCATCAGCGACCTCTCATCGGTCTGGGTGGTCGCCGACGTGTACGAACGGGATCTCGCCGCCGTGCGTGTGGGGCAGGCCGCGCGCGTCACGGCCGGCGCCTATCCGGATCAGGCGCTGGCCGGGCGCGTCACCTACATCGATCCGGCGATGCGCGGGGAGACGCGCACGGCACAGGTGCGTGTCCACGTGCCGAACCCGACGGGCCACCTTCGCCTGGGCATGTTTGCCGACGTCCGGATCGAGCGCTCATCCGGCACGGAGGCGGTCGTCGTGCCCCGGTCGGCCGTCCAGACAATCGGGAATCGGCAGGTCGTCTACCTGCCGGTCACGGGTCGTGCCGGTGCGTTCGTGGAGCGGGAGGTCCGCCTCGGCGAGGCCAGTGGCGACGAGGTACCCGTGCTGAGCGGTCTTGCTGCAGGTGATGTCGTGGTGACCGAGGGCGGCTTCTCCCTGCGGGCGGAGATCGACCGGCTCGGTCTGCGTTACCGCTCGACGGGAGACCACGCGGCTGCGACGCCGCCACCGTCCGCGACCGCCCCGCTGCCGACCGCCGCGTCCGACCGCACCACGGCCGGCAACGGCGCCCCGCAGACGATCCACGTGGCCGTCACCGCGACCGGGTTCGAACCAGCGCGAGTATCAGTGCGCCCCGGTACGGTGGTGACACTTATCTTCACGCGTCGGGTGGAGGACACCTGCGCCACCGAGGTGGTCATCCCTGCGGTGAACATCAGGCGACCCTTGCCGCTGAACCAGCCCGTGGCAGTCGAGGTGACGGCGACTCGCGGCGAGGTGGCCTTCACCTGTGGCCTGCGCATGTTCACCGGCGCCGTGGTCGCGAAGTAGGGTCCCTTTTTCGCCGTACTCGGATCTCTGCTACGCTGTTCCCGTGCGCGCGCTTCGCCGGCACGTCGTCTCGCGGGTTCTGGTGTGTCTCCTCCTGGCCTGGACCGGGGCGGACATGCTGATGCCGGAATTGTGCGCGGCGGAGGCGTCCCCGGTGTCTGCGTCCGACGGTCCGCTCGATTCGCACGACCGTGACGACTGCTTCTGCTGCTGCACGCACACGCAGACCGCCGTGCTGCTGGTGGCGGTCTTCGTGCCCACGGAGACGACACAGGCCCTGCACGTCACAGCGGATCGCATAGCCCCGGGCGTTCCGCGCAGTCTGTACCACCCTCCTCTTCACTCGTAACTCCCGAATCCCTGTCATTGCTCCGGTCGGCGCCGCGCCAGTGCGGTACCTCCGGTGCGTAGGCGTTCGTGGACGCGCGTCTGTGTGGCTTCCACCGCATCGGCACGCGGCCTGCCGCGGGCATGGTGCCCGCCGAGAGTGAAGGAATCGCATGACTGACGACACAGCACGCCGCCCGCGTGGAGCGCGGGCGCTCACCGGGCTCGCCGTTCTGGCGCTGTCCGTGGCAGCACCACGGGTGGCCACGGCGCAGGCCCCGGTTCCCGTCCGGTTGTCGGTGTTCGAGGCCGTCACGCTGGCGGTGGAGCGGAATCCGGCGATGGTGGCAGCCCGGGCCGGGGCCGAGGCGGCCGATGCGGATGCCGTAGCCGCGGCGCTCCGGCCGAATCCGGCCGTCACGCTCGACTCGGGAGGCTATCCCATCTTCGAGCCGGCGCGGCCTGGCTATTGGGGCAACTCGGAGTTCATGGTCCGAATTGACCAGGAGTGGGAAACGGCGTCGCGGCGCCGTCTCCGCACGGACGTGGCGAGCGCGGGGCGCACCGTGGCACAGCTCACCGTGCAGGACCGCGCCCGGCAACTCGCCCTGGACGTCAAGCGCGCCTACCTCGCCGCGGTCCTGGCCCAGGCGGATCGCGGCGTGGCGCAGACCTCGCTCGACGAGATCGATCGGGTCATCGCGCTCAATCGCGCACGCCTGCGACAGGGGGACATCTCGGGTGCGGAGCTTCGACGGCTCCAGGTTGAGCGACTCCGGTTCGTCGAGGACGTCTTCGGGGCGGAACTCGCGCTCAAGAATGCGCGTGGCGCGTTGTTGGCGCTGCTCAACGCCTCTCAACTCGACCAACCACTGGAACTGGTTGACGGCCTGAAGGCGCCTCCGTCGGATGTCGGGCCCGTCGCGGCCGCCGCGGCGATGGCGGCTCGCGCCCAGGGCGTCGTCGGCCAGGCACTCGAGACGCGGCCGGATGCCCTGGCCGCGCGCGAGGACCTGCGCCGGGCCGAGACCTCGACCCGCCTGCAGCGGGCGCTCCGCAGGCCCAACGTCACCGTGGGGGGCGGCTACTTCAACAACTTCGGGTCGGACGGCGTGGTCTTCGGCGTCACCGTTCCGCTGCCGCTCTTCAACAGGAACCAGGGCGGCGTGGCCCGGGCCGACGCGGAGCGCCGTGCCGCGGACGCGCGATCGGCCGCGACCACCATGAGCGTTCGCCTCGACGTGCAACGCGCGCTGAACGCCGTCGAGACGAACCGCGCGCGGGTCGAGTACATCGAGCGCGAGTACCTGACCAATGCACAGGAGTCGCGCGACATCGTGCTCGCGTCCTACCGGCTCGGCGTGGCAGACCTCATCGACTTTCTCGACGCACAGCGTGCCTATCGGGACACGCAGCGCACCTACAACCGCGCGTTGTTCGACCAGCGCATCAGCCTCTTCGATCTCGCCGCAGCCGTCGGGCTGCCCGACGGGCAGCCATAAGGAGCCATTGACCATGAATGCGACAGAGACGACTCGTCCCAGGCGCGGTGTGTCCGTGCCCGTCCTGCTCACGGCCATCGGGGTCACCGCGGTGCTGAGCGGCACGGCGGCCCGGCTGCTGTTCCGGCCTTCGCCGGCGGTGCCGGCCCCGACGGGTGCGCACGAGAGCGAACCAGCGGCCGGGCAGGTGGAACTCACACCCGAGGCGCAGCGCAATGCCGCTCTCGGGCTCGTCGCGGTCGAGGCACGCCGGTTGCCCACCACCATCGACGTCACCGGAACCGTCACGGCCGACGATGCACGCGTGGCGCACATCCGGCCGCTGGCGCGGGGATTGATCGAACGCGTGTGGGTGCGGCTCGGCGAACGTGTCAAGAAAGGCCAGCCGCTGGCGACCTACGACAACATCCAGCTCGGCGAGCTGGTGGGCGACTATCTGGGGGCCAAGGCGGTCCTGCGACAGGCGCAGGCCGACCTGGAGGTCAAGCGAAAGATCGTCGATCGGAGCCGGGCTCTCATCACGCTCGAGGCGATTGCGCAGCAGACGCTGGAACTGCGTGAGGCGGAGCTCAAGACGGCGGAAGCCTCCGTCGCCCGCGATCAGGCGGCCGTGTCCCGGGTCGAAGAGCAGCTCCATCGTTTCGGACTGAGCGACACTGACCTGGGCCAGCTCTCGCCGACGGAGGGCACGAGCCCGCATCGTGACGCCTCGCACGCGATCCTCAGGGCGCCCTTCGATGGCGTGGTCACGAAATACGACGTCGCCGAAGGGGAAGTCACCGAGCCTGAGCGCGAGCTGTTCACCGTCACGGACCTCTCAAGCGTGTGGGTCCTCGCCGATGTCTACGAGCAGGACCTCACGAAGGTCCGGCCAGGAACGGACGCCGTCGTCCGCGTGGATGCCTACCCCGACCGGTCGTTTGCTGGAAGGGTCACCTACGTGGCCGATCTGATCGATCCGCAGACCCGCAGCGCCAAGGCCCGGGTCGTCGTCGACAACCCCGGCGCGGCGCTCAAGCTCGACATGTTCGCGCGCCTCCTGATCCCGACGGCGGAGCAGCGAGACGTGCTGCTCGTTCCGCTGACCGCCGTGCAGACGGTCGACAACCAGACGATCGTGTTCGTGCAGCAGGCGTCGCATCGCTTCGCGCGGCGGGATGTCGAACTCGGTCTCACGGCTGGCGACGTGGTCGAGGTGCGCACCGGGTTGAAGGCGGGCGAGACCGTCGTTGCCGCGGGGAGCTTCTATCTGAAGACGGCGCTCCTGCAGGAACGCATCGGCGACGAGCACTAGTCGGGAGCCTTCCATGCATCGACTCATCGACTTCTCGCTGCGCAACAAGTTTCTCGTCCTGGTCCTGACGGCGGTCCTTGTGGGGTTCGGCGTCCGGGCCATGCTGCGCCTGCCCATTGACGCCGTTCCGGACGTCACGCCGAATCAGGTGCTGGTCCTCACACAGGCGCCGGGCCTCGGTCCGCTCGAAGTCGAGCGCTTCATCACATTCCCGGTCGAAACCGCGATGAGCGGGCTGCCGGGCATTACCGAGATCCGGTCTGTGTCCCGCTTCGGGCTGTCGGCCGTGTACATCTACTTCGAGGAGAACCTCGACCTGTACTTCGTGCGGCGCCTGGTCCTGGAACGGCTTCCCGACGCGCGCGCCGCCATTCCCGCCGGCCTCGGCACGCCGTCGATGGGGCCGATCACCAGCGGTCTTGGCGAGATCTACCAGTTCGAGGTCCGCGGTGAGGGCAAGTCCCTGATGGACCTGCGGTCGATCCTCGAGTGGGAGATTGCGTTCAAGCTCCGGTCCGTCCAGGGGGTCGTGGAGGTCAACTCCTACGGCGGAGAACTGAAGACCTACGAGGTCCAGCTCGACCCGGACAAACTGGTGTCCTACAACATCGGTCTGGACGCCGTGTTCCAGGCGCTCGAAGGCAATAACGCCAACGCGGGCGGCGCGTACATCGAGCGCGCGCAGGAACAGTATGTCATCCGCGGCGAAGGCCTCGTCGAGAAACTGGCCGACATCGACAACATCGTCGTCGCGGCCAGGAACGGCACGCCGGTGTTCATTCGGAATCTTGGCCGGACCGTCTTTGCGCCTCAGGTGCGCCAGGGCGCCGTCACACGCGACGGGCGCGGAGAAATCGTCACGGGTGTCGTGATGATGCTCATGGGCGAGAACTCACGCGTGGTGGCCGAACGTGTCAAGGCGGAGCTGGCGGTCATCGCGTCCAGCCTGCCGAAGGGCATTACGGTCGACAGCTACTACGACCGCACGGACCTCGTGCGCCGGACCATCAATACGGTGGCGACCAATCTCGTCGAGGGCGGCCTCCTGGTCATCGCCGTGTTGCTGCTGATGCTCGGCAATGTTCGCGGCGGTCTGATTGTCGCCGCCGCCATCCCGCTGTCGATGCTCTTCGCCTTCACGGGCATGGTCGAGGCCGGTCTGTCCGGAAATCTGATGAGCCTCGGCGCCATTGACTTCGGCCTGATTGTCGATGGGTCCGTCGTCATGATCGAGAACATCGTCCGGCGCCTTGGGGAGGCCCGCGTGCCGGGCCGAGCGAAGGACGAGGTGATTCGCGATGCCGGGCGGGAAGTCGCACGACCGGTGTTCTTTGCCGTCCTGATCATCATGATCGTCTACCTGCCCCTCCTCACATTGGAAGGCGTGGAGGGCAAGATGTTCCGGCCGATGGCCCTGACGGTCGTCTTCGCGCTCATCGGCTCAGTCATCCTGGCGCTGACGCTCATGCCCGTGCTGGCCTCGCTGGCGTTCAAGTCCACGGCGGTCGAGCACGAGCCGCGGCTCATTCTCTGGCTCAAGGCGCGGTACCGGCCGTGGCTCCAGCGCACCGTCACGCGGCCGTTGCTGACGGGCGGCATCGCCGCGGGCGTCTTCGTGGCGTCCCTCGGGCTCGTGCCCTTCATGGGCGCCGAGTTCATTCCGAAGCTCGACGAGGGCGCGGTGGCGTTGCAGGCCTGGCGCCTGCCGAGCGTGTCGCTGACGGAATCCTTGAAAAGCACGACGCTCATCGAACGGACCCTGATGCGCTTTCCTGAAGTGGTCACAGTCGTGTCGCGTACCGGCCAGGCCGAGATTCCGACTGACCCGATGGGCGTCGAGACGAGCGACATCTACGTGATTCTGAAGGACCACGCCGAGTGGACCACAGCGTCCAGCAAGGAGGACCTGGTTGACGCCTTCAACGTGGCGCTCAAACGGGAGGTACCCGGAAACGTGTTGAGCTACTCGCAGCCCATCGAGCTGCGAGTCCAGGAACTGATCGCTGGCGTGCGGTCAGACCTGGCCATCACGCTGTTCGGCGAAGACCTCGACGAATTGAGGCGTATCGGCGCGGAGATCACGCGCGTGGTGTCGTCGGTGCCCGGCGCCGCCGATGTGAAGCTGGAACAGACGAGCGGCCTGCCGTTCCTCCGCGTGAAGATCCGCCGGGACGAGATCGCCCGGTACGGCATCAACGCCTCGCAGGTGCTCGACGTGGTGCAGACCATGGGCGGGCGCGCGGTCGGTGAAGTGCTCGAAGGACAGCGGCGCTTCGACATCCAGGTGCGCTTCACACCGGAGTCCCGGAGCGACGTGGAGAAGATTCGCACGTTGAAAGTCGCGGATCCACAGGGGCGCATGATTCCGCTCTCCCAGCTCGCCGACATCGTGATCGAGGAGGGTCCCGCGCAGATCACGCGCGAAAACATCCATCGCCGCATCGCCGTCGAGGCCAACGTCCGCGGAACGGACCTGGCCAGCTTCGTGGCGGACGTACAGCGGGCGGTGGGCGACCAGGTGACCCTGCCCGCCGGCTACTACGTGGAGTACGGCGGGCAATTCGAGAACCTGCAGCGCGCGTCGCAGCGGCTCCTGCTGGTCGTGCCGGTGGCGTTGTTCCTGATCTTCGTGCTGCTCTACACGACGTTCGGCGCGGTCCGCCCGGCACTGCTCATCTACTTCAACATTCCCATCGCGGCAACCGGAGGGCTCGTCGCCCTGGTGCTGCGCGGCATGCCGTTCAGTATCTCGGCCGCCGTCGGCTTCATTGCGCTGTTCGGTGTCGCCGTGCTGAATGGCGTGGTGATGGTGTCGTACTTCATCGAACTGCGTCGCCAGGGGCTCGGCGTGGACGAGGCCGTCATGACCGGCGCGGAACTGCGCTTGAGACCCGTCATGATGACGGCCCTCGTGGCGGGACTCGGCTTCATTCCGATGGCGCTCTCGACCGGCGCTGGCGCCGAGGTGCAGCAGCCGCTGGCGACCGTGGTGATCGGAGGGCTCGTCACCTCGACGCTCCTGACGTTACTGGTGCTCCCCGCCCTCTATCGATGGTTCGAACGCGAAGACCCTCGCCGTATTGCGGACGTGCCTGATGCCGCGGCAGGGGGGCCGCTTCAATGAACGGCCCACTGGAGTTCCGTATTCACGGTATGGATTGTGCCGACGAGGTCGCGATCCTGCGGCGGGAGATCGAGCCACTTGTCGGTGACCCCGAGCGCCTCGCGTTCGACATCCTGCGAGGCAAGATGCTGATCCGGGCGGGAGCGCCGTCTGTGCCAGCTGATCGAATTGTCCGGGCGGTCGGCCGTACCGGCATGCGGGCTGAGCCGTGGCAGGAGGTTCGCCCCGGTGGCGCCGAATCGGGTATGTGGCAGCGGCGTGGCCGGACCGCCATGACCGCGTTCAGCGGGGCTCTGCTCCTCGCAGGCTTCATCGCGCACGCCGCCGACAGTGGCTTGCGCGCTGCCCTTGGGTCCGAAGGGGTGGACCTGGCTGCAGCGGTGCCGCTGCTCAGTCGGATCCTCTACCTGGCCGGCATCGTGGCGGGCGGCTGGTTCATTGTCCCCAGAGCCTGGGCGTCCGCGCGGCGTCTGCGGCCCGACATGAACCTCCTCATGACGATTGCGGTATGCGGTGCGGCAGCGATCGGAGAGTGGTTCGAGGGCGCCGTGGTGGCCTTTCTGTTCGCCCTGTCGCTGGCGCTCGAATCGTGGAGCATCAGCCGCGCACGTCGGGCCGTGCAGGCGCTGCTGTCGATTACTCCTCCCACGGCGCATATCCTGGACGCGGACGGCGCGAGCCGGGAGGTTGATGCCGCCGATGTCAGGGTCGGCGACCGCGCGCTGGTCAAACCTGGCGAGCGAATCCCCGTGGACGGCACGGTCCGCCGCGGCATCTCACAGGTCAACCAGGCACCCATAACGGGGGAGAGCCTCCCCGTTGAGAAGCGGGAGGGGTCGGACGTGTTCGCCGGGACCATCAATGGCGACGGGGTGCTTGAGGTCGAGGCGACCCGTCTGGCTGGTGAGACCACCCTCGCCCAGATCGTCAGAATGGTGGGTGAGGCGCAGACCCGCCGTGCGCCCTCAGAACAATGGGTCGACCGGTTCGCGCGGGTGTATACGCCAGCGATCCTTGCTGCGGCGGTCGTCGTGGCAGTCCTACCCCCTTTCCTGGGTGGCGGTGATGTCGGCGACTGGTTCTACCGGGCGCTCGTGCTGCTGGTCATCGGGTGTCCGTGCGCGCTGGTGATTTCCACGCCCGTCAGTATCGTCGCCAGTATGGCGGCCGCCGCCCGCCACGGCGTCCTCGTCAAGGGCGGCACCTTTATTGAGGTGCCCGCGCGGCTGCGCGCCGTCGCCCTGGACAAGACGGGGACCCTGACAGAGGGCGCCCCCAGGGTGGCTGATGTCGCAGCCATGAACGGTCACACCGAGGCCGAGTTACTGGCGGCGATGGGCGCGCTCGAGGCCCACAGCGACCATCCGCTTGCGCGAGCCATTGCCGCCCATGTGCGCGAACGAGGCGTGTCGATCACGCCGGCGCAGGATGTGCAAGCCATTCAGGGCCTGGGCGTCACCGCCAGCATCAACGGTGTGGCTTACTGGCTGGGGTCGCACAGATATCTGGAGGAGCGCGGGCAGGAGACGCCGGATGTCCACGACCGCCTGGCGTCCTTGTCCTCCGCGGGCCGGACGGTCGTGGTCATGGGCACGCCGGAGCATGTCTGCGGTTTTGTGACGCTCGTGGACGCGCTTCGGCTGGAGTCAGCCGACGTCATCAGCGCGCTGCACGGGGCGGGCGTCGAGCATGTGGTCATGCTGACCGGCGACAACAAGCCAACCGCGGACCGGATCGCCGCCGCGGCCGGTATCCACGATGTGCGCGCCGAGTTGCTCCCTGCCGACAAGGTGAACGCGGTCGAGCAGTTGGTGGCACAGTTCGGAACCGTGGCGATGATCGGTGACGGCGTCAACGACGCACCCGCCATGGGGCGCGCCACGATGGGCGTGGCGATGGGTGCGGCGGGCAGCGACGCGGCCATTGAGGCCGCAGACGTGGCTCTGATGTCGGATGACCTGTCGAAGCTGCCGTGGCTCATCCGGCATTCTCGCCGCACGCTGCGGATCATTCGCCAGAACGTTGTGCTCTCGCTCGGCGTGAAGGCTCTGTTCGTCGTGCTGGCGTCCCTCGGCGCCGCAACGTTGTGGGCCGCGATCGCCGCCGACATGGGTGTCTCGCTGCTCGTGATCGCCAATGCCCTCCGTCTGCTGCGCGCCGCCCGGTAACGAGCGCACCCGCGTGCGCATCGTCCGCGATCGATTCCTGAGCCGAGTGGTCGTGTCGGTTCTGGTCGGCGCGTGGCTTGCGTGGCCCGCGGTGGCGAACGCGCAGGCGCAGGGCTCCGCGCAGATGCCGGAGGTGCACGAGCACGTCGCGGTGGACGCCGCGCTGCTCACGCCCACGCGTGAGGCGTCGGGTACCGCATGGCTGCCGCCGGCCACGCCGATGTTCGGTGTGCACCGCCCGTGCCGCGGCTGGGACGTGCGCGTCAATGGCGTGGCGTTCGCACACGCCGTGTATGAACCCGGCGAACGCCACAGAACCGGCGGCGCCGGCACGCGCCAGGGAGGCAGCCTCAACTGGGGCATGTTCATGGCCCGCCGCAGCCTCGCGGGCGGCCGGTTCGGCATTCGGACCATGTTCAGCGCCGAGCCCTGGACGGTGCCCGGGTGCGGCACGTTGAGTTTTCTGGCCACCGGAGAGGTGTGCGACGACGACACCGTTCACGACCGGCAACAGCCGCACGATCTGTTCATGGAGCTCGCCGTCGACTACGACCATCACTTGCGAGGATCGTGGCGCTGGCAGATCTACGCGGGGCTTGCGGGCGAACCCGCGCTGGGTCCGCCCGGCTACCCTCACCGCGTGTCCGCGATGGTCAATCCGATCGGCCCGATCTCCCACCATTGGCTGGACTCGACGCACGTCACGTTCGGTGTGGCGACCGCCGCGGCGTACAGTCAGCGCTGGAAGGCCGAGTGGTCCGTGTTCAACGGACGCGAACCGGACGAGCGCCGTGCCGATCTGGACCTCGGTGGGTTCGATTCATTCGCCGGGCGCCTGTCGTTCCTGCCCACGGAACG
>JBFXBH010000063.1:0-14538 GCA_050183355.1 Vicinamibacterales bacterium | reverse complement strand
GCTGTTCGAGGTGATGGAGGAGGGCGTCGTGTTCGACTACGACGCGCGAAACGGTCGCGAGGCGGGCGAGACCGTCGGCGAGTGGCTCGAGTAGCGCGCGCCCCGCGCACCCGCGCGGCCGCCTAGGTGTGAATGCTACAGACGTTGTTCATTCGGAAGGCTCTGGAAACAATGGGGGTTACCACACCAACCCATTGGCTCTGGAGGGCCCTCCGAATGAGAGTTCATCGTAACGCGAAGACGACCGTGAAGATGCGCGAGCTGATCGTGCGGCGGGTCCAGCAGGGCTGGACCTACGCGGCGGTGGCGGCCGCGCTGGAGATCAGCGTGCGCACGGTGGCGAAGTGGGTCGCCCGGGACCGCCAGGCCCACCCGCTCGCCGACGGCTCGTCGTGTCCGCGGCATCAGCCGCGTCGCACGCCCGCGACGACGGAGGCGGCCATCGAGGCGCTGCGTCGGCGCCGGGCCACGGCTTGGGAGATCAGTCGAGCCCTGGGCGTCCCGCGATCGACGGTCACCCGGGTGCTCGCCCGGCGGGGCTTGGCGCGGCTGGTGGCGCTGACGCCGTCCGAGCCCGTGCGGCGCTATGAGTGGCCGCATGCGGGCGACCTCCTGCACGTCGACATGAAACGCCTGGGCCGGATCGTGGGCGGCGTGGGCCATCGCATCCACGGGGATCGGCGGCGCCGCGCTCGCCGCGCGGGCTACGAATGGCTCCATGTCGCGGTCGATGATGCGACGCGGGTGGCCTACGTCGAAGTCTTGGACGCGCAGGACGCGGGGGCCTGCGCGGCGTTTCTCCAGCGGGCCGTGCGCTGGTATCGCCGCCGGGGCATCCAGATCCGCCGGTTGCTGACCGACAACGGCTTCGCCTATCGCGCCCGGGCCCTGGCGGCCGTGTGCCAAACGTGGGCCGTGCGCCACCGCTTCACGCAGCCGTATCACCCGCAGACCAACGGGAAGGTCGAGCGGCTGATCCAGACGCTCCTGCGGGAGTGGGCCTACCGCCATCCCTTCCGCAGTTCACGGCAACGGACGGCGGCACTCCGCCCGTACCTCCGCTTCTACAATCACCACCGCCCCCACACGAGCCTCGGCCGTCGCTCGCCGTGGATGCGTTTCCAAGAGGCTGCCTGATCATGAACAACCTCTTTGACATTCACACCTAGAACGACTCGTTCTTTCGCTTCGCACGTTCAAGGCGCAACCAGTAGGCATTAGTTTCATTTGCGTTGCTCGACGAACTGCTTGGCCGATCCCCATCGGCGTCTCACGCCGATCTCTCAACGCTTGGGTGCCACACGGGACATACCGAATCACCAAGGAAGACGCCGGGCGACTCAGTCAGCACTTCGACCGGCTTGCGGCTGATCTCCCAGACGCCATGAGCGTCGCCCTGGCTCGCTTGGCGTTCGCTTCAACACGGGTTGAACCACGTGACCGGGTGATCGATTGCGTAGTCGGACTCGAAGCGTTGCTCATCGGCCCAGAGAATGCGACGGAATTGCGCTTCAGGTTCTCTCTGAACTACGCGATGCTCCAGACTGATCCGACGACTCGACCCGAAGCGTTTCAACGGGCTAGAGACCTCTACGATCTAAGGAGCCGTCTAGCGCACGGCGGCACCGTCTCGTCCTCAACGAAGATCGGTTCAACACCTCACCTCCCACTCACCAACGTGGCCGACATCGCGTGGCAGATGCTGAGTGAGACGATCTCGGCCTGTCTGGACCTTGATCCAGCAACAACCTACTTGGCAAGCGACTTCTGGAAGAAGAAGTACTTCGGCCTAGTCTGAGACACCCGTCAGACATCCGGATGAGTCACGGCGTGCACGCGGCGACGCCTGGCGAGATACAGCAGATCCATGAGGCCGCTCAACTGGAACGCCACGACGGGAAGCGGGTAGTCCGCCTCGACGTTGCCGCGCTCGAGCTGCAGGCGATGGTCGCCCTTCGCGATCGGTCCGGTGTTGCACATGAAGGCCAGATCGTACCCGGCCTCTTCGATGCACCGCTGGGCCGTCGCCGAGTAGGCGTCCTCCTCGAATCCCACCCAGCAGAACGTGCGCACGGGCCGGCCGAGCAGGCTCTCCAGATGCGCCCTGCCCCCGACGATCTCCTCGCGCAGCTTCGCCTCCCCCACTGACTTGCGCAGGCGCGTGTGCGTCCGCGTGTGGCAGCCGATCACGTGGCGGTCTGCGAGCGCCCTGAGCTGGTCGACCGTAATGCACGGCTTCGGCGGCACGCTGCCGCCGCTGCCGTCGTGCCCGTCCTCGATGAACTGCGACGGCACGAAGAACCAGCCGGTGAAGCCAAACTCCTCGAGCAGCGGTGCGGCGACGGTGGCGTTGTCGCGGTAGCCGTCGTCGAACGACAGGATGAGGCCGGGCTTCTTCTTGCGCCACGTGCCGTCCGCGAGAAAGCGCTGGAGGTCGTCGAACGTCACGTCGCTGTAGTGCTCGCGGAAGAACGCGAGCTGGGCCCGGAAGCCGGCGGCCGCGTCGGCCGGCGTCGCGTGGTAGTTCACAGCCCGGATGAAGGGGCGGCCCACGACCAGCCCCTGCACGGCCTGGATGAGCCCGTGCGGCACGGCGCTGACGACCGCGGCCGCCAGCCGCTTCTCTCTCCGGACGTGATACACGCGTGTCCTCAATACATCGGGTAGATGTGGTCCGGCACGTCTGCCGCCGGCGGCGCGCCGGCGTCAGGAATCCGCGCCAGCCGGACCAGCGGCTCGACGAGCGGCAGCTTGACCGGATCGCCGGCCCAGAGCTCGGTGAGACGGGCCCGCAGCTCGTCGGGCGTCGAGACGACGGGCCACCCGAAGTCGGCGCGCGTGAGCACGCGGCGGCCGCGGGCCGTCAGGTAGCTGGCCACCGCGGCGTCGGGGCCGCTCGGCAGCACGGGCGCACCCGCGCGCCGGGCCGCGTCCGCGGCCGGCACGATGTCACGGTCGAATACGGCAGCCGCCTCCCGGGCGTCCGCGTCAGTCCAGGACATATGCGTCTCTCCAGTTCTCGTCGCCCTCGAGGGGCGGCTGCTCCGCCTTCCACACGAGGCAGTCTTCCAGCACCAGCAGGTCCATCTCCGTGCGCATGAAGCATCGCCAGGCGTCCTCGGGCGAACAGACGATCGGCTCGCCCCGCACGTTGAACGAGGTGTTGACGAGCACGGCGCAACCGGTCGCGGCTTCAAAGGCCGACAGGATGCGGTGGAACTCCGGGTTCGTGTCGGCGTGGACGGTCTGCACGCGGGCCGAGTAGTCCACGTGCGTGACGGCGGGGATGTCGGATCGCTGCGCGTTGACGGCCGGCAGCAGGTCGCCGGACTCACCGATGGCCGCGTCGACGTCGAACGGAAGCCGCCGTGATTCGCGGACCGGCGCGACAAGCAACATGTACGGGCTGTCGGCGTCGAGCTCGAAGTAGTCCGACACGCGCTCGCGGAGCACCGCTGGCGCGAACGGCCGGAACGACTCGCGGAACTTGATCTTCAGGTTCATGACCGACTGCGTGTCGGCGCGGCGCGGGTCGCCGAGAATAGACCGCGCGCCGAGCGACCGCGGCCCGAACTCCATCCGGCCGGACAACAGCCCGACCACCTTGCCCTCGGCCAGCGCACCGGCCACCACCTGCGCCCGCGCGGCCGCGTCGGTTTCGGCCGTGAACGGCAGACCGCGGCCGGTCAGGAACGCGCGGACCTCCGCGCCCGACCAGGCCGGGCCCAGGTAGCTGCCCCGCTGCGCGTCCCGGCGTCCGTCCGGCACCGGCCTCGGCCGCTCGAAGTACACATGGTTGGCGAGGAGGGCCGCGCCCAGCGCGCCCCCGGCGTCGCCCGCGGCGGGCTGAATCCACAGGCCGTCGAGGAAGCCCTCGCGCAGCAGCCGTCCGTTGGCCACGCAGTTGAGCGCCACGCCGCCGGCCATCACGAGGTTCCGCGAGCCGGCGGCGCGGCAGGCCGTTCGCGCGAGCGCGACGACGACCTCCTCGGTCACCTGCTGCAGCGAGGCGGCCAGATCCATCTCGCGCCGGGTGATCCGCGACTCCTGCACCCGCGCGGGGCCGCCGAACAACCCGGCGAACCGGTCGTTCGTCATCGACGGGCCCGTCAGGTAGCCGAAGTACGCCATGTTCAGCCGGAAGGAGCCGTCGGCCTTCACGTCGATCAGCTCGCGGCGGATGAGGTCCGCGTAGACCGGCCGGCCGTACGGCGCGAGACCCATCAGCTTGTACTCGCCGCTGTTGACCTTGAAGCCGCAGAAGGCCGTGACCGCGCTGTAGAGCAGGCCGAGCGAATGCGGGTAGTCGATCTCGTGCGCGAGCTCGATCCGGTTCCCGGAACCGAACCCGAGCGTCGTCGTGGCCCACTCGCCCACGCCGTCGAGCGTGAGGATCGCGGCTTCGGGAAACGGAGACGGAAAGAAGGCGGAGGCCGCGTGCGCCATGTGGTGCTCGGGGCACAGCAGGCGGCCGGTCCGGCCCAGCGAGCCGAGCGCGCGCGCCACGATGGGTTCGACCCATACCTTCGAGCCGAGCAGGGAGCCGGCCGCGTCGACGAACACGTCGCGGCCCGCCGGCGCCACGGCCAGCGCGCTCGTCACGGCGCGGTCGAGCGTGCGCAGCGGGTCGTCATAGAAGATCACGGCGTCGAGGTCGGCCGGCTCGACGAACGCCTCGCCGAGGCAGTAGTCGATCGCGCGCGCCGGAAAGCCGGCGTCGTGCTTCCGCCTCGTGAAGCGCTCCTCCTGCGCAGCGGCGAGGATCTCGTGGTCGCGGACGATGGCCGCCGCCGAGTCGTGGTAGAAGGCCGAGAGGCCGAGCGTGGTTACGGAAGCCACCGCCCCTAGAGTAGCCCGCGCCGGACCGCGTCAGGCGGCGAGGTGGCGGGCCAGCACGTCCGCCAGCAGCGCGTGATACGCGGGTGTCGGGTGGATGTCGCGCTCGAAGCGGAAGCCGCGCCGGGTCGAGGCCGGCAGCGCCAGGATCTCCGGCAGCGGATCCACCAGCGTCGCGCCGGTCTCGGCCGCCACCTCGCCCAGCCGGGCCTGCACGGCGGACGCATCCGCCACGCCTTCTACGTAGTGGTGGAGCGGTACGTGCAGCAGTGTGACCGGCTGCCGGATCTCGCCGATCCACGTGCGCAGGATCGCGCGCATCAACAGCCAGTCGGGATGCTCCGGGCTGTCGTACTCGGGCTGCGGCTGGAAGCCCGTCAGGCGCTGCACCAGGTCCTTGACGCCGAGCGCGTTGACGGCCACGCGGACGGCGCGCAGGCGCCCGCCCACATCGGCCCGAGCGCCCTCGGGGAGTTCCGCGGCGGTACGCGTGCCCTCCGGCACCGGCTGATGGTGCCACTCCAGACCGGCCGGGCCGAGCGTGCAGTACGGCTTCGGGTAGTAGACCTCCGCGCCGCCCGGGTCCATGTTCAGGCGGAAGGCCGACGCGTTCCGGCGGATGTTCTCGGGCTGGATGGCGATGACGACGCGGTCGGCCTCGGTGCCGCGCGCGAACTCCCGCCAGACGAGATAGTGCTGGTCGGTGCCGGATCCCGAGAGGCCGAAGTTGTAGACCTCGGTCGTGGGCAGCGCGGCCTCGAGCCGGTCCGAGTAACGCTGACTGTTCGACACGCCGTCGCCCGCCGTGAACGAGTCGCCGAAGAGCAGGATGCGGCGCATGCCCGGCGTCCGGTCCGGGCGGAACTCGTGCCCGCTGCGGAATCCGGCGGCGTTGGTCTGCACGAGGTAGCCGCCGCCCTCGTGCGGCACGCGCAGCTTCAGCCCCGGAATGAACAGGTGGCCGAGCACTGGGTGATACTGGACCAGTTGCCGCGACATGACGGCTCTAGGGTACCTCGCGTGACGCACACGTCTTCCACCACACCGGACATCAGCTCGCGCATCCAGCAGTTTCTGGCCGGCATGGGCCTGGGCGCGGGCACCCGCGTCACGCCGCTGACGCCGGACGCGTCCGACCGCCGCTACTTCCGCGCCGAGGCGGACGGCGTGGCGCCCGTGGTGCTGGCCGTGCACCCGGGCCCGATCGTCTTCGACGAGATGCCGTTCAGCGACGCACACGCACTGCTCGCGGCCATGCCGGTACCGGTGCCGGCCGTGCTCGGGCACGACGACGCGCTCGGCATCATCGCGCTCGGCGACCTCGGCAACGTCACGCTGCAGGCGCACCTGCGCGGCGTGGACGAGGACGAGCGGCGCCGCCGGTACGAAGAGGCCGTCGGGCACATCGTCACGCTGCAGACGCGCGGCCGCGAGCTGGCCCCCTCGAACCGGCTGCCGTATCGGCTCGCGTTCGACGTCGAGAAGCTGATGTTCGAGCTGCGTTTCTTCCGGGAGCACTTCCTCGAAGGCTGGCGGGGCGCCCGGCTGGCGCCCGAGGAACATGCCACCCTCGAAGGAGAATTTCTCGCCATCGCCACCGAGCTCGCGGCCGAGCCGCGCGTCGTGTGCCACCGCGACTACCACAGCCGCAATCTGATGGTGCTGCGCGGCGAGCTCTTCCTCATCGACTACCAGGACGCCCGCATGGGCCCCGACACGTACGACCTCGCGTCGCTGCTGCGCGATTCCTACGTCGACCTGCCCGAGCGGCTGGTGGACGCGCTGATCGACACGTTCCTGTGCGCCACGCGGCCCGACCCTGACGCCGCGCGCGCGGAGTTCGTCCGCCGCTTCGACCTGATGTCCGTGCAGCGGAACCTGAAGGCCCTCGGCACGTTCGGCTTCCAGGCCGGCCGGGGCAACCACAGCTACGTGGCCGATATGCCGCGCACGCTCGGCCACGTGCGGAGGAATCTCGCGACGTACCCGCGCTTCGATGCGCTCAGTCGGGTCCTGGCGCGGCACGTTCCCGAACTCGCCTGACAACGGGCGCCGGCGGTGCGGCCGTGCCCGCTTGTTAAGATGGATTCGTGCCCCCGCGGTTCGGCCTCTCGACGCGCATCGTCCACGATGCGGCCCTCGACGCCGGGCATATCAGCCTCTTCGCCCGCTACGGCTTCACGACCCTCGAGCTGGCGGCCACCCGCACACATCTCGACTACGCGAACCCTGAGGCACTCAGGAACCTCCGGACGTGGCTCGCGGACGCCGGCGCCACGCTGCACGCCGTGCGGGCGCCGCGCGCGGACGGCCTGCGCGGACGCACGTGGGTCGCGCCGTTCAGCCTCTCGTCCGACGACGGCGCCGAGCGCCGGAAGGCTCTCGATGAAGCAAAGCTGGCACTCGCGGTCGCGCAGACGCTGCCGTTCGACGTGCTCGCCGTCCACCTGGAACGTCCACGCGGAACAGACGGGGCGGCAGCGGAGAGCCCGGGATCGGCGCGGCGCAGTCTCGAGGACCTCGCGACGGCGGCGAGCGACCTCGGCGTCCGGCTGGCCCTGGTCAGCGGTGGCGGGCCGATCTCGACGCCGGAGTCGCTCGTCCGGATCATCGAACTCGACCTCGAGGACAGCACGGCGGGCATCTGCCTGGACTTCGCGCAGGCGCAGAGCCAGGGCGGCGTGGTCGACGCGATTGAGGAGGCCAGCGAGCACCTGACCGCGGCGTTGCTGCCGACCGAAGGCTCGATCGACTGGGGCGCGGCCATGATGGGCATCCAGAAGATCGGCTACGACGGCGTGCTGCTGTTCGACGTGCCGCGCGGCGAACACCTCGAGGCCACGCTGCAGCGCACGGACCGCGCACGACAGCGCCTGGACGACCTGCTCCGGATCTTCTAGTTCGCCACGACAGGGACGCCGTAGCGGTGTTCGGGCACGGGCAGCCCCTTCTTCCGCATCGCCTGCTCAATCTTCTCCGCCAGCGCCGGCTGCACGTGGTACGTGATGCCCAGGCTCGACCCACGGGCGAGGTCGAGCGGCGTGGCCCCGGCTTTCGTCTTCAGATCCAGCGGCAGCCCCTGATCGATGAGCCACAACACCAGCGGCTCGGCCCCGCGGATGATCGCGCCATGCATGGCGCCAGCGCCGTCCCAGCCCTGCCGCAGGGCCACGCGCGTGCCGGGCAGTTCGGGCGCGTTGGTCACCGACGCGGGCACCTGCGCGACGGCGCGGAGGTCGTTGCCCAGACCCTGAAGCAGCTTCACGGCTTCAAACGCCTCCTCCGGCGTGCCGGGTGATTCGCCGATCGTGTAGCCGATGCCTGCCGCCGCAAGCAGCGGTGTCACGCCGGTCGCATTGCTGATGGCCGGGTCGGCGCCATTCGACGTCAGGAAGCGGATGAGGTCGACGTCGCAGTTCTTGGCCGCTATATACAGCGGCGTCGCGCCGACCCAGGTCGTACCCGCGCCGCCCATGGCCATATGGGTCGGGTTGTAGTTGGGGTTGGCGTAGTCGAGCTGATCGTTGATGCGCGCCCCGCGCGCGAGCAGCGCCTTCGCGAGTTCGAGGCTTCCGGCCGCGTCCCGATTCTTGCGCGGCAACCAGGCCGAGAGGCCGCGATTCTCCGCGCGCCGCATGAAGGCCACCATGTGGAGCGGCCGGCCGCGCGGGTCACGCACGTTGGCGTCCGACCCCCGGTCGAGCAGACGCATGGCAAGGCTCCAGTGGGCGTTGATGATGGCCAGGCCCAGCATCGTCGTGCCGTCCGGCCCCGTCGCCTTCACGTCCGCGCCGCCATCCAGCAGCGCGAGCGTGGTCTCGATGTGGCCGCCGCGGATCGCGAACATCAGCGGCGTGATGCCGGTCATCGAGACGGCGTCCACCTTCGCGCCGGCTTCGATGAGCGCGCGGACGGCCGTCGCGTGGCCTTCAGCCGCGGCCCACATCAGCGCCGTCTGGCTGCGGAAGGCGTCCGTGCCGTTCGGCTCGGCGCCATGCGCCAGCAGGCGCTGCACCACCGGCACATGTCCGCCGCGCGCGGCAATCATCAGCACGGTTTCTCGGCTCTCGCCGCGGAATGCCCGGGCGGATGCGCCACGGCGCAGCAACGCCTCGACGACCGCGGCATGGCCGCTCTCCGCGGCCAGCCAGAGCGGTGTCACCCCATAGCGGTTCGGGGCATCAACCCGCGCGCCGGCGCGGATGAGCGCCTCCACCGTGGCGGCGTCGCCATGATGCGCGGCCCAGTGCAACGGCGAGGTGCCGTCCACCTCCGTCGCGTTGACGTCAGCCCGCGCGGCGAGGAGCGACCGGACCGCCACGGCGTTGCGAAGGCGGACCGCCTCCACGAGCGACTCCGCACCCGCCTCCGCGCCGACAACCGTCAGGGCGACGACACACGCGGCAACTGCCCATCTCATCCTGCACCTCATCGATCGCCGGGACGCCGGCATTGTAGGTGGGCGCGGGAAGGAACCCCGCCCAGGCCTGCCGGCGCCACAACTTGCGACGAAGCCGGAGGGGGCACCCCGCAGCGGGCTGTCTTTCAAGGGTTAGCCGCGCCGGCACCGTAGAATTCGCAGATGCGACTCGGATTCACGCCGGCCCTGTTCGTGCTCGCGACCGGAGCCCTGTGCAGCGCACCCGCCACCGCGACGGCCCAGGATTGCGGCTCCTGGCCGCAGCCGGTGCTGTGCGAGGCACAGCTGCTGGTCACGACTGACGGCGCGAAGGCCGAACGACTGAAGGGTGACAGCCGCCTGCGTCTGGCACCGCGGGGCCAGGTGGATCTCGACATCGAGGGACGCGACCAGCGGGGCCGTCGGTTCCCGGACGAGTACCTGGCCCTCGGCTACCGCGCGGAGGGATGCGGGCGGCTCCTGCAGGTCGAAGACCGGAACCGCGGGCTCCGCGTCCGCGCACGTGGCGAAGCCGGCCGCTGTCGCCTGGAGCTCTGGGTGCCCGGCAATCTCAACTTCGCCTGGACGCTCGACGTCGACGTGGACCCGGCCGCGCGCACGTCCTACAGCCGCCGCGACGCGGAGACCGTGGTCCGGGCGCTCTACCGCGCGGTCCTCCAGCGTGACGTGGACCAGGACAGCCTGCGGGCCGCCGTGGCGGAGACCCAGCAGGGCAATCTGGAATCGCTCGTGGGCGCGATGGTGCGCAGCGGCGAGTTCCTCCAGCGCCGCGGGCGCCTGTCCCACGAGGACATGCTGGATGCGTTCTATCAGGGCGTCTTCGGCCGCCCCGCCGACTCCCTCGGCGTGAAGGACTACCTGAACCTGGTGCGTCAGGGCCGTCACGCCGAGGTGCTGCTCCGCCTGATCCGGTCAGCCGAATTCGAGAAGCGCCTGCGCGGCTGACCCAGGCAGGCCCGCCGTCATGCTGACCACACTCGCCAAACGACTCGGAATCGCCGACCGCATTCGCCGGGCCTGGAAGGCGGACATCGCCGCCACGGCGGAACACCTGCGCAGGATCATCTCCCGCCTCGCGGAGTCGGCGGACCTCCTGACGGCCCGCGTCGAGCGGCTCGAGCGACTCGAACGCGACACCCAGCAGATCAAGGAGGCCTTCCGGCTGAACGAGCAGCAGCGCGCGCTCGTCGCATCGCTGGACACCCTTCTGGACCCGGCCCGCGTGACCGCGCACATCCGGGACGCCATCGCGGCAGCGACGCTGCAGACGGACCCGTTCCCGCACATCGTGGTCGAGCACCTCCTGCCGGATGACGTGTACGCGCTGGCGCTCCAGGCGATTCCACCGCGCGTCTTCTTCACCGATCAGGATCCGGTCAAACAGAACATGAAGGTACCGATGGAGTTCGGGCCGACGGTCGCGGCGCGCTTCTGGGCGTTCGTCGACACCGTGGTCGCCCAGCAGGCGATCGGACCTGCCGTGTTCGAGAAGTTCGCGGAGCCCTTGCGGGCACACTACGAAACGCTTTTCGGCCGGGCGGCGCTCGATCGGGCACGCGCGTTGCCCCTGTCCGTGTCCGCCGGGCGCCTCATGCTCAGGCGTCCCGGTTACCACCTCGATCCCCACCGCGATCCGAAGCGGGCAGTCGTGACGTCCCTGCTCTACTTCGCGCGGCCGCACGACAGCGAAGCCCACGGCACGCAGATCTTTCGCGTCGCCGGCGATCGCGAAGCCACGTTCACCGAGACGTACTACCCCGAGGAAGCGGGTGGCCGGTGCGAGCTGGTGAAGCTCGTCCCGTTCAGGCCGAACACGGCGCTCATGTTCGTGAACTCCGGTGGCGCGCATGGCGCTGACATCCCGGCAGACGCGTCACGCAAGATCGAGCGCTATGCGTTCCAGTTCTACATCGGGCCGGATGCGGACGCGCTCCAGACGCTCATCGGCGCACTGCCGCCTGAGCGGCAGGCGATGTGGCGCAGCAGGAAGACCGACTAGACGCGTTCAGAACGCGGCGTGGCCCGGCGTGCGGGGGAACGGGATCGCGTCGCGGACGTTGCCGAGGCCAGTGGCGTACCTCAGCGTGCGCTCCAGCACGAGCGCCTCAGACCTGGCGTCCCGGCCTGGGCATTCCGTTACCGGATGCGAACGATCTGCCAACCCGCTGCCGGCGCCCATGCGAGAAGCTCGCGCGGACCGTCCCGGTCCGGGCACTGGTCACGTGTGTGTGCGATCTTGCCCTCAGCCTCGAGCGCGCGGTGCACGTCCCAGTAGCGCTCCCCGAAGCGCGCGCTGACGAGATCGAGCGATTGTGAGAACTCGTACAACACGTCCGCGTCCCCAGCGGTGCCGCCGGGCATCTCGATGGTCCGCGCAACGAGCCGACCGCCGACGGGCTGGAGGACGGCACGGTTGAATCGCGACGCGGTGACGCGGTTCACTTCGGTCCTGGGAAGCACGAACATCCGCAGCGGGGTGTTCGTCCCGCACGTCGTGCAGAAGTGACGGCTCCCGGATGGCTCCGGGCCCTGACCATCCAGGGCCGTCGCGTCCAGCAGCGCGATCATCCCGCCATCATGGGCGTTGGAGAAGGCGGAGATCGCGAGCTGTGCGTGGCCAATCCACTGCACATGCTCGATCCATCCGGCATGGACGAACGTCCCCCGGCGCTGCCAGCTCTCATCGAGGATCGTTACGAGGGAGGGATCCCTGACATGATGGTGCGCGGTGACGGCCACGTGTCCCGCCTCGTTGACCGCGAGACCGGTGATCATCCACGGGGAGCCGTACGTGGCGCCCTGAAACGTCACACGGTCGGCGAACGAAAACGTTCGCTGCAGGCGGCCCTGGAGGTCGAGGACCGAGAGCTCGCCTCCCCGGGCTGTGCTCCCAGCCGCCGCTCCCTGTAGTGCGTGGCGAAGTAGACGGCGGGACGTGCGCCCCCGGTCACCTGGACGAGGTTGCTAGGCCCGTCGGGCACGTACGTCCGGTGAGTTGCGGGAAACAGGTGTTGCCACCGTTCGGTGCCTTCCGAGTCGCGCGCGATCACGCCGGCGCTGGTGAGCTCGACGCGAAGATCGTCGGCCGTGATCGTCCGCGGGCGCGCCGCCAGGGCCGCCGCGAGGACGAGGGCCGCCGCGCCGAGGACCATCCAGCGCCAGAAATAGGAGCGGACTGGCCGCCCACCTGGCGTCGGAGCGGGCTCCGGTGCCGCGTCTGGCGGCGACAGGCCCGGATTCGCGGCTCTGAGCCAGTGGTCGATTTCAGAGGGGTAGGCGAACACCGAGCGTCCGCTGCCGGCGACGCGATGGACCGGCAGGCCGAGGTTCTTCTCCCACCGCGCCACGGTCGCGACATCCCGCTGCAGGTAGGCTGCGATGGCCTTCCACGAATCCAGCCGGTCCCCGGTCGGGCGAGCCTCACTCACGCCGCCCATTCTCGCCGAATGCGGGGAGTTGCGGGGAGTTGCTGGTTGAGGAATGCGTCTGACTCGGCCACCCTCCTTCACGAGTACATGCTGAGAACTTGTCTCCAGATCCGAGGTGGTTGATGCGTGGCAAGCAGCTTCGAACGTTCGTCGTGTGTCTGTCGGCCGTTGTAGTTGTCTCGTGCAGCGGCTCCGGGGATGGCGCCGACGGGTCGTCGACACCCACATCTCCAACACCCACATCCGGCACACCGCCCCCTGCGCCCCCTCCCGCCCGGCCCTCGACCTTCCAGGGCACTATCGCCGGGCGAAGTACGCAAGGTGGGCAGGTCGGCACTCTGAGCGTGACTGTGCCGACGAGCGTGGCCATCACGTCTGTCCGGCGCCTCGCCGTCGTCGAAGCCACAGGAACGGTTCGTCCGGCCGGTGGGATCGCCGGAGCCTTGAGGGGGACGTTCGACGACACATCGAGGGCTCTCGCCCTCTCGGGCGGCGGATACACGTTTGCCGGAAACGTCGCCGCGGACGGAATCCTGATCGGCACGTATACGGGACCGGACGACGCGCGCGGCGGATTCTCGGCTCTCAACTCGACCAGTAATCCCGTCACCGTGTTCTGCGGGAGCGCGGCCGAGAACGAAATCGGGCGGGAAGGTCCGATTCCGTTCACACTGCAGGTCTCATCGAACGGCGCGGTGTCAGGGATGGTTCTCGGAGACCCCGCCTGTGCCCTGACGGGGCGCGCGAACGGTACCTCGGTGTCGGTCACGGACTGCGAGGGAAGACCGAACACAGGAACCATTCTGGGCGGGACCGTCAGCGGGACGACGCCGTCTGGGGCGCGGTTCTCCGGAAGCACGAGCGCATGCCAGTGACTGCGCGCGCTCGTCTGCGCTGCCGCTGGCCATGGTCTGCCCTTCCCTGCACCGACCTGGGACGATAGCCGATATTGGTGGGCCTCCGCCCGTTAACGGAGCAGCCGATATGCGTTCCTCAGCCAGCCCGCTGACACAGCGCAGACCAGCGGGGGCCATGGCGTTCTCGTTTTCTGGCAGGACTTCGGCGGGATCGAGCAGCAGAGACGACCGTCGCGAGAGCCGCGACCGCGGTGATGGCAGACCTCCGGCGGCACACACGCCCTCGGCGCGCTGAACTGGCTGAGCGTGGATTGTGGACGGATGGCTACGCCGCGTCGTCGCCCAAGGGTGGCGCGCGGGCGGGCCGGGCCTGCGGCCCCTCGGTGGGAAGGCCCAGGTGGCGCAGGATGCGCTCGGTCACCGCCGACGCGAAGAGGTTCCAGGGCGCGGCGCGGATCGATTGCTCAGAACGCCGCGTGGCCTGGCGTGCGAGGGAACGGGATTGCGTCGCGAACGTTGCCGAGGCCGGTGGCGTACATCAGCGTGCGCTCCAGCCCCAGGCCGAAGCCGGCGTGCGGCACGGTGCCGTAGCGGCGCAGATCCCGGTACCACCAGTAGACCTGCGGGTCGAGGCCGAGTTCGACGAGGCGCGCGTCGAGCACGTCGAGCCGCTCCTCGCGCTGCGACCCGCCGATGATCTCGCCGATGCCCGGCGCCAGCACGTCCACCTACGCGGTCGCAGCCTGGCTGCCGTGTCCCGCGAGCACCGTCCTGGCGCGGGCGATCGCGGCCTCGACGCTCGGCAGCAGGTTCTCGTCGCCGACGTGCGCGTGGAAGTCGGCGCGCTTCATCATGCTGGCGGGCTGATGACGCATGCCGCACAGCAGGAGCACCCGGCCGCTCTCGTGGAGCACGTCCGCGAAGTGCTCGATCGCGTGCAGCCCCGTGCCATCGATGGCCGTCATGTTGCGGAGGCGCAGGATCACGACGCGGGGCA
>JBFXBH010000062.1:0-14758 GCA_050183355.1 Vicinamibacterales bacterium | reverse complement strand
CGCGACACCGTTCGTGCAGAAGCGCAGCCCGGTCGGCATGGGGCCGTCGTCGAACACGTGGCCGAGGTGACCGCCGCAGCCGGCACAGTGGAATTCCGTCCGGACCATGCCGTGCGTGGCGTCGCGCTTCGTGCCGACGGCGTTGTCGATCGGCTTCCAGAAGCTGGGCCATCCGCTGCCGCTCTCGTACTTGGTCTCGGACGTAAACAGCGCCGCCCCACACCCGGCGCAGACGAACACGCCGTCGCGCTTCTCCGCATTGAGGGGACTGCTGAAGGGCCGTTCGGTCGCCGACTCGCAGAGCACGGCGTACTGGGCTGGCGTGAGTTCCTTCTTGGGTTCCATCCGGCGCGAATTCTATCCGATGTGCTCGCACGGCCCGCCGGCGCCGGCAGCCGCCAGTGGTGACGACGTTCGTGCCCGAGCGCACGCGCACGGGACGGCCTGCACGCCGGCCCGAACGGCGTGGCTCAGAGACTGAGCGCGGGTCCGAAGAAGGCGCCGAGCACCAGCACGAACACGAGCGTCAGCGCCCAGCCGACGACGCAGACCGCAATGGCCCGCGCGGTCGTGGAGTAGTCGAGCGCCTGCCGCACGGCCAGCACCATCGTGGCCAGCAGCCACACGGCGACCACCACGAACACCGCGGTGGTGTTCCCGATGGCGCCGAAGGCCAGAAACACCGCGGGCGCGGCCGAGAAGCCGATCGTCCGCACCAGTTCGTCGACGCTGACCCGGGTCGTCGCCTCGGGGAGCAGGCGGCTGCCGACCTCGAACGTCACGAAGGCCCAACTGCCCCAGGCGAGCAGCGCGAGCAGTCCGGCCGTCGCGGCGTAGCTGAGGACCGTGTCGGCGTCGGCGTTCCACCCGCTGGCGCCGAACCCGGCGGCCAGGCTGGCGAGCGCCACCACCACGCCGGCCTGAACCGTGGCGCCGGGATCGGCCTCCACGTCTTCGTAGACGCCCGTGTTGAACGTCGCCGCACCCAGCATGCGAGAGAAGAAGCGCCCCATCCTGTCCTCCGGTTGCCCCGCATCGCGCCGGCGCACGGAACGTGCCAGCGGGCGACGGGGGTCCTTACAAGGCTATCCGCGAAGCCGGGGCGTGTGCGCCCGGAGAGGATGGGGAGTAATCCGCGTGGCTCGGGACGGGTCCGCGTCAGCGTGCCGGCTCGTCGGCCGTGCCGGCGTTCCGGCGTTCGAGCAGCGCCAGCTCGCGCGCGACCTCTGCGCCGAAGCGTCTCGCCTGCCGGGCCCTCCACGCGTCCGCGAGGAAGTGGAGCGCGCGTCCCGGGTCCGCGCCCACGCCGGGCGCGGCACCCATCGCGCTGCGGCGGAACCCTTCGGGCGTGACGCGCGACAGGTACTCCTGGTGGTAGAGACGGCCGCGCATGCGCGGGGTCCGGGCCGCGTCGGACGACTCCATCCACGGCAGCTTCGTGCGCCACGCCGACTGTTCGGCTTCGGTGGGCGCGGTGCGGAGGACGGTGGGTGGCGCGTGGGGGATCGGGCGGTCCGGCGCCTGGGCACCGAGGCCCACGCCCGAGGTCCACAGCAGGGCGGCAAGTGCGACGAGCCTCAGTCCAGTAGCCTCGCGCATGACAGCCTCACCATAGCAGACGCGCTCCGCGTCCATTGGACCGAGGTGGCCCGGCGCTGCAACTGCCCGCGGACCAGCGACTTACGCGAAGCCGAACAGCGGCGGGAACGCGAGCACGACGAAGGCGGCCCACAGGGCGTAGACCGGCAGGTAGGTGGTCTGCCACGCCTCGAGCGCGACGAACGGCTGACGCCCGCGGATGAACTGCGCGTAGAGCCACGCGGACCACGTCAGGTTGACCAGCAGGATCAGGTTCTCGCCGAGCGCGGCGACACGGTTCGGCGTCAAGCCGAACTCCGAGATGCGCGACGCGATGGCGGTGAGCGCCAGCTCGTCCACCAGCAGCGCGCTGACGACGAGCAGCCACTGCAGCCGGTCGAACAGGTTCGGTGGCGCCTCGCGGTCGCGCGCGGAGGCGGAGTAGAGCACCAGGCCGACCACGACGACCAGCAGCAGGTCGAACAGGATCAGGACCTCGCGCTTGATGTCGATCGGGCGTCCCGTCCAGGCCATCGTGATGAGAAACGCGAGCAGCAGCACCGTGAAGAGCGGCGTGAACAGGCGCGTCAGCACGGGTGCCATGTTCTCGATGACGCTCTTCTTCGCCTCGACGAGCCACGACCCGACGATGACGGCCGCGGCCGCGCCGCACGGGAGCAGCCAGGGGCCGACGAACCACCCGGCGTTGACGCCGATGGCCATGAACATCGTCATCGTGAAGAAGATCAGGACGCCGCCACCGAGCGCGATGAGCACGTAGTAGATGGCCAGCTCTCCGGTGAAGCGGACGAAGTTCATGCGTCCGCCCTCCGCGAACCACTGGCCGCCGACGTACGCCACGCCCACGGCGAGCCACAGCGCGATCGGCAGGTGCAGCGCGCTGAGCAACGCGGTGTGGTTGTCCGGAAACGTGAACGGGTAGCTGTTGACGACGGCGGCCGCGGCGATGAACGGCAGGGACAGCCAGCGCCACGCCCGCACGTCCATCCGGCGCTTCCAGACGAAGTACACCGTGAGCAGCGGGAGCACGAAGAGGCTCGCGTTCAGGAAGTAGAACGACGGGACCTCCTCATCGGGGTGGAGGCGCTGCCCGAACAGCACCGGAATCTTGACGACGACCGCGGCCGCCGCAGCCAGCGCAAACGCGACCGCCGCCTCCGTGCCGGTGCCCGCGGCGGGCGTGTCGTCGCTCGTGTCGGACGCGATGACGAGCTGCTTCCAGAGCCGCTCGGAGTGCTCGCGCGCGAACTCGCGCGAGAGGGCGTCCAGGCTGCCCATCCGCTTGACGGCCACGAGGAACGCCTCGTCGTCGGACAGGCCGGAATCGGTCAGCGTCGAGACCTGGTCGCGCAGATGGGTTTCCAGTTCCTCGACGTCCGGCCCGTGCAGGGCGCGGCGGCGGCGCAGGTAGCTGCGCCACTGGCCGATCTGCGCCTCGAGGGTCAACGCGGGTGCGGTGCTCATGCGAAGCGGACGCTCCAGATCCGGTGCAGCGTGTCGTCCACGACCTTCCACCGTTCCCGCTCCGCGTCGAGCTGCCGGAGGCCGTCCTTCGTGAGCCGGTAGTACTTCCGGCGCCGGCCGCTCTCGGACTCGCCCCACTTCGCGGCCACGAGCCCGTTGCGTTCGAGGCGGTGGAGCACGGGGTACAGCATGCCGTCGGTCCACTGCAGGTGTCCGCCCGACAGCTCGCTGACGCGCTTGATGATCGCGTAGCCGTAGCTCTCACCCTCGGCGAGGATGGCGAGCACGAGCGGGGTGGCCGACGCGGCGACGAGGTCCTTCCCGAGATCCATGCGTAGCAGTCTTATACATAGCAATGCTATGTATAGTCAAGCTGCACGTCGACTGGTGACGGTGGCGTGGGGAACGCCGCGACGTCAGGCCCAGGCGGAGGCGGGCAATCAGCGCGGGATGCGCAGGCGCTGACCGATGCGGACCGTGGTGCGCCGGCCCATCCCGTTCGCCGCCTGAATCGCGGCGATGGTCGTGCCGTACCGGCGGGCCAGCCCGCCGAGGGTCTGGCCGCGCGTCACGCGGTGGACGATGAATCGCGGCGCCGGCGCGGCGGCCGGCGCATCCGCCGCGGGGGCCGGCACGGGGGCCAGTCCGGTCCCGCCGATCCGCCAGTTGGCGGGCGCGCCGGGCGGGGTCAGCCCGAGAATCGCGTGCAGCATGAACGTCCGGTCCGCACCCAGCGGGATGCGGAGCGGCACGCCCGGGGGCACCGCCTGAATCTGCCAGAGTCCGTTCGCGCGCCGCACCACGTCCGGGTCGATGCCGAGCGTGAGGGCGACGTTCAGGTAGTTGTCGCCGATCCGCGTCCGGTACTCGATGCTGGGGCCGCTGGCGCGAAACCACGCGCCGCGCGGGGTGACGGGATACGCGACGAGCTGGCCCGGCTTCAGCGCGCGCTGCGCGAGAAACGCGTTGTGCAGACGCAGCTCCCACTCCGGCACCCGGAGCCGCGTGGCGAGGCCGTGCCAGTCCTCGCCGGGCTCGACGGTCGCCAGGTCGAGGGTGGCCGCGTGCTGCCGGAGCGCGGCGTCGTGTTGCTTCAGCACCATCCGGTAGTGCCCGACGCCGAGCACGTACTGGAGCGTTTCCAGCGGCAGACCGCTGGCGCGCGCGACGCGTGCCGGCCCGCCGTTGTACGCCGCGACGGCGCGGTCCTCCCGGTCGAACCGCTGCACCATCTGCGCGAGGTACTTCACGCCCGCTTCGATGTTCGAGCGTACGCCGAGCGTGCGGAACGTGCGCGGCATGACCTGGAAGTACCCGCGGGCGCCCGCGCCGGAGTTGAGGTCCGCGTTACCCCCGGATTCGTACAGGCACACCGCCCGGCTGAGATTGGCATCGACGCCGTACTGTTCGGAGTACTTCCGGATCTCGGGCTCGATCACCAGAAGCTTCCGGTACATCCCGAGGAACATCGGCGAGAAGTCCTCGAGGGAGGAGCCGTCGAGGGGCGTCTGGGCGTAGGCCGGCGAACGCCCGGGGCCCGCCAGTGCGACGAACAGCGCCGCCAGGGCGCAGGCGGTCCGCCAGGAGGCACGGCGCCGGCGCCGGAAGTGGTCGTGTGGTGTCGGGTCAGTCATCCTGAGTGCTCCGTCTGTCATGGATCTCCCGCAGCAGCGTGGCCGCGACCGCGGACGGGCTGGCACCGTCGCGGTCGACCGCGAGGTTCATCCGTCGCATCCGGTCGGCGTCGATCTGTCCGGAAAGCGCCTGGAGCGCCGCCACCACGTCCGGCCGCTCGCGGGTGAGGCGCGCCCCGGCCAGGATGACGGCGTCGTACGGCGGAATCGTGGCCCGGTCGTCGTCGAGCACCAGCAGGTCGAACGCCGCGATGCGACCGTCCGTGGAGAAGGCGCTGATCACGTCGACGTCGCCGTTGGCCACCGCGGCGTACATCAGGGAGGCGTCCATGGTGCGTGTCGACGCGAACGTCAGCCGGTACGCGTCGCGGAGTGCCCGCCACTCGGGACGGCCGAAGAACTCGTAGTCGCCGCCGATGTGCAGGCGTCGTGCGTGGGCGGTCAGGTCGCTGATGCGGGTGACGGACAGCCGCCGGGCGTCGTCGCGCCGCATCGCGAGCGCGTACGCGTTCTCGAAGCCGAGCGCGCCGACGAGGTGGATCCCGTGCGTCTCGCGCAGGAACCGGCCGACCTCCGCGAGCACGGCCTCGCGGCTCGCGCCCGCCGCGCGCCGCTGCATGATCGTGGCGAGGATGGTGCCGGAGTAGTCGACGTAGACGTCGATCTCGCCCGCCCGGAGGGCATCGAATGCCACCGTCGACCCGAGCGAGGAGACGACCTCGGTCGTGGTGGCCGCCGTGCGCGCCCGGACCTGTGCGGACAGCAGCTCGCTGAGGATGTACTGCTCGGTGAACGTCTTGGCGCCGACGACCACGCGTCCGGCGTCCCGCGTCTGCCATCCCTGCACGAACGACGCGCCCGTATAGAGGTACAGCACGGCCAGCACGCCGAGGCTCGCGGCCAGCCGTCCCCGATGACGCCGGAGGATCGCGTGGCCGAGCCCCCGCACGAGGGCATCCAGACACACGGCCAGCGCGGCCGCCGCCACGCAGCCGACGAGCACCGCCGTGAGGTTGCGGGTCTGCAGGCCGCTGAAGATGTAGTTGCCGAGGCTCGGCGCCCCGACCGGTGTCGAGAGCGTGGCGACGCCGACCGTCAGCACGGTCGACGTTCTCACGCCCGCCAGGACCACCGGCAGGGCGACGGGCAGCTCGACGCGGAGCAACCGCTCGGCGGGCGTCATACCGACGCCGTCGGCCGCCTCGAGGAGGGCCGGGTCCACGCCCGTCAGGCCCGTGACCGTGTTCCGGAGCATCGGCAGCAGGCTGTAGAGCACGAGGCCGATGAACGCGGGGAGGAAGCCGATGCCGCGGAGCCCGAGGGCCGAGAGCAGCGGCACCATCACGGCGAGAAGAGCCAGGCTCGGGACCGTCTGAATGACGCCGGCCGTGCCCACGACCGGCTGGTCGAGCCAGCGTACACGGCTGACCAGCACGCCCGCCGGCACGCTGATGAGGGCGCCCGCCAGCAGCGCGAACAGCGTGAGCTGCAGGTGCGCCGTCAGCAGGCCGGGGAGGAGCGCCAGTTGTTCGCTCATGACGGCCGCGTCCCGAGCAGGGCGTCGACGAGCCGGGCCTGACGCAGCGGCGTCTCCATGAGACGGCGCACGTGGTCGTCCGCCGGCGCCCGCAGCAGGCCGTGCGGCGTATCCACCTGCACGAGCCGGCCCTCGTGCATGACAGCGATCCGATCGCCCAGCAGGAGGGCTTCGGCCATGTCATGGGTCACGAAGACCGCCGTGAGGCGGAGCCGGCGCCGGATGTCGAGGAAGGACTGCTGCAGCCGGTCCCGCGTGAGCGGGTCCAGCGCGCCGAACGGTTCGTCCAGCAGCATCACCCGCGGTGACGCGGCCAGCGCCCGCGCGACGCCCACCCGCTGCTGCTGACCGCCGGACAGTTCGGCCGGCCGTCGGTGCCGCACCTGATCGGGTGGCAGTTCGACGAGCTCCAGCATCTCGTCGACGCGCCGCCGGATGCGCGCCGCGTCCCAGCCGAGGAGCGTGAGCGTCACGGCGACGTTCTCCGCGACGGTCATGTGCGGGAAGAGCCCGATGCGCTGGAACACGTAGCCGATGCGGCGGCGCAGGTCGTGGGCCGCCACGCTCCGGGTGTCCTGGCCGTCGACCAGGATCTGACCCGCCGTCGGCTCGATCAGGCGGTTCACCATCTTGAGCGTGGTGGTCTTGCCGGAGCCCGATCCGCCGAGCAGGACCAGCAGCTCGCCGTCCTCGACGCGAAGGGACAACCCGTCGACCGCGACGGCGGTCCCGTAGTGCTTCGTCAGGCCGATGGTCTCGATCATGCCCGCGGGTGTGCCGGCGTGTGCCCGTCAGCGCTTCGGGCCGATGCGGAGCACCGCGAGCAGGCCGTGCCCGCAGCCGAGTCCTTCCTGCATCACGTGCTCCAGGCGCTGGAGCACGTAGGCGAGTTGCGGTTCGACCACGTTCGCCCGCGTGTCGTCGACGTCGATGACCAGCGCGCTGTCCACGACGCGGTTCATCGTGAGCAGGGCCTGCTGGAGCGCCGCCGGACAGGCGTCCCAGCCCGCGAGGTCCGCCGGGTGCAGGTGCCGCCCGGCGAGCTTGCCCACCGTGAACTCGATGACGCGGTTCCAGCACGCTGTCAGCGACTGCAGGAACGCCGCGGCGGCCTCGTCGGGCGGGGTCAGCCGGTGACCCACGTGCAGGTCCTCGATCGGCGTGCGCGCGTTCTGCTCGTACAGACGGTTCACGAGGCCGCGCAGCGGTGGCAGGCGGCACCCGTACTCCCGCGTGTCGACGTGGCGGCCGACGAAGATCGACCGATCCAGCAGCGCCGCGGGCTCCACGGGCGTGCCGGTGATGCCGGTCAGGCGCGTGCACAGGTCGCGGATCTCGCTGCCGGTCCAGAACCGCAGCGGGAACCGCTCGATGTCGCGGTGCCCGCGGTCCTCGTAGAGATAGCTCATCGAGTACTGGTGCACCTTGTCCGAGTCGGTGCGTGCGTCCCAGTAGCCGGGCCACTCCGGCGAGTACCGGCCCATCACGTCGAGCACGACGATGGCGTCGGACGCGGAGTGTCGGACCACGTCGGCCAGGCACGCGGCGAGGTCCGGTGCGTCGAGGTGCGACAGGCTGCCGTAGGACGACACGTAGATGTCGAACGGCGGCTCGTCCGCCACCGCCGCCAGGCCGTCCCGCAGGTCGGCCTGCGCGAAGCGCACCGCGTCGACGTCGGCGTAGTTGCGGCGTCCCTGGTCGACCATCGCGCTGCTGATGTCCAGGCCGAGATAGCGGCCGATCCGATCCGCCGGCAGCACGAAGCGCATCGGGTCGTCGACGTGAAGTCCCTGCTCGTCGATCTGCGTCAGCAGACCGTAGGCCTGCCCCGCGCCGCAGCCGAGGTCGAGCACGCGAACCTGGCGTCCCTCCGCGAGCGCGCGCCGGTCGCAGGCGGCCACCAGTGGTCCGAGCGTCAGGCGGGTCAGGCGGTCTTCCCACCGGATCCGCACGTTGTCGTACTTGCCCCAGAGCCCGCCACGGGACTGCTCGTACAGGCCGCGCGCGACGGTGTCCGAGTACGTCCAGGCACCGGAATCGTGTGAGGGGGTATGGGTCATATCAGCCATGGATTTCGTGCTCCTCCCTGAGGCCGTCCGCCTCACGCCAGCGACCGACCGTCCGGCGCGGGGCGTCGCCGGGGAACAGTTCCTCGAAGATGCGTCGGTAGAAATACGCCTCCTTGCTCCGCGGCGTATCGACCGGGAAGCGCCGGCGCGCGCCGGCGAAGTCAGCGTCGCTGACCAGCGCCTCGCAGTGCTCCTCAAGCAGCCGGGCGGAGCCGCACCCGTGCGCGAACTCCTGCTTGCCCCGCCAGAGAATCTCGCCGGGCAGCGCGCCCTCGAAGGCCAGCCGCAGGGGCCACTTTTCCGGGCGGTACCGGCCGTGCAGCTTCAGGCGGGGATCGAAGGCGGTCACGCGGTCGACCAGGTCCACGTCGAGGAACGGCACGCGGCCCTCGAGGCCGTGCGCCATCGTCATGCGGTCGACCCGCTGCAGGTTCAGGTTGTGCAGCCCGGCCAGCAGGCGTACCGACTCGCGCTGCAGCGCGTCGGGGTCGTCGATGTCGGCGAAGTGCTCGTAGCCCGCGAAGATCTCATCCGCCCCTTCGCCGGTCAGCACCATCTTGACGTGGTCCGAGGCGAGCCGCGACGCGAAGTACGTGGGGATGGCGCTCCTCAGGAGTGCCGTGTCGTAGGACTCCAGGTGCGCGATCACCGTCTCGACGATGTCGACGGCCTCGGCTGCCGTGTAGATGAACTCGTGGTGGTGCGTGCCGAGATGCCCCGCGACCTGTCGCGCCGCGGCAAGGTCCGGCGCGCCCTCGACGCCCACCGAGAAGCTGTGGAGCGCCTCCACGCAGGGCCGCATGGCGGCGGCGATCAGGCTCGAATCCAGCCCGCCCGACAGCAGCACGCCGAACGGGACATCGCTCATGAGCCGCTTCTCCACCGCTGCCCGCAGCGCCAGCGCCAGGGACGGCGCGTCGAACGGGACCGTCGTCCGCGCCGGCCGCTCCCACGGCGCGTTGAACCATCGGCGCAGGCCGCCCGTCAGCGTGAAGAGATGGCCGGCCGGGAACTCCTCGATCTCGCTGCACACGCCCAGCAGGGCCTTCATCTCGGACGCGAACCAGAGCCCGCCGTCCGCCGCGCAGCCCATGTAGAGCGGTTTGATGCCGAGCGCGTCGCGAGCCGCCAGCACGTCGGTGCCGTCCGTGAGCACGAACGCGAACATGCCGTCGAGCGCGGCCACCAGGCGATCGCCGATCTCCTCGTACAGGTGCAGGATGACTTCGGAGTCGCTGCGGGAGGTGAAGGTGTGTCGCGTGGTCAGCCGCGCGCGCAGGCTCTCGTGGTTGTAGATCTCGCCGTTGCAGACCAGCGTCAGGCGACCGTCCTCGCTCTGGAGCGGCTGGCCTCCGCGCGCGACGTCCACGATCGACAGCCGGCAGTGGGCCAGCACCGCGTGCCTGACCGCTCGCAGCCCGGAGCCGTCCGGCCCGCGGTGCCTGAGGCGGCCGGCCGCGGCCGAAACCAGGCGCACGCCGCGCCCGACGTTCACGGTGTCGCCCTGCGTCACGCGGGCCACCACTCCACACATAAGCCGTACTCCGTCGAAGCAGATGCGGAACCCGGTAGGTGCAGGGAGCGCGGATTCCGGAGAAACGATCGGTGCCGATGCCGCGGTCGATCCGGCAATCCGGCGAGCACGTGCGGGTATGTGCTAGAAGACGCCGCGGCCGAGGTTCTTGAAAGCCGGGCGGAACGCGAGGGCGAGCGTGGCGTGGCAGACAGCCATCGACTGAACCGTATCGCCGGGCGCCGTACCTGTCAACCTGCCGTGACGTGACGCGCGACGATCGGTTTTACACTGCGATGCATGACGGGCGCATTGCTCGCAATCCACGGGCTCCTCCATACGCTCGGGTTCCTCAAGGCGTGGAACCTCGCCGCCGTCCCGCAGTTGAGCGGCCGCACGACGGTGCCGTTGTCCCCCGCGGCCGTGCGCGCCGTCGGCGCGCTCTGGCTCGTCGCCGCGCTCGCGCTGGTCGCCGCCGCCGTGCTGCGCTGGCTCGGCCGTGACGCGTGGTGGATGGTCGCGGCGCCCGCGCTGGGGCTCTCGCAACTGCTCATCGTGCTCCAGTGGTCCGACGCCTGGGCCGGCACGATCGCCAACGTCCTCGTCGCCGTCGCCGTCGCGGCGAGTGCCGGCATCAGCCGGTTTCACGCGGAGAACGCGGACCACGTGCGCGCCCTGCTGGCGCGCGCACCCCGCTCGGAGGCGCCGATCCTGCGGGCGGAGGACGCAGCCGGGCTGCCGGCGCCCGTGCAGCGGTGGCTGCACGCGTCCGGTGCCGTCGGGCGTCCGCGTGCCCAGGTCGTGCGGCTGCATCAGCGGGGCGGGATGCGCACCGCGCCGGATCAGGCGTACATGCCGATGGAGGCGGAGCAGTACTTCACGGTGGACGACCCGGGCTTCGTGTGGACCGTGGACGTCACGATGATGCGGGTCGTGCCGGTCGTGGGCCGCGACTCGTTCGCGGCGGGCCGCGGCCGCATGCTGATCAAGGCGGGCGGGCTGGTGACGGTGGCGGACGGCACCGGCCCGACCTTCGACCAGGGCACGGCGCTGCGTTTCCTCGGCGAAATCGTCTGGTTCCCGTCCGCCGCCGCCTCACCGTCGATCGCGTGGACCGCCGTGGACGATCGGCACGCGCAGGCCACCATCGCCACGGCGGGGACCACGGCGTCGGCGTTGTTCGAGTTCGACGACCGCGACCGCGTCGTCCGGCTGACGGCGGATCGCTACTACGGTGGCAGGACGCTGGAGCGGTGGACGATCCCGATCACGGAGTGGCGGGCCGTGCGCGGCGTGGAGATTCCCGTCCGGGGCGGGGCGGTGTGGAAGCTCGCGGCGGGGGACTTTGACTACTTCCAGTGGGAAATCGTCGACGTCGAGGTGAATCCGGCGGTCGGCTGAGGCATAATCCAGCCGCCACGCCGCCGCGGCAGGTGGCCACCACATGAGGACACGCTGATGCAGACCACGTTTCGTTTCACGCTGGCACTCGTCGCAGCCGTGACGGCCCTGACCGCCGGCACGGACGCCCACTTCAAGCTGCTCGAACCGCCCTCATGGATCGTGCCGACCAACGACCTCGGCGATCCCCAGAAGGTCGGGCCGTGCGGCGGAGAACCGAAAGGGGACAACGCGAAGATCCTGTCGAACGCCGTGACGAAGGCGACCGGCGGGTCGAAGCTGCACATCAAGATTCAGGAAACGATCTACCACTCGGGCCACTACCGCATCGCGCTGGCCGTGAACTCGCGCACCGAGCTGCCGCCGGATCCGTACACGGCCGAGCGCTGGACGGAGAAGGGGCTCTACTCGACCTGGGCGCAGATCCAGAGCCCGCCGCAGGTGCCCGTGCTCGCCGACGGTCTCTTCCAGCACTACCCGAAGCCCGGTGAGCCCGCGTCCGCGCGCCCGGCGACGCCGATGACGCCGTGGGAGACGGACATCGAGCTGCCGAACATCAGTTGCGCGCGCTGCACGTTGCAGGTGATCCAGTTCATGGCGGACCACGTGTACAACTCACCCGGAGGCTACGCGTATCACCACTGCGCGGAGCTGGCGATCACGGCCGATCCGTCCAAGCCGATCGACACGCGGTGGCCCGCAGCGAAGTAAGCGCGCACGCAACGCCCGGCGGGCCGCACCGGCGTGCCGGTGCCCGCCGATGACAGCACGCATCGTCGTGGCCGGGCTCGTCCTGGCTGCGGCGTTCGGCGCGGCGGTGCCGGGAACGTCCGTGCTGACGCAGCAGCCGGCCGCTCCGCGGGATCCGTCGCCCGAGGAGCTGCGTGCCAGCATGGGCGCGAACCGCGAGAGTGGCCTCGTGCCGATCCCGGCGGTGAGCGCGGCGACGTCGAAGGGCTGGCCGCTCAACAATCTCGACGCGAAGAACTCGCGCCACGCGTCCCTCACGCAGATCACGTCACGGAACGTCGGCGCGCTCGCCGTGCGCTGGCTCTACCACACCCGCAACGCCGGCTCGACGCCCATCGTGGCCGATGGCGTCATGTACGTCTCGTCGCCGGACAGCGTGGTGGCGCTCGACGCGGCCACCGGACGGCCCGTCTGGATCAACGCGAAGGTCGGGGCCGCGCGCGGCGTGGCGTACGGTGAGGGCCGGATCTACGTCGCGAAAGGGGCGCAGGTCACGGCGCTCGACGCGAAGACGGGGGAGCCTGTGCCGTCCTTCGGAGACGGCGGCGTGTCGAACGCGCTCGTCGAGACGCTGAAGGCGAAATTCCCGCAGATGGGCAAGCCGTCGGAGTGGGGCTACTCGATCAACATGGTGCCGCAGTACGCCAGCGGCGTCCTCATCGTCGGGACGGCGCTCAGCGAGAATCACATCCCGGGCGGCGTCATCCTGGCCATCGACGCGAAGACGGGCAAGGCGCTCTGGCGCTTCCTTGGCGTGCCGCAGGGACCGGACGACGAAGGCTGGGCGATCGCGAAGGATACGTGGGCCGGCGGCGCGCGCCACGGCGGCGGCATCTGGGCCACGCCGGCGATCGACGCGGAAGCGGGTGTCGTGCATCTCACGATCGCGAACCCGTCGCCGGATCAGGACGGCTCGGCGCGGAAGGGTATCAACCTCTTCACCAACGCGTTCGTCGCGCTCGATCTGAGGACCGGCAAGCTGAAGTGGTACTTCCAGCAGGTCCATCACGATCTCTGGGACTACGACGCCGGCCAGCAGCCCATCCTCTTCGACCTGCGCGTCGGCGGGCGGATCGCGAAGGCGGCCGCGGCTGGCAACAAGAACGGCTTCGTCTACGTGCTCGATCGTGAAACGGGGAAGCCCTTCAACCCGATCGTTGAGACGCCTGTGCCGACCGAGACCGAGACGCCCGGCGAGGAGGTGTGGCCGACGCAGCCCATCCCGCACACGGCCAAAGGCAAGCCGATGACGCCGACGGCACCGCAGACGGTGGACCGGCCGCTCTTTCCGATGTTCGAGAAGTATCCCCGCGTCCCGTTCTATACGCCTCCGAAACGGAACGGCGCCGTCCACGCGCCTCGCGAGGCCGTGCACTACGGCGGCAACGCGTTCAACCCGCAGACCGGCCTGCTCTACGTGGCCGGCAAGGACCTGCCGATCATGATGACCGTCGTGCCGACGGGGAACACGCTGAAGAACGGCCAGTTCAGCACGGCCGGCCGGCGTGATTCCGCCGCACCGGAGAAGGGGAGCGTCTCTGCCTACGACCCGGCCACGAACGAACTGGTGTGGCGCACGCCGGTCAACGGCGGCCCGTCGGCCGGCGTGTTCTCGACCGCCGGGAACCTGGTGTTCGTCGGCGATCGTCAGGGCACGTTCATGGCCATGGACGGGAAGACGGGAACGCCGCTGTGGCGCTTCGACACCGGCGGCGCCATCCGCGGCGGCCAGATCACCTACCAGGTGAACGGCACGCAGTATGTGACCGTGCCCTCGGGCGGCGACGTGATCCTGACGTTCGCCCTTCCCGCGCGCTGAGGACCTATAATCCGCGCACATGCAGCGGACGGACGTCAGCAACCCCGACTACTTCCACCGGGTCGTGGACTGTCAGTGGGCGTGCCCGGCTCACACCAACGTGCCGGAGTACATCCGGCTGATCGCGCAGGGGCGGTTCAGCGACGCGTACGTCCTGAACCGCGAGTCGAACGTGTTTCCGGGCATCCTCGGACGGACGTGCGACCGGCCCTGCGAGCCCGCCTGCCGCCGGACCCGCGTGGACGGCAAGCCCGTCGCCATCTGCCGGCTCAAGCGCGTGGCCGCCGACTACAAGGACGACATCCGCGATCGCCTGCCGACGGCCCCGGCGGAGAAGAACGGCAAGAAGGTCGCGCTCATCGGCGCGGGCCCGGCGTCACTGACGGTTGCCAACGACCTGATGCCGCTCGGCTATGCGTGCACGCTGTTCGAGAAGGGTCCGCGGCCGGGCGGGCTGATGCGCGTCAACATTCCCGCGTTCCGCCTGCCCGAAGAGGTGCTCGACGAGGAGATCGGCTACATCACCGGCATGGGCGTCGACGTCCGCTACGACACCCCGGTCGAAAGCCTCCGCGCGCTGGTCGAATCGAACGAGTACGACGCGGTGTTCGTCGGCAGCGGCGCCCCGAAGGGCAAGGAACTGGACCTGCCCGGACGCCGGGACAGCGATCAGATCTTCATCGGCATCGACTGGCTGGAATCGATCCACTTCGGTCACGTCACCTCGGTGGGCAGCCGCGTGCTGATCATCGGCGTCGGCAACACGGCGATGGACTGCTGCCGGTCGGCCAAGCGGCTGGGCGCGGCCGACGTGAAGGTAATCGCGCGCAAGACGCGGAAGTACTTCAAGGCGTCGCCCTGGGAGCTGGAGGACGCCGAGGAAGAGCGTGTCGAGATCCTCGAGAACCACTCGCCCGTCCGCTTCATCGTCGAGAACGGCCGGCTGACGGGGATGGAGTTCGACACGTTCCA
>JBFXBH010000061.1:7498-14783 GCA_050183355.1 Vicinamibacterales bacterium | reverse complement strand
GACGCGAAGAAAGCCATCGCCGCGGCGCACGCCACGGCGGTCACGCTCAAGACGAACCTGAGCTGCGTCGTCCTCGATTCGCGTGGCGCGGTCATCGCGGCCGAGCGGATGGACAAGGCGGGGTTCTTCACCATCGACATCGCCCGCGGCAAGGCGCTGGTCTCGGCGTCGTTCGGCTCGCCGTCGGGCGCGCTGGCGCAGCTGGCCACCTCCGGCATCGGCAGCGTACTGCCGGGGCCGGGAACGCCGGTGTTCCTCCAGGGCGCCGTGCCGCTCAAGGGCGGCGGTGCCATCGGCTGCAGCGGCGGCACCGGCCAGCAGGACGAAGACGGCGCCAAGGCCGGCGCGGCGGCGATCGGCGCGAACTGATCCGCCTGCGTGCCCCGCATCCGGCTCGACCAGCGCGTCACCGAGCTCGGCCTCGCGCCGTCGCGTGAGCGGGCCCGGGCCCTCGTGCTGGCCGGTCAGGTGCTGGTCGACGGGCACCCGGTGACGAAGGCCGGCTCGCCGATTCCGGCCGACGCCACCGTCACGCTCGCCACGCCCGACCACCCGTGGGTCGGGCGCGGCGGCGTGAAGCTCGCGCACGCGCTCGACACGTTCCAGGTGCCGGTCGCGGGCCGGCAGGCCCTCGACATCGGCGCGTCGACGGGCGGCTTCACCGACGTGATGCTGCAGCGCGGGGCCGCGCACGTCGTCGCGCTCGACGTCGGGCACGGACAGTTCGACTGGACGCTGCGCAACGACCCCCGCGTCACGGTGGTCGAGGGCTTCAACGCACGGGCCCTGACGCCCGCGGACCTTCCCCACCCGATGGACCTGGTGGCGATCGACGTCTCGTTCATCTCGCTGCGGCACATCCTGCCCGTACTGCCGCCGATCCTGACGCCGGGCGCCGACGTCGTGGCGCTCGTCAAGCCGCAGTTCGAGGCCGGGCGCGCGGAGGTGAAGAAGGGCGTGATCCGCGACGAGGCCGTCCACGCGCGCGTCGTGGACGAGATCGCCGCCGCCGGGGCTGCGCTAGGATTGACCCGCATGGCCACGACGCCGTCGCCGATCACCGGCGCGCAGGGCAACCGCGAGTTCTTCCTGCACTTCCGCCAGCGGCCCTGACCGTTCCCTGACCTGATGTCCACCCACCCGCCCGTCATCGCCTGCGTCGGCGTCGTCGCGAAGGATCGCCTGCACGCGGCGACGCCCGTGCTCGGCGAGCTGCGGGCGTGGCTCGAGACGCGCGGCGTCCGCGTGCTCTACTCGAAGGAGACGGCCGAACTCGCGGGCACCGACGGCGTGCCGCGCTCCGAGATTCCGCGCACCGCGGACCTCGTGATCGCGCTCGGCGGCGACGGCACGCTGCTCTCGATGGCGGGGCGCATCGCCGCCTCCGGCCGCGACGTGCCGCTCGTGGGCGTGAACTTCGGCAGCCTCGGGTTCCTGACGGAGGTCCGCGTCGCCGAACTCTTCCCGACGCTCGAAGCCGTCTTCGCGGGCACCGCGGTCGAAGACAGCCGCCTGCTGCTCGAAGCCACGGCCGAGCGGGCCGGCCACCCGCCCGATACCCGCCTCGTGCTGAACGACGTGGTGTTCGCGAAGGCCTCGCTCTCGCGGATGATCGAGCTCACCGTCGAGGTCTCGGGCGTGTTCGTCACGCGCGTGAAGGCCGACGGCCTCATCATCGCGAGCCCCACCGGGTCGACGGCCTACAACCTCGCCGCCGGGGGCCCGATCGTGCACCCGGTCGTCGACGCGCTGGTCGTCACGCCGATCGCGCCGCACACGCTGACGAACCGCCCGATTGTCGTGCCGGCCTCCTCCACCGTGGACGTGTACCCGCTCGCCTCGCACGGCGAGGACACGCTGGTGACCTACGACGGCCAGTCGGGCTACGTGCTGCGCGCGGGCGACCGGGTCCGGGTCTCGCGGGCTGGCAGCCGCGTGCGGCTGCTCACCGTTGGCAGCCGGAGCTACTACGACGTGCTTCGCGAGAAGCTGAAGTGGGGTGAGCGCTAGGCTAGAACCGCAGCAGGCGCGTGAGCTTCACCGCCAGCGTGCGATTCAGCAACCCTGGCGCGAGCGCATCCGGCGTGTTGCGCCCGTCGGTGAACACGACGAAGAAGTCGCTGCCCGGGATGTACTCCCAGCGCAGACGCACGCTCGACGTGAGCGTCTTCGCGCTCTGGTTCCACTGCAGCAGGCTCACGATCTGCATGCGCGGCTGCGGCGTCACGATGATGCGCGTCTGCAGCAGGTTCGCGGTGAAATCGCCGTAGGGCAGCTTCACCCGGTTGAACGAGATCGTGGGCTCCATCACGAACCGCGGTGAGAAGCTGAGGCGGCCGCCGTAACTGGCGCCGGTCCGGTCGCCGTTGTAGAGGGTTCCGGTCTGGGCACTCACCGTCCCGGCCACCTTGCGCTGGTTGCCGAGCACGTAGGACACGCGGAAGGTCTCGTAGTTGAACTCGTCGCGTGGAATCCGGACACCAGGCGAGATGGTGAACGGCGCCGGGATGAACTCGTACTGGTCGGTGTAGCTGACCGTAATCCGATCGCTGCTGTGGAAGTCGATCGCAAAATCGACCTGATTGTTCCGGTTCTCGATCTGGCTGGCGGCAGAGTTCGTGATGTAGTCCAGGTTGTAGGTCCAGATGAACTGCCTGATGCGCTTGTGCGACTTCAGGCGCGGGCTGAAGCGGAGCGCGGCGGACGAGTTGCGGTAGTCGGGGCGGCGGACGAAGCCCATCTCGGGCGTGAAGTCCTTGCCGATCTTCACGTGGTCGACCTGCACGCCGTACCGGTCGGGCACGTACGCGAAACGGGCACGATACGTGCCGGTGTCGCGGGCGCCGCTCTGCGGGGCCGAGGTGGACGCGTAGTAGAAGTTGTTCTCGATGTTGTCGTAGAAACGGAAGTTGGCGTCGACGCCGCCGGAAAAGCTCTCGGTGCCGCGGCTCCCGGGGCTCCGCATCGTCATGATGACGCCGACGTTGCTGCGGCGCAGGACCTGGCGCCGGACGCGCGCGGCCGTGAAGTTCGTGCTCTCGGTCCGCGCCTCGGGCTTCTCCCCCGTCTGAATGTTCAGCAGGCCGATCTCGAACCCGCGCGCGCGGCCGGTCAGGCGACCGCCGATCCGCACCGGGATCGTCGCGCCGTTGTTGAGGCCGATCCGCCGGCTGAAGAAGAGCGTCGGGATCTCGGCAGCGCCGTCCTGGTTGGACCCGGTGCCCTGCCCCGCGAAGCCGAAGTTGCCGAGCCCTTCGAGGAAGAAGTCGCGCCGCTCGGGAAAGAACAGGCTGAAACGGGTCAGATTCACCTGCTGGACGTCCTCCTCCACCTGGGCGAAGTCGGTGTTGACCGTCATGTCGGCCGTCAGGCCGCGGGTAATGCCGTACTTGAAGTCGAACCCGCCGTTGGCCGACGGGTCGTTGCTGAACGGCTGGGCCACGGTCCGGTCCGTCGTGAGCGACGAGATCGCATACGGCTTCAGCTCGAGGTTCATCGTGTTCGACGGCGTCTCGACACCCACCAGCGTGGCGGCCGTGGACAGGATGTTGATCCCCGGGCCGCCGTAGGCCACCGGGTTCGGGTTGATGTACGACGTCTCGTTCTTCCACTTGGTGGTCCGCCGGGCGTTGAAGCCCCAGACCTGCGGACCGGCGCCGGTGTAGCGCAGCGACTTGAACGGGATGACCATCTCGAAGGACCAGCCGTCCTCGGCATCCGCCTTCCGGACGTTCCAGATGGTGTTCCAGGCGCCGTTGGCGGCGCTATCCGTGATGAGCTGATCGCGGAACCCGCCGATGGAGTTCACCTGGAAGTTGAAGGCGTTGCGCCGGTCGTAGAACGTGTCGATGACCAGCATGACGTTGTCGTCGTTGGTCAGCCCCTGCGCGTCGCGGCGCAGTTCGGTCCCGATGCGCCGCTCCGGCTGCGTCTCGTGCAGGTGCATCGAGATGTACAGGTTCGAGTCATCGAAGAACACCCACACGTCGGTCGGCTCGGTGGCCGGCGCGCCGGGTTGCGGCGTCTGCTGAATCCAGTCGCGGGCGGCGGGGACGACCTTGTACACGGCTTCGTCCAGCTTGCCGTCGACTCTGAGCGGCTCCGTGATCCGGATCGCGCGGAGCGTCGCGCGGCCCTGGGCGTCCCTCGCGATCGTGGCTGGCGCCTCCGGAGGCGGCGGCGCGTCAATCAGGGCCGGCAACTGGCGCGACTGCGCCGAAGCCGAAGCCGCAGCAGCCGCAAGGATCAGCGCGGCCAGGCCGCGACGGAAACACGATCGGGTCATCAGAAATGTCGGGTCGGAGGGCGGGTTCCCGGAGGTTGACAAGCCTTATCGTACCGCCAGCGCACCGCAATTGCCCTGCCGCGCGACAACGCGCGACAGCCCGCCACGCGGTTATCCGCGCTGGCGCGACGCCGCGCGGCGCTGCCGGAAGTACTGCACCTGGAAGCGCTGCACGTTCCGCGCGTGCTCGGCGAGCGTGTCCGCGAAGGCGTGCGTGCCGTCGTTCCGGCTCACGAAATACAGGTGCGCCGCGGCCGCCGGCGCGAGCACGGCTTCGAGCGCCGCGCGGCCCGGCGCGGCGATCGGTCCGGGCGGCAGTCCGCGGTAGCGGTATGTGTTGTACGGCGAGTCGAAGGTCATGTCGGCCTTGCGGAGGTTGCCGTCGTACCGCCCCGCCTTCGTCAGCGCGTAGATCAACGTGGGGTCCGCCTGCATCGGCATGCCGATCCGCAGACGGTTGCGATAGACCGCCGCGACCAGCGGGCGCTCGCCAGCCGCGCCGGTTTCCTTCTCGACGAGCGCGGCCAGCGTGACGACCTGCCGGAGGGTCAGGGAGGCCTCCCGCGCGCGGCGCTGGAATTCCGTGTCGGCCACGGCGCGGAAGCGGTCGACCATCCGCGCCACGAGCGTCGCGGCGGTTGCCGTTCTCGGCAGCGTGTACGTCTCGGGAAACAGATAGCCCTCGAGGTCGCGCGCCTCCGGGTCCAGGTCCGCGATCGGCGCCGGGTCCGACGCGGCGGCCCGGAAGTCCGCGGCCGGCCCGAAGCCCCGGGCCTCGAACACGTCGGCCATCTCGGCGATCGTCAGCCCCTCGCGGATGGTCAGACGCCGGACGTAGACGTCGCCGCGCGCGATGCGGTCCACGACCGCCACCGGCGTGGCCGGCTCCACGAAGCGGTATTCGCCCGCCTGCAGGCGCGCCGCCTGTCCGCTGGTCGCCACGGCGAGCCGGAACGTCAGCTCGTCGGCGACGACGCCGGCCCTGACCAGGAGGCGCCCGATGCCCGCCGTGCCCGTGCCCGGTGGGATCTCGACAAACTGTTCGTCGCCGGCGAAGCCGCGATACGGCTCGCGAAGGCCTGTGTAGAACAGCCAGCCGAGCGCGGCCGCACCGGCCACCGCGACGAGCACGAGGGTCCCGAACCACTTGAGCAGCGTCTTCATGGCTCGTGCGGCGCGTGCAGGTCCGCGACGGGGGCCGGCCCCGGGCGGGCGTCGAGATAGTCCTGGAGGATGACCGCCGCGGCGGCGGCGTCCAGCGCAGCCTTCCGCTTCCGCCAGTCGCGCTCGCGGAGCGCCAGACGGCTCTCCGCCTCGCGGCTCGAGAGGCGCTCGTCCTGGAAGACCACGGCGAGTCCGGTGGCTGCCTCAAGCGGGGGCCGCAACGCCTCCACGACGGGCGTCACCTCCGTCGGCGACCCGTCGAGGCGCCGCGGCAGGCCGAGCACGATCAGGCCGAGGCCATCTTCTTCGCCGGCCAGCCGTCGCACTTCGTCGCGCATCGCCGTCAGGACCGCCTGCGGTCCGCCGGCCGGATGCAGCACGGTCAGCGGGCGCGCGAGCGTGCCCGTGAGATCGCTGACGGCGACACCGACCCGCCGCGCGCCATAGTCGAACGCGACCACCCGCACGGGCTGACTATACTGTGTGCGAATGCGGGGTTCACAGGGACCGCGCCCGGCCGTCACCGCGACCGCGGCGTTCGCCGTGTTGGTCGCCCTTGGGACCACGCCGGCCGTCGCGGCCCTCCAGACCCGGTCCGGACCCGAGCCGCCCGACCGCCGCGTCGCCGCGCGGGTCCGCGCGCTCGAGGACGACGCCGACCGGATCGCCGCGCAGGCCCGCGCGGTCGTCGAGGCGATCCAGGCGCTCGAAGCGGAGCGCGACCGCCACGAGGCCGACGCGGAGCGCGCGGCGCGCGACCTCCGGACCGCCGAGGCGGATCTCGCCGACGCGCGGCTGCGCGTCGCGCGGCTGCGCCAGGTGGAGGCGATGGACGAGCCGCTCATCGCCGCGCGTCTCGTCCAGGTGTACAAGCAGGGGCACGGCGGCTACGTGCGGCTGCTGCTCGGCGCCGAAACACTGCAGGACATGGGCCGGGCCGCCCGCACGATCTCGAGCCTCGTGGAGCAGAACGCGGCCCGGGTCGCGGCGCGCCTGGAGGCAATCGCCGCGGCGACCCGGCTGCTCGACGACCTGGCCGCCCGGGTGGCGGCCCTTCAGGACGCACGGGCGCAGGCGGAGGAGGCCGGCACGGCCGCCACGGCGGCGATTGCCGAGCGCGAGGCCCTCGCCGCGCAGCTCGACCGGCGTCGCGACGCCAACGCGGCCATGCTCGGAGAGCTGCGCGCCGCGCTGACCGGCGGCCCCGCCGTGGCCGCGCCGGACGCCCCGGCGCCCGGCCGGCGCGTGGGGCGCACGGCGCCGTTCGCGGCGTTCAAGGGCGCGCTGGACTGGCCGGTGGTCGGCCCTGTCGCCACGCGGTTCGCGCCCGGACGGCGGCAGGCCAGCGGGTTTGCCAACGGCGTCACCATCGCGGCGCCGCCCGGCACCCCGGTCGTGGCGGTGCACGCCGGCGTGGTGACGTACGCCGAGCCGCTGGCGGGCTTCGGCACGATGGTCATGCTGGACCACGGCGACGGCTACAGTTCGGCCTACGGGCTGCTGCGGTCGACCCCCGCGCGGCGCGACCAGCGCGTGGTCGAAGGCGAGCAGATCGGCGTCGTCGGGGACGCGCCGACCGCGGGCGCGCGGACGGCGCTCTACTTCGAGGTTCGCGCCGGAGGACGGCCGGCCGATCCCGTACAATGGCTCCGTCCGCGCTAGCAGGCTGCCCACACACAGGTTGCTCATGAACCCACGCACCCGCGCTTCGGTTCTCGCCGTCTCCATCCCGGTCATGCTGCTGGCCGTCGTCGGCGGCTACCTCGGGCAGGCGATCGGCCGGGACGACACCTACAAGCACCTGGCCGTGTTCGAGGACGTGGTCTCGATCGTCCT
>JBFXBH010000061.1:0-7398 GCA_050183355.1 Vicinamibacterales bacterium | reverse complement strand
GGGGCCACGCGCGTGCTGCTCGACCTGCGGGGCACGGCGAGAGGCGACCTCGACGCCGGCATCGCCGCGGCACGGCTCTTCGTGAAGTCCGGAACGCTGACGATCAGGCAGGGCAAGAACGACCAGCGCGAGACCGTGAGCGCCACCAGCACCGACGGGGCGCTGACCGTGCCGCTCGTGCTGCTGACCACGGCCGGCACCTCGGGCGCCGCGGAAGTCTTCGCGGCGGCGATCGAAGGGGCGAAGCGCGGCACCCGCGTCGGCGAGCGGACGCTCGGCCGGGCAGCCCGTCAGCGCCTGGTGCGGCTGCCGGACGGCAGCGGCCTCTGGCTCTCGTACCAGCGCTACCTGACGCCCGCCGGCGAGCCGATCCACGAGAAGGGCCTGAAGCCCGACGTCGCCGTGGCGGAGCCGGAAGTCGACTTCGGTGCGCCCGTGCCGCCTGGCGATCCGATCCTCGAGAAGGCACTCGAGGACGCGACACTGAAGAAGGCCGCGTAGTTCGTCCGGCCCGCGTACCATCCCTGATTCCCGTAAGGATTGTCCCCGGCCCGTAGCTGGGCTACGCTGCCGCGCTGACGACGGCCGTCGCCCGCTCGGGCGTCCCGGACCGCGTGTGCCCCTTTCCCCGAGACCCGCCATGACGCAGCCCGGACACCCTCTCCACCGCCTTGCGCTTTCCGTCGCGGCCGTCGCCGCGGCGCTTCTGCTGACCAGCGGCATTGGCCGCGGGCAGGAAAAGCCCTACCTCCACCTCAACCCGGCCATCGCGAAGTGGATCGAGGGCAAGGCGGCGATCGGCATCAGCACGTCGAGCTTCTCGCTCGAGGACGCGCAGACGGCTTCGCGCTCCGGTGCCGACTTCGTGCGGCTCGACATGGAGCACTCGCCGTTCAACGCCGACACGATCCGGCTGTATCTGCTCGGCATGACGGACAAGCGGGGGATCCTCCGGAAGGGCAACGCGCAGTTCCCCATCGCGCCGGTCGTCCGCATCCCGACCTACGGCCGCGAATCCTCCGACTGGGTGGTGAAGCAGGCGCTCGACGCCGGCATGATGGGGATCAAGTTCCCGACGATCGACAACAAGGCGGAGGCGCTGCGCGCCGTGCGGAGCATGCGCTATCCGCCGCGGCGTGGCTCGAAGTATCCGGAGCCCGCCGGCCTGCGCGGGATGGGGGCGGGCAACGCGACGTGGCTGTGGGGCATCGACGACTATAACCGGCACGCCGACGTGTGGCCGCTGAACCCCGAGGGCGACCTGGTCTCGATCATCATGATCGAGTCGGCCGAAGGCGTGAAGAACGTCGACGAGATCGCATCGGTGCCGGGCGTCGGCGTGCTGTTCGTCGGCACGGCGGGCGATCTGCCCGCCTCGCTCGGCGTGGCACCGGGCGCACCCGAGGTCGAGGAGGCCGCGCAGAAGGTGCTCGCGGCCTGCAAGAAGCACAACGTGATCTGCGGCGGCCTGGCCGACGCGGACGATATCGCGCAGCGGATCAAGGAAGGCTGGAAGTACATCGACGTCGGCCGTACGCACGGCGGACTCGGTTCGGGCACGGCCGCGGCGCTCAAGGCCGGCCAGGCCGCCAACAAGTAGGGCCGGGCCGCCCTCCTCTGCTATACTTTCCGTTCGGCTAACACCCGATATTTGCAACAGATAGGCGCGTAGCTCAGCTGGTTAGAGCGCCTCCCTGACACGGAGGAGGTCAGTGGTTCGAATCCACCCGCGCCTACCATTTCGACTCGGGCACCGAGTCGAAATGCCCTGAGCGACGCTTCGGCGACGCCCAGCGGGAATCGAAGGGTTGGCCTGTAGTTCTCCATGAGTTCCATCACCATCACGCTGCCGGACGGCTCCACCCGGGCCGTACCCTCCGGAACCACCGTTCTCGGTGTGGCCGAAGGCATTTCCGCGGGCCTCGCGAAGGTCGCGCTGGCCGGGATTGTCGACGGGAAGATGGTCGATCTCGCGACGCCGCTCGTCGCGGACGTACCGGTCCGGATTGTCACGGACAAGGACCCGGACGCCCTCGACCTGGTCCGGCACAGCACCGCGCACCTGCTCGCGGCCGCCGTGACCCAGCTCTACCCGGGCGCGCAGTGCGGCATCGGCCCGGCCACCGACGAGGGCTTCTTCTACGACTTCGTCGTCGAGAAGCCGTTCGCGCCGGAGGACCTCGAGCGCATCGAGGACAAGATGCGCGAACTGGCCGCCGAGGACCTGCCCTACGAGCGGCAGATGTGGCCACGCGACGAGGCCAAGGCCTTCTTCGGCGGGCGCGGCGAGCCGCTCAAGGTCCAGCTGATCGACGAAAAGACCGTCGGCCAGGACACCGTGTCCTGCTACACCATCAAGGACCGGGCGACCTTCGTCGACTTCTGCACGGGCCCGCACGTCCCGTCCACCGGCCGGCTCAAGGCGTTCAAGGTGCTGTCGACCTCGAACGCGTACTGGAAGGGCGACGCCCGCAACCAGCCGATGTCGCGCGTCTACGGCACGGCGTTCCCGACCGAGAAGGCGCTCAAGGAGCACCTCGTCCGGCTCGAGGAAGCGAAGAAGCGGGACCATCGGAAGATCGGCCGCGACCAGAAGCTGTTCCTGTTCCACCCGTGGGCGCCCGGCGCGACCTTCTGGCTCGCCAAGGGCACCACGCTCTGGAACACGCTCTCGAACTACATGCGCGGGATCCTGTTCCCCGCCGGGTACGTCGAGGTCAAGGCGCCGATCGTCTTCAACAAGTCGCTCTGGGAGCGCTCGGGCCACTGGGACCACTACCGCGAGAACATGTTCCTCGTGGAGTCCGAGAACGAGCAGATGGGCCTCAAGGCGATGAATTGCCCGGGCCACATGCTCATCTTCGGCAGCGAGGTCCGCAGCTACAAGGACCTGCCGCTCCGGCTGCACGAGCAGACGGCGCTGCACCGGAACGAGGCGTCGGGCACGCTGTCCGGCCTGACCCGCGTGCGTCAGTTCAGCCAGGACGACGCGCACTGCTTCGTCATGGAGTCGCAGATCGGCGAGGAGGTCGAGCGCGTGCTGCGCCTGATCCAGCAGGTCTACGGCGACTTCGGGCTGAAGCCGTCGATGAAGCTCTCGACCCGCCCCGCCGAGTTCCTCGGCACCGTGGCGCAGTGGGACCACGCCGAGGCCGAGCTGAAGCGGGCGCTGACGGCGGTCGGCGAACCGTTCACGATCAACGAGGGCGACGGCGCGTTCTACGGTCCGAAGATCGACTTCGACGTGGTCGACGCCATCGGCCGGAAGTGGCAGTGCGCCACGATCCAGCTCGACTACAACCTGCCCGAGCGCTTCGACCTGAAGTACGTGGGCGCGGACAACGCCGAGCACCGGCCGGTCGTCATCCACCGGGCGATTTTCGGCAGCTTCGAGCGCTTCGTCGCGCTGCTGATCGAGCACTACGCCGGGGCCTGGCCGCTCTGGCTCGCACCCGTACAGATGGTGGTCCTGCCCATCGCCGACCGCCATATCGAGTGGGCCCGGGAGGTTCGGCGGACGCTGGCCGGGGCGGGCCTCCGGGTGGAGATCGATGAGCGGGTCGAGAAGATTGGCTATAAGATCCGTGAAGCGCAGTTGCAGAAGGTCCCCTACATGCTCGTGGTCGGGGACCGAGAGGTCGAGGAACGGACCGTCGCCGTGCGGGGCCGATCGGCTGGTGATCTGGGAGCGCGGCCCCTGGCCGACTTTCTGACGTCAGCGCTCGATGAAGTCAGCAGGAAGTCGGCCTAGATCGGCCCAGGGAGGTTCCTATCGCTTTCGACCGTACGCCCCGCCGTGACGACCGCGTTCGCACCAACGAACGCATTCGGGTTCGCGAAATCCGCGTGATCGACGATACCGGCGAGCAGCTCGGCATCATGCCGCCGCAGCAGGCGCTGGCCGTGGCCCGTGCGAAGGGACTCGACCTGGTCGAGATCTCGCCGACGGCCATGCCGCCCGTCTGCCGGATCATGGATTTCGGCAAGTATCAGTACCAGGAACAGAAGAAGACGCGGGAAGCGCGGAAGAACCAGAAGGTCATCGAGGTCAAGGAAATCAAGTTCCGCCCGAAGGTCGACGAGCACGACTACCAGTTCAAGAAGAAGCACATTGAACGGTTCCTGGCGGATGGCGACAAGGTGAAGGCCACGATCTTCTTCAGGGGGCGCGAGATGGCGCACCCGGAGATCGGGCGCCGGATCCTGGAACGGCTGATTGGCGAACTGGACGAGGTGGCGGTCGCGGAATCCGCCCCCCGCCAGGAAGGCAATCAGATGCACACGATTCTGAGCCAGAAGGCCGGCCGGAAGTCGGCTCCCAGACGGGTGGACGCGGCGCCAGCGGCGCCGGCCGCCGTCGAGCCGTAAGCACGACGGAACAAGGACAGAGGACCATGCCGAAGCTGAAGACACACCGGGGCGCCGCCAAGCGCTTCAAGAAGACGGGCACCGGAAAGTTCGTGCGGGCGAGCGCGTTCAAGCGCCACATCCTCACGAGCAAGACGACCAAGAGCAAGCGCCAGATGCGGGGCACCGCGCAGATTTCCGATTCGGATGCCGATCGCGTGCAGCGCATGCTGCCGTACAAATAAACACGTCAACGTCACGACAGGACCAGAGCAATGCCGAGAGTTAAGCGAGGAACCGTCCGGCGCGCGAAGCGGAAGAAGCTGCTCGAACGCGCCAAGGGCTTCTATCAGACGAAGAGCAAGCTGTATCGCGCGGCCAAGGAGGCCGTCGACACGGCGGGCAAGTACGGCTTCGTCGGCCGGAAGCAGAAGAAGCGCGACTTCCGCAGCCTGTGGATCGTCCGCATCAACGCCGCCGCGCGCGAGAACGGGCTCACGTACTCGGGTCTGATCCGCGGGCTGAAGGCTGCCGGCGTGACGCTGGACCGGAAGTCGCTGGCCGAGCTCGCCGCCCGCGAACCTGCCGCGTTTGCGAAGGTCGCCGCGCAGGCCAAGGCCGCGGCCGCCTAGCCGACACGCGCACCGCTTCAAGCCACGGCCGCACGCCCTGACCGGCGTGCCCGTGGCTTTTTCTTTCCTGCCGGTGCGGAGCCCATGCCAGACACCACGCTCGACGCCGCTTCCATCGCCGCGCTCCGCGCGACGTTCGACGACCGCCTGACTGCGGCCCGGACGCCCGCGGACGTCGCCGCGCTGAAGGACGAGTATCTCGGCCGCAAGGCCGGGCTCGTCACGGGTCTGCTCAAGGGGCTCGGCGGGCTCGCGCCCGACGCGAAGCGCGAGCTGGGCCAGCTCGTCAACGCGCTGAAGAACGAAATCGAGGCCACGCTGACCGAGCGCCGGCAGCAGCTCGAGGACGCACGGCCGGCCGGCGCCGTGGACGTCTCCCTCGCGGGCCGCCCGCTGCCGCTCGGGCACACGCACCCGCTGATGCGCGTGCGCAAGGACGTCGAGGCGATCTTCACGCGCCTCGGCTTCGAGATCCTCGAAGGCCCCGAAGTCGAAGACGACGCCCACAACTTCGAAGCGCTGAACATGCCGCCGGACCACCCCGCGCGCGACATGCAGGACACGCTGTACCTCGCCGAGCCGATCGTCGGCGGCACCTGGGGTGCCCACCGGCGGTCCGCAGACGCGCGTCCGGACGCCGCGGCGGACGCGTCCCCCGGCGCGCCGTGGGCGCCCGCCTCGCAGGTCCGCGCCGCCACGCTGCTCCGCACGCACACGTCGGCGATGCAGGTGCGCTACATGAAGACGTTCCCGCCGCCGGTGCGCATCATCGTGCCCGGCCGCGTGTACCGCCGGGACAACCTCGACCTCACGCACACGCCGATGTTCCAGCAGTTCGAGGGCCTGGTCGTGGGTGAACGTGTCACCCTCGCGGACCTGAAGGGCACGCTCGACGCCATGCTGACGGCGCTCTTCGGGGATGTGAAGGTCCGCCTGCGGCCGAGCTTCTTCCCCTACACCGAGCCCAGCGCCGAGGTGGACATCTCGTGCAAGGCCTGCGGCGGCACCGGGTGCCCGGTCTGCAAGCACACCGGCTGGATCGAGATCCTCGGCAGCGGCATGGTGCACCCCGCCGTGTTCGAAGCCGTCGGCTACGACCCGGACCAGGTGACGGGCTTCGCGTTCGGCATCGGCCTCGAGCGCGTCGCGATGCTGAAGTACGGCGTGGACGACATCCGTCTGTTCTACGAGAACGACCTGCGCTTCCTCGAACAGTTCCCGGTGCTATGAAGGTCCTCCTCTCCTGGCTCCGCGAGTTCGTCGACGTGCCCGGCACGGCCGAGGCCATCGGCCGCGAGATGTCGCTGCACGGCTTCGCCGTCGAGGGCATCGACCCGGTCGGCGAGGATGACGCCGTCATCGACTTCGAGGTCACGGCCAACCGGCCCGACGCGATGTCGGTCCTCGGGATCGCGCGCGAGGTGGCCACCGTCTTCAGGCTCCCGCTCATCGGCGCGCCCGACGCCGCCGGCCCGTTGGACGCGGACCGCGCGGCCATCGGCGTCGGGATTCACCTCGACGCGCCGGACCTCTGCCCCCGGTACGCGGGCGCCGTGGCCGATGTCACCGTCGGCCCGTCGCCCGAGTGGCTCCAGCAGCGGCTGCTGGCCGCCGGCGTGCGGCCCATCAGCAACATCGTCGACATCACGAACTACGTGCTGCTCGAGCTCGGGCATCCGATGCACGCCTTCGATCTGGCGACGCTCGACGGCCCCGAGATCCGCGTGCGCGACGCGCGCGCCGACGAGGCGCTCCGGACCCTCGACGGCCACGACCGCGCGCTGAAGCCCGGCATGCTCGTCATCGCCGACGCCACGCGTCCGGTGGCCGTGGCCGGCGTCATGGGCGGCGCCAGCTCGGAAGTGTCCGGCTCGACGAAGGCGGTGCTCTTCGAGAGCGCGTACTTCGCGCCGCTCTCCGTACGCCGCACCAGCAAGGCGCTCGGCCTCAAGACCGAGGCCAGCATGCGGTTCGAGCGCGGTGCGGACCCGTACATGCCGCGTGTCGCCCTCGCGCGGGCGCTCGATCTGATGGAACAGATCGGCGCCGGCACGCGACGCGGGGACGTGCTCGACCGGGCGCGCCACCCGTTCGGCATCGCGCCGGGCTCGCTGCGGCTGCGCCGGACCCGGGTCGCCGGCCTCCTCGGCACGGCCGTCGCCGACACCGACATCGAACGCATCCTGACCCGCCTCGGCTTCGACCTCACACCCGCGGACGGCGGGTGGCGCGTGACGGTGCCGACGCGACGCGTCGACGTGCTCCGCGAGGTGGACCTGATCGAGGAGGTGGCCCGCCACGTCGGCTTCGACCACATCGCCTCGACGTTCCCCGCGCTGACCGCTCCGCCGCCGCCCGTCGACCCGCGCATCACGCAGGCCTGGCGGCTGCGCGACCTGATGACGGCGGCCGGCTTCTC
>JBFXBH010000060.1:2510-15003 GCA_050183355.1 Vicinamibacterales bacterium | reverse complement strand
GCGTCGGCGACTACACGCTGCTCGAGCTGCTGGAGCCGTCCGGACCCGGCGAGCTGTACCGCGCCCGTGACACGCGGCGCGGCCGCACCGTGGTGCTGCGCCTGCTGCCGGCCGGCGAGCCGCCGGATGTGGCCGCCCGGGCGGCCCTCGTGGCCAGCCACCGGGCCCTGACCGCCTTCACGCACCCGAACGTGACGACCGTCTTCGACGCCGGCGAGTTCGACGGGCGCCTCTTCGTCGTCGCCGAGTTCGTGAAGGGCCGCTCGCTTCGCGCCGAGCTGGCCGGACGGCCGCTGCCCCCGCGGCGCGCCGTCGACCTGGCGGTGCAGATCGCCGACGCCATCGCCGAAGTGCACGCCGCGGGCTTCGAGCCGGCGGGCCTCAGCCCCGAGTCGATTCTCGTGACGGAGAAGGGGCACGCGCGCATCCCGCTGTCGGCGCTCGGCGCGCGTTTCGGGTTCGATGACGGTGCGCCGCCGCGGTTGCGCGCCGTCCGCGTCCCGGAGCTGCGCGACGGTCGGCCGCCCGACGAGCGATCCGACGTATTCACGGTCGGAAGCCTGCTGTTCGAGATGCTGGCCGCGCATCCAGTGGACGCGAACGGCCAGGCGCCCAGCGTCTTCAATGCGCTGGTGCCGAAGGAGCTGGACGCCGCCACGCTGCGCGCGACCGCGCAGCAGCCCGACTACCGCTACCAGAGCCTGGTGACGATGGCCGCCGAGCTGCGCTCCATCGCGGCGATTCTGGACGTGCGTGAGGCCACCGCTGACGAAACCGCCGCGGCCGGCGCGCCGCCGGCCCTCGGGCTCGCGGCCGTCGCCGCCGTCGTGCTGGTGGTGGCCGGTCTGCTCTGGTGGTGGCTCGGCTGACGGCGCCGCGGCATCCGCGCTGAGCCGCCCTCCGGGATTACGCCGGTGCGTCCGCGTCCGGCATGTCTGTTCCGGCCGCGCCGGTCAGGATCGCGCCGAGCTGCGCGGCGAACGCAGACCGCGCCTTGACGTCATCGATCCCCGCCGCACGCGCCGCCGCGATGCGTTCCGCGTGGACGTGGGACACGTACCCGAGCGTCCGCGTGGCGGCCGTCGCCGGGTCGGCCTTGAGCGCCGCGACCGTCTCCACCGCACGCAGCCGGGCCGCGTCGAGGTCGAAGATCACGAGCGCCGGCGCGTCCGCCGCGACGCGGGCCGCCACGGCGTCCGGATTCTTCTCGAAGGCGACCGTGACGCCTGCGGCGCCGGCCGCCGCGCGTATCTTGCTCGCGAACAGCATGTCGTCAACGACGCAGAGCACCATGTCGATAGAATTCTAGGCGATGCGTATCGAGTCGCGGGCCGTCGGTCCCTTCTTCAAGAACGGCTTCGTGCTGGGCTGCCCGCGCACCGGGGAGGCCGTCGTCATCGATCCGGGTGACGAGGTCGACGAGCTGATTGCGCTGGTGCGCGACGGCGGACTCACCGTGCGCCACATACTGCTGACCCATGCCCACATCGACCACGTGACGGGCGTCGGTCCCGCCGTCAAGGCGTTCGCGCTGCCCGTGTGGCTGCACAGGGACGACCTGTTCCTCTACGAGCGCGCTGAGCAGCAGGCAAAGATGTTCGGCCTGAGGATGCCGGCACCGCTGCCGCCGGTCGACCATTTCTACGACGGCACGGTGTTCACGTTCGGCGACTACCGCGTGGACGTGCACCATACACCCGGTCATTGCCCGGGTGGCGTCTGCCTCGCGGTCAGCGGGCCGGATCTGCCGGTGCCGCACCTCTTCGTCGGCGACACGCTGTTCGCGGGGTCGATCGGCCGGACGGATCTCCCGGGCGGCGACTACGACGTGCTGCTGCGCGCGATCACCGGCGTGCTGTTCCCGCTCGGGGATGACGCGGTGGTGCATCCCGGCCACGGGCCGGATACGACGATCGGACGGGAACGCGCGACGAATCCGTTCGTGCTCGACTACCTCCGCTCGTGAGGGGTATGCTGCGCCGCATGAGCACAGTGCTGCGTCTCGTGCTGGCGGGCGCCCTTGCCGTCGCGTTTTCAACCGCGGGGACATCCGCCCACTTCAAGCTGCTGGAGCCGGCATCCTGGATTGCCGAGGACCAGCGCGGTGACCCGCAGAAGGTCGGCCCCTGTGGCGGCGACCCGAAAGGCGCCAACGAGAAGCTGCTCTCGGGCGTTGTGACGAAGGTCACCGGGGGCACGAAGCTCCACCTCAAGGTGCAGGAGACCATCTACCATCCCGGCCACTACCGCGTGGCGCTCGCCGTCAACTCCCGCACGGAGCTGCCGGCCGATCCGTACTCCGCCGAGCAGTGGACGGAGAAAGGCCTCTACTCAACCTGGGGTCAGATTCAGAGTCCGCCGCAGTTGCCCGTGCTCGCCGACGGGTTGTTCCCGCACTACGTCCGGCCGGCGGCGGGTTCGCCGCAGGCGGTCTTCGAGGCGGACATCGCACTGCCCAATATCTCCTGCGCGCGCTGCACCCTGCAGGTGCTGCAGTACATGGCCAACCACGTCTACAACTCCCCTGGCGGGTACTCCTATCACCACTGCGCGGACCTGCAGATCGTCGCGGATCCCGGCAAGCCGATCGACGCCGCCTGGCAGCGTGCCGCCGGCAAGTAGGTCCGTCCGCGGAGGCTGAGCGCCGCGCGACTACAGGCTCGTGCTGCCGGGTCCGACGTAGGCCGGCGTTGCGCCGGGGTGCAGCACGAGCGTCGTGAGGAACACCGTCATCCCGTAGCGCCCATCGCTGACCTGGCCGATGACCGGCTGCTGACCGGTGTGCACGTGCCAGTCCCACATCTGCTCCCAGACGGCGATGCCGATCTCGATGAAGGCGGGGAAGCGCTGATTGGCGCGCAGGAACATGTTCTGCGCGTCGCGAATCGTGCGGATGACGGCCGGATCTTCCTGCGCACGAGCGGCCCTGACGTGCCGCGTCACTTCTTCCACGGCCTCCACCAGCCGACGGTCCGCGTCCGTGGGTGCGGACGTGCGCTGCGCAGCTTCGACTGCCACCGCGCCGACCGCGGCCGCCGCCGCGCCGAGCCCGAGCACCGCCGCGCGCCTCTCGATGGTCATGTGAGCCTCCGCGCTCACACTACCGCATCGGTGGTGCTGCGGTTACGCCGCTTTCTCGATGACGACCGCCGTGCCACTGGCCGACACCATGAGCATGCCGTTCCCCGTGCCGAGCACCTCGTAGTCCAGGTCGACGCCGACCACGGCGTTGGCGCCGAGCTGCGCGGCCCGCTCGTCGAGTTCGCGCAGGGCGATCTCCCGCGCGCGCTGGAGTTCCTTCTCGTACGTGGCCGAGCGGCCACCTACGATGTCGCGGATGCCGGCAAACAGGTCCTTGAAGACGTTGGCGCCGAGGATGGCTTCTCCGGTGACGACGCCGCAGTACTTGGCGATCCGGTGCCCCTCGACGCTCGGCGTGGTGGTGATCAACATGCTGCTTCCTCCTGCGAGTGGCCGCCCGCCTCGCGTTCGTACGCGAGCCGGTTTCGCACAAGGCTAGCTCAGTCTCTGAAAGTTGACGCGCGGCCATCGGCTCGCACATACTCCGCCCATCATGTTCCTTCCCGTCCCGACGACCGTCGCCACGACGTATATGACCTCGATCGGTCATATGCACGGAGGTGTCGTCGTTTAGGCCGGAAGAGCCAGCTTCAGTTTCATGAGACGCCCTTCCGGCATTCCCGGGAGGGCGTTTTTGTTTTTTGGGGGGGGGGAGTACTCGTATGCCGCCGCCGGAGGAGACCCCAGGGGAAGACCCGTCCGTTCGCCATCTGCCCGCCCGTGAGCTCGTCGGGCGGCTGTTCCCGCTCGTGCGGCCGCAGTGGCCGTCGTTCGGTGCGGGCCTGGCGCTGCTCGTCATCTCGGTCAGCGCGGAACTGGCGGGGCCGCTCGTGCTGCGGCACATCATCGACGTCGATATCGCCACAGATGGGCGCAGCGGCATCCTGCTGAGTGCCGGCGTGTACGCCGCGCTGTTCCTCGTCGGCACGGCCGCCAACTGGCTTCAGGTCGTCGTGCTCACGCGCATGGGCCTGGCCATCATCACCGAGCTGAAGGAGACGGTCTTCCGTCACCTGCTGGGCCTGTCCATCGCCTACTTCGACCACCACCCGCCGGGCCGGCTCCTGGCACGCGTGGAGTCGGACTCCGAGCGGCTCCAGATGCTGTTTTCGGACGTGGCGATTGCGCTGCTGCGCACGGCCATCCTGCTCGCCGGCGCGCTGACGGTGATGTTCCTGACGAACTGGCGCGTCACGCTCGGCATCGTCGCCTTCGCCGTGCCGATCGTCTTCGGCACGGTGCAGTACTTCAGGCGGATGCGCGGTCGGTATCGCACCGTGCGTGGCATGGTGGCGCGTATCTCGGGATTCATATCCGAGTACGTGCAGGGCGTGCCGATCCTGCAGGTCTACGGCTACGAGGACGAGGCGGCCCGCCGCCTCGCGAAGCTGAACGAAGACAAGGTGCGGACCGAGCGCCTCACCGTTGTCCTCGAGAACGCCTTCTGGGGGACGCTTGCCGCCGTTGAGGTGGCGGCCATCACGCTCGTGCTCTACCTCGGCTCGGGCCAGGTGCCCGGCGCGGTCATGTCCGTGGGCAGCCTGATCCTGTTCGCCGAATACACGCGTCGCGTGTTCTGGCCGCTCGCGCTCTTCTCGGAACAGCTCGGCTTCATCCAGCGGGCGTTCGCCTCCGCGGACCGCGTCTTCGGCGTGCTGGACACACCGTCGCAGACGGCGGACCGGCCCGCCGCCCTCGCCACCATCCCTCCCGACTGGCGCGAGTTGAGCTTCGACGACGTGTCCTTCGTCTACGAGGGCGGCACGCGCGCGCTCGACCACGTGTCGTTCCGCGTGCGGCGTGGCGAGACGATCGCCATCGTCGGGCTTTCGGGCGGAGGCAAGTCCACGATGGCCAGCCTGCTGATGCGCTTCTACGAGCCCACGGACGGCTGCATCGCGCTCGACGGCGTGGACATCCGCGTCTGGCGGCAGCACGCCTGGCGGGCGTGCATCGGCTTCGTGCAGCAGGACATCCACCTGTTCCCGGGCACCGTGGCCGACAACCTCCGCGCGCTGGCGGACGACGTAAGTCAGGACGCCGTGGAGCGGGCCGCCCGTACGGTGGGCGCGGACGCCGTGATCGCACGGCTGCCCCGCGGCTACGACGAGCCCCTGAACGAACGCGGCTCGAACCTCTCGATGGGGGAGCGGCAGATCCTCAGCTACGCCCGGGCGCTCGTGCACGACCCGGACCTGCTGATCCTCGATGAAGCCACCTCGTCCGTGGACCCCGGCACCGAGCGGCGCCTGCAGGCGTCCATGCGCCAGATGCTCGAAGGCAGAACCGCCATCGTGATTGCGCACCGGCTCGCCACCGTGGTCAGTGCCAGCCGCATCGTGGTCGTCCACGGTGGCCGCATCGTGGAGGAAGGGACGCACGCCGCGCTCTACGCCCAGGGCGGCGTGTATCGGGACCTCTTCGACCTCCAGTTCCGAGAGGCGGCCACGGCATGACACCGCCATTCGCGATGACCACACGCGAGCACCTCGCGTGGCTGGCGGAATACTGGCGGCCGCACAGGCTGTTCGCGGCGGGGCTCGTGCTCTTCACGCTCGTGTCCGTGACCGTGGCTGTGTCGTACCCGTTGGCCTGGAAGCTCGTGATCGATCGGATCGGGGCGCTTCCCGTGGGCAAGTCGCTGCCCCAGGCGGAGCTATGGCGCCTGGTCGCACTTCTCGGAGCCATCGCACTCGGTCGCGTCGTGGCCGGGTTCTATCCCGCGTTCCGCGCGTGGATGAACCTCAATATCGAGATGGCCGTGCGGGCCCGCGTGTTCGGCTCGATCCTGGTGAAGGACCACACCTTCTTCGGGCGGTTCCGCACCGGCGACCTCGTCACGCGGCTCACCGAGGACATCACCGACTATCCGCGCACCGCGTGGTTCAGCTGCTCGGGTGTGTTCCGGTTCCTGGATTCATCTGCGCGCGTGGTGTTCTGCGTCGGCGCGATGGTCGTCTACTGCGACGCGCGGCTGGCGCTCCTCGCCATGCTGCCCGTGCCGCTGATGCTCTGGGTCTTCTACCTGGCGCGGAAGGAACTGGCCGCCACCTACCGGGCCCAGCAGGAGGCCGTGTCCCGCACGAACGACACGCTCGAATCCGCCTTCTCCGGCGTGCGCGTCGTGAAGGCGTTCAACGGCGCCGCGGGACAGGAGCGCCGGCTCGCGGAGAGCCTGGCCGAACGGCGGGTCATCCAGCTCAAGCTCGCCAGGCTCGTGGCGCTCGTGCATCAGAGCGACCACCTGGCCAGCCGGCTCGGGCAGGTCATCGTGCTGTCGGTGGGCGGCCTGATGGTGATCGACGGACGGCTCACGCTCGGCACCCTCTTCGCACTGCACCTCTACCTCGACATGCTCGTGCAGCCGATGATGGACCTGCCCAACCTCTTCGTCTCGGCGAAGCAGGCCTTCGTCTCCGTGGAGCGGGAAGAGGAGGTGCTCCGGGCACCCGTTGTCGTGCGGACACTGGCGCTCGCGCAGGCACACCAACCCATCGCCCGCGTGACGATGGACGGTGTGACGTTCCGCTATCCCGGGCACGCCGGACCCGCGCTGCGTTCTGTGTCCTTCAACGTGACGAAGGGGCAGATGGTCGCCGTGGTGGGCGCCGTGGCCAGTGGCAAGACCACGCTGATGCGCGTGCTCGCCGGGCTGCTGCCGCCCGAGGCCGGAACCTGCCACTATGGCGACCGGCGCCTCGACGAGTGGCACTGGCCCGCCATCCGCGCGCGGATCGGCTACGTGCCGCAGGAATCGCTGCTCTTCTCCGAAACCATCGAGGACAACGTGTCCTTCGGTCGCGCGATGGACGCGGCGTCCGTGCGCGCGTGCCTGGAGGCCGCCCAGATGGGCGAGGACCTTCGGCGCATCGAGGCGGGATCCGGCGCCAGGCTGGGCCACGGCGGCACGCTCGTCTCCGGTGGCCAGAAGCAGCGCATCGCCACGGCGCGTGCGCTGGCCGGCAGCCCCGAGGTGCTGCTGCTCGACGACTGCACATCGTCGCTCGATGCCCGCAACGAAGACCGCCTGTGGGAGGGCATCCGGGAGCAGTGCCCGGGCGTCACGATCTTCTGCGTGTCCCACCGGCCGACGACGATCCGCAAGGCGGACGTCGTCCTCGTGCTGGACGGTGGACGTCTGGTGGGGTCAGGGACGCACGAGGCGCTGATGCGGGAGTGCCGGGAGTACCGCGACGTGCTGGTGACGGAGGAGCGGCGCCAGCACATGGCCGGGGCGCAGTAGCGGACGTATAGACCGCGCGGCCGGTCTTCGCGCGGGCCGTGCAGCAGCTAGTCCTGGTCCTTCAACGCGATCAGTTCCAGGCGCCCCACCTTGATCCGGTCCCCCGGTACCAGGCGCGCCGTCGTCACGCGGGTGCCGTTCACGAACGTGCCGTTCGTGCTGCCCAGGTCCGTCACGTCCAGGTCGCCGGACATGTTCACTTCCACGCGGCAGTGCACGCGCGAGATCAGCGCTTCATCCAGGATGAAGTCGGCGCCGGTGGCGCGGCCGATCGTCTTGGTGCTCGAGGGAAGAATGCGGAACGTGGTTTCAGAGGGCTGGCCGACGGTACGGAGGATCCACATAGGTGTGGAGATAGTACCTGAGGCGGGGAGGTGGACCGCGAACCTTGCGGCTCGCGGTCCGGAGGTTGCGGGCGTTACTTCGCGGCGAGCGCCTTCTCGAGCGCGGCCCTGAGTTCGGGCGCGTCCGGCGTGGTCTTGCTCGGGAAGAAGGCGACCACGTTGCCGTTCTTGTCGATCACGTACTTGCTGAAGTTCCAGGCGGGCAGGTTGCCACTCGCCTTGCCGAGGTAGCTGTAGATCGGGCTCTGCTTCTCGCCGGGCTTGGTCTGCACCTTGGAGAAGAGCGGGAAGGTGACGTCGTAGGTGTTCTTGCAGAAGGTGGCGATCTCCTCGGCGGTGCCGGGCTCCTGGCCGCCGAAGTCGTTGCTCGGGAAGCCGAGCAGGGCCACGCCCTTGCCCTTCATCTCCCGGTACAGCTTCTCGAGGCCCTCATACTGCGGCGTGTACCCGCACTTGCTGGCCACGTTCACGACCAGCGCCACCTTGCCCTTGTAGCTGGCGAGGTCGGCCGGCTTGCCGTCGAGCGTCTCGGTCTTGAGGTCGTAGAAGGACTTCACGTTGGCCCCCGGTTTCTGGGTCTGCGCCTGCGCGGTGGAAGCGGCCATCACGCCGGCCATCGCCAGGGCGGAACAGAGGATACGAGCCGAATTCTGGGTCGTCACAGTGCACTCCTTGTCACCAGGCGAGCGGAAGGGCCGCCGGCAGAGTCGTTGGAAACGCGTGAGATTGTCACCTAGTTATAGCTATACGGCAAGGAAATGCCCGAGGTTGCCCGAAATCGGCCGGATCGTGAAACCGGTTGCCGGCAGGGCCCGTAAAGTGCGAAGGTGGCCGCCAGCGTCAAGCGTATGACACCCGCTCCGACCGATGCGGACCTCGCACGGCAGGCGCTGGCGGGCTCGGAGGACGCCTACCGGGTCCTGGTGCAGCGCTACGCCGGTCCGGCCATCGGCCTCGCTGCGCGGATGGTCCGTGACCGGGCGCTGGCCGAGGACCTCGCGCAGGAAGCCTTCGCGCGGGCCTTCGACCGCCTCCCGACCTACAACCCGGAGTACCGCTTTTCCGGGTGGTTCTTCCAGATCGTCCACAACGTCACGATCGATCACCTGCGCCGCAAGCGCGTGGCGGCGGTCTCCCTCGACGAACTGCAGGAGGCCGGTCACCCCGGCTTTGCCGACCCGGGCCGGCTGGGGGCGCCTGACGCCGCCGCCGAGCACGCGGCGCTGACACGCGCGCTCGAGGCTGCGATGGCGAACCTGCGGCCCGAGTATCGCGAAGTCGTGGTGCTCCGCTACCGGGAGGAGCTGCCCGTCGAGGAGATCGCCACGGTGATGGGTATCCCCACCGGAACCGTGAAGACCTATCTGTTCCGTGCCCGCAAGGAGATGGCGGGGCTGATGACGGCGGCCGGCTGGGGGCAGACGCCGGCTGAAACCGTGTCGAGCGACCGCCCGTAGAGGGAGTGCCGAGCAATGCAGATTCATCCCGACGACCGCTGGCGTGAGTGGCTCGAGGCCGAGGACCGCGGCCGCGAGACCACGGCCGAGGACGCCTTCGCGAGCCTGCTGGCGGACCTGCCCGAGGAGACGGTCGCCCCGGCCTTCATCGAGCGGACGATGGCGGTGGTGCATGCGCGGCGTGCGCGGCAGCGCCGGGTGGTCTGGGCCTCGCGCGCGGCCGTGACGGTGGTGGCCGTCTCCGCCGCGGTGCTGGGCCTGCGGGTCGGCGGTGCGTTCGTGCTCTCGCTCGTGGCGGATGGTCTGGTGGCCGGCGTGCAGGGCGCGGTGTGGACGGCGGACACAGTGGGCGGCGGTCTGTGGTGGTGGTCGGTGCTCGAGAAGATGGGGTCCGCGGTCGGCAAGGCCGCCACGGCGCCCCGTTCGGTGGCCGCGCTCATCGCGCTGCAACTGGTGGGCGGGATGGCGATGTACGGCATGACGCGGCTGCTCGGTGACGAGCGCGCCGCCCAGGAAGAGGCACACGTATGAGCGGAAAAGGATTGGTCGGCGGCGTGATCCTGGCGTTGGCAATAGCGACGGGCGCGGCGGCCCAGACGGACGTGGCGGCGCTGCGTGAACAGGCGCGCGCCCGGTTCGATGTCGTCACGCTGACGGGCGGCGTCGGCCTCGTGCCGAAGCAGCCGATCGCCGGCGTGCGGCTGATCGAGGTGCGCGACGGCGCCGTGAGCATCAACGGCGAGGCGGCCACCGCGAAGGACGTGCGGACGAGGCTGGGTGCGGATGCGGACCTCGTGCTCCGGGTCACCTACCTGGACGCGGCGGGTCTGGCCACGCTGACCGGTGCGATTCCGGGTGGCGCGGGCATCGTGCCCGAGCCGCCGGCGCCGCCCGCGCCGCCCGCACCACCCGACGACGACGACCGCCGGCGCCGGCGCGGCCGCGGCGGGGATCGCGACGGCATCGTCCGGTTCGGTGGCAGCGTCACCGTGGAGAAGGACGAGCGCGTGTCCGGCGAAGTGGTGGTGTTCGGCGGCACGGCGCGCATCCTCGGCACGGTCGAGGACGAGCTGGTGGTGTTCGGCGGCACGGCCGATCTCCAGGGCACGGTGGAAGGAGACGTCAGCGTGGTCGGCGGCACGCTGAAGCTCGGGCCGGCGTCCGTGGTCGAGGGCGACGTCTCGGTGGCCGGCGGCTCGATTCAGCGGGAGCCGGGGTCGCGGGTCGACGGCAAGGTCGACGAAGTCGGCGTCGGGAGCGGTGGTGGCGGGGTCGTGGTCTCGCCCGGCGACTGGTGGCGGCGGCAGGCGCCGTTCTGGGGCACCGTCACCCGTGTCGGCAGCTTCTTCGGCCAGTTGTGGCGCGCGGCGTTGCTGATCGCCTTTGCGCTGCTGGGCGTGGCCTTCGGCGGGCGTTACGTGAGGCCGATGGCGGCCCGCGCGGCTGCCGAGCCTGTGCGGTCGGGCGGTCTGGGGCTGCTCACGCAGGTGCTCTTCGTGCCGGTGCTGGTGATCACGGTCGTGGTGCTGGCAGTCTCGATCATCGGCATTCCGCTGCTGCTCCTGCTGCCCTTCGCGCTGGTGCTGATCCTGATCATCGCGTTCCTGGGCTTCGCGGGTGTGGCGCTGCGGCTCGGGCAGGTGGTCGGTCCGCGTGTCGGCATCTCGAGCGAGAGTCCGTACGTGCAGACCATCGTGGGCGTGCTCGCGGTGATGCTGCTGTCCGTGCTGGCCCGCGCGTTCGGGCTGCTGGGTGGCGGGTTCTTCGGCGGCTTCGTGGGCGGCACGCTGGGCTTCGTGGGATTCATCGCGGAGTACCTGGCCTGGACGGTGGGTCTCGGCGCGGCGTTCTGGGTGCTGCGCCGCAGCCGCGGGCGCGTGCCGCAGGACGAGCCGATGGCGCCGCCGCCCGCTCCGCCGGCGTCCGACATGGGTCCGGAGGCATTCGTCTGACGATAGACGCGCTGCGCGACGAGTAGCCGCCCGGTCGGCCTCTCCCCGGACCGTCCGGAGTAGGCTACCCGTCGTGCGCAGCTTCCCGGAGCAGTTTGCCGCGACCGTGGCCCGCTTCGGCGAACGGCCCGCGGTCTCCGTCCGCGGCCCGTCCGGCATCCGGCGCTTCACCTACCGCGAACTCGAGGGGATGTCGCGCCGGTCAGCCGATCGGCTTGCGGCGGCGGGCCTGGTCGCCGGGGACCGGTGCGCGCTGCTGGCCGAGAACGGCGCCGAGTGGTGCGCGGCGTACCTCGGGGTGCTGCGGCTCGGCGCGATCGCCGTGCCGCTCGACACGAACTACCACGCCGGGCAGGTCGCGACGCTCGTGCGCGACAGCGGCGCGCGTCTCCTGCTCGTCTCTGCCCGGTTCGCGTCGCTGGCGGCTGAAGCCGCGGCGGCGGACGCGCGAGTGCTGTCGCTGGCGGATGTCCTGGCGGCGCCCGCGGTACCGTCGGCGACGGTCCGCGAGCCCGCGATCCCCTCGACGGCGCCGGCGGTCATCCTCTACACGTCCGGCACCACGGCGGATCCGAAGGGCGTCGTGCTGACGCACGCCAACCTGCTCGCCGAGAAGGACGGCGCGTTCTCCGTCGTGCACGTCGACGAGCGGGACGTCGTGCTCGGCGTGCTGCCGCTCTTCCACTCGCTCGCGCAGATGGCGAACCTGCTGCTGCCGTTCTCGATCGGCGCGCACGTCGTCTTTCTCGAGACGGTGAACACGCAGGAGCTCCTGAAGGCGCTCGAGGAAGAAGGCGTCAGCGTCTTCGCCTGCGTACCGCAGTTCTTCTATCTGATCCACGGTCGCGTGCTGGACCAGGTGAAGAGGGGCGGCACCGTGACGCGCGTCGCGTTCCGATTGCTGACGCGCGTGAATCGGGTGCTGCGCGCGGCCGGGCTCAACCTCGGCCGCGTGTTCTTCGGCCGCGTGCACCGCACGATCGGGCGGCGCATGCGTCTGCTCATCACCGGCGGTTCACGGTTCGACCCCGCCGTCGGCCGGGATCTGCGCGACCTCGGGCTGACGATTCTCCAGGCGTACGGCCTGACGGAAACCTCCGGCGCCTCCACCGTGACGCGCCCCGGCGACCCGATCGCCACCGTGGGCCGGCCGCTCAGGGGCGTCGAGATCCGGATCGCGCCGCCTGCGGCCGGAGCCGACGACGGCGAGGTCCTCATCCGCGGCGGCGTCGTGATGCAGGGCTACTGGAATCGCCCGGAGGCGACGGCCGAGGTGCTGCGGGACGGGTGGCTGCACACCGGCGACCTGGGCCGCCTCGACGCGCGCGGCTGCCTGACCATCACCGGCCGCAGCAAGGAGATCATCGTCCTCGGCAACGGCAAGAACATCTATCCGGAGGAGATCGAGGCGGCGTA
>JBFXBH010000060.1:0-2410 GCA_050183355.1 Vicinamibacterales bacterium | reverse complement strand
CCCGTGTACTTCTGCCTCGCGCGGGCGATCGTGTCACTCGGCGCACGGCCGCGCGTCAGCGGCCTCGAGCACCTGCCGCCGGACGGCGCGTTCATCATCAGCCCGAACCACCAGAGCTACCTCGACCCGTTCCTCGTCGGACCGGTGCTCCCGTACCACGCGTTCCGCCGGACCTTCGCGGTCGGCGCGGCCGAGTACTTCGAGACGCCGCTGATGCGCTGGGTCGCGACGCAGCTCAACGTCGTGCCGGTGGATCCCGACGCCAACCTGCTGCCGGCGATGCAGGCCGCCGCGGCGGGACTGCGCCGGGGGCGCGTGCTGATGCTGTTCCCGGAAGGCGAGCGGTCGATCGACGGCGCGCCGAAGAAGTTCAAGAAGGGCGCGGCGATTCTGGCCCGCCAGCTTGGCGTGCCGATCGTGCCCGTCGCCATCGCCGGTGCGTTCGAGGTCTGGCCCCGCCGGCGCCCGCTGGACTGGCGGCGCCTGCTGCCCGGGAGCGGGCACCGGATCGCCGTGACCTTCGGCGCGCCGATGCACGCCGGCCCGGACGAAAGCGACGAGGCGCTGACGGTGCGGCTCAGGGCCGAGGTGGAGCGGCTGTGGCGGGCGTCGACATCCGATCCACACCGGCCGGCGTAAGGCACACGCTGACCTCGTCGGCGGTCAGGAGGCCGAGGGCGTCGAGCCTGGCGCAGACGGCATCGAGCTCGGCGTCGCTGAACCCGAACCACGCACGCACCGTGGATCGCGGCACGCGCTGCGCGCTGTAGTCGTCGGGCGCGATCTCCACGGTGAATCCGTGGAGCCAGGCCAGCAGGTCCGCCTCCAGCCGGTCCACCGCTCCGGGCCCGTCCGTCATGCCTTGCGGATGTACTGCAGCGCGCCGGACGGGCACGCGTCCACCTGCGCGGCGATCGCGTCGGCCGAGGCCGCCGTCACGTCAATCCAGCGCTTCCGCTTGATGTCGAACACCTGCGGCAGGCCACGGAGGCAGATGGCGGTGTGCTGGCAGCGCGCCGGGTCGAAGGTCACGACCATCTCGTCCGATTCGTACGACTGCACGCGTCCGCTCATGGGCACCTCCGCCGCGGCTCATGCTATCAGCCGTGAAAGGCGCGTGCACCGGTTGTCAGAAGTCGCGCGGTGGCCCACACTAGTCCGCCATGAAGAGACTCACGTCGTTCAGTGTGTTCGTGTTCGCGATCGTTGCCGGGCTGCTGCAGGCCGGAGCCCGGGGCCAGGCCGCCCAGACGACCCAGGGCTGGGCCGGCTCCTACTCCGACGCGCAGGCCGGCCGCGGCGAGAAGCTCTATGGTGGCAACTGCGCCGTCTGCCACGGGCCGCAACTGCTCGGGGGTGATCGTGCGCCCGCCGTCGCGGGTCCGGCGTTCGCCGCGCGGTGGCAGGGCAAGCCGCTCAACGATCTGGTCGACTACGTCTACACGCAGATGCCGCTGCACGGACCGGGCGGACTGGCGCGCCAGCAGAGCGCCGACATCGTCGCCTTCATGCTGAAGAAGACCGGTGTCGCGGCGGGCACGGGTGACCTCAACGGCGGTCCGGCGGCGCCCGCCACGCGCGCGGCCGGGGAACTCAAGGCGACCGGCTACTACACGAAGGCGCAGGCGATCCGCGGCAGGACGGCGTTCAACCGGAACTGTGCGTTCTGCCACACAGTGGATCGGAAGCTCTTCTCCGAGGAGAACAACCGATTCATCATGCCGAGCACGTTCGGCGGGCGGTTCATCGAGCGTGTGTATCACGGCCAGGTGCTCTACCCGACGGTCTATCACCTGTTCTCGAAGCTCCAGTCCATGCCCGCCTTCAACACGAAGTCGATCTCCGAGCAGACCCGGGCGGACATTCTCGCCTACATCCTCGAGAACAACGACCTGCCGGCCGGCCCCGAGGAGCTGACGCCCGACGCGGCGCGCATGAAGAACATGATTCTCGGCGAGAAGGGCTTCGAGTCGCTGTTCAACGGCAAGGACTTCACCGGCATCAAGTTCGTCGTGAACCCGAACTGCACGGCCGCGCCGGACGGCTGCGGCAACGTGGCGCCGTCGGCGGACCTGATCCACGTCGAGAACGGCGAGATCGTCTGCCAGTGCAACATCCACGGCTACTTCTACTGGGACAAGCCCTACGGCGACTTCACGTTCCGGTTCGAGCAGAAGTTCGAGAAGCCGGCTGACTGGGACGCGGACGACAAGCTCTACTTCGGCGGCACCGGCGCGCTGCTCTTCATCAGCCCGCCCCATCGGCCGTTCCCGCGCAGTGTCGAGATCGAGGGCCGCTACTACGACTTCGGCGAGCCGTTCGCCATCGGCGGCAAGGGCAAGATCGAATACGACCACGACGCCTACATGAAGGTGGCGACGCCGGTCGGCTCCTGGGACAAGGTCGAGAT
>JBFXBH010000059.1:0-15525 GCA_050183355.1 Vicinamibacterales bacterium | reverse complement strand
GTCAAGGCACGAGAGGACGGCAGGCTGGGCCCGGGCCTCGTGCCGTCAACGGTTGACTGCGCGGCGATGATGCGCGCGGCCCGGCCGGCTGGAGGACCACCCGGCGCACCGCCTCCCGCAGGACCGCCGCCCTTCGCCCCGCCCAAACCCGGGGAACGTCCCACCTGCGGGGTGATGATGGGCCCCGGCCGTCTGAGCGCCGGCGGCTGGCCGATCGGAAACGTCCTGGGCGTGATCGAGGGTCAGGCTGGGCGGATCGTCATCGACCGTACCGGACTCACCGGCAACTTCGACCTCGATCTGACCTGGACACCCGACTTCATGGCCAACTTGCCGGCGGGCGCGGCCGGGGCGACGACGATCTTCGGTCAGGCCATCGATCCGAACGGTCCGTCACTCGCCACCGCGATTCAGGAGCAACTGGGGCTCAAGCTGGAAGCCACGAAGGCGCCCGTCGAAGTGCTCGTGATCGACAGCGTCTCGCGTCCGACTCCTGACTAAGGAGCCGATGGGCCTCCCATCTCGCCTGTGCCCGACATTCCACGCGATGACCCTCGCGGCGGTGTTCACCATCGCTTGCGGTGGTCATCCCACCGCGCCGAGCGGCGTCAGCGCTGGCCGATCCGACGTCTCTCCCAGCGTCGCCGCCTATCTGGACGAGATGCTCGGCCTGATGCGACGGTACGCTCTCAACCGGAACACGATCGACTGGAACGCGTTTGAAGAACAGGTGTTTCAGAGCGCAGGCCTCAGCCGCGTGCGAACGGTGGGAGACGCCCATTCGGCCATCCAGGTGGCGCTGGGCCTACTGAAGGACGGCCACAGCTTCTACGTGGCGCCTTCCGGCGCAGGCGTTCCCAATCCCAACAGTCCTGGATGCCAGCCGCTGACATGGCACGATCCGCCCTTGCCGCCATCCATCGGCTATGTCCAGGTGGGCTCCTTCAACGGCAACGGTCCTGCCGCCACAGACTTTGCCGCAACAATCCAGACCAGGATCCGGGAACAGGATCGGCCCGACCTTGCGGGATGGATCGTGGATCTGCGCGGCAACCTCGGCGGCAATATGTGGCCAATGCTGGCCGGCGTCGGGCCGCTGCTGGGAGAGGGCGAGGCGGGGTTCTTCATTGACCCGGATGGTGTGTCCACGACATGGGCGTACGCCAACGGCGCAGCGACACTGCAGGGCCAGGTACTTGAAGTGGTGTCACCCGCTTACAGGCTGCAGCGACCGAACCCACGCGTCGCCGTCTTGATGGACACCGGCACGGCGAGTTCCGGTGAGGCGATAGCGGTGGCGTTCCGGGGCCGTCCGAACAGTCAGAGCTACGGCACCAGAAGCTGCGGCCTCTCAACCGCCAATGCGTTCTTCCTGATGAGCGACGGCGCCCGCCTCGTGCTCACGACAGCCACATTCGCCGATCGCGTTCGTCGTCCCTATGGAGGCTCTCTCTTCCCGGATGATCCAGCGGGCTCGTCCATCACGCGGGCTGTCGAATGGCTGCTCGGTGCCTAGGCTTCATCCCGCCAGGCGCGCATTGGGGTGAGGCAGCAGGATCCCCCCGCTCGCGCATCAGGTCGAGGTACTCGTAGGCACCAGAACGCTCGGCACGGCGCGCCGACGGCTACCGTCGCGCGTCCGCAACGTCGAGACGATTCGCCCTGGCGTAGGTCAGGATCCCGCGATCGGCGGTCACGAGCGTTGCACCGAGACGGCGTGCCGTGGCAACAAGAATGCGGTCCATAGGATCCGGCAGCGCTGTCCTCGGGATCCGACCAGCTTCCAGGGCGACAGTCACAGTCAACTCAGCCACTTTCACGCCATCGGTCTCCAAGGCCTCTTCGATCCACCGCTCGACGGGGATATGCAACGCGATCCGCCCTTCGGAGTACAGCGCGGTTACTTCGAAGATGCTCGCAGGCGACAGACGCAACTGATCGCGCGCAGCCGCATGCTCGATCAACCTGGACGCCTTGCGCCCAAGCCGTGCCTCGCCGTCTCCGGCCCAGAGCCAGACGTGCGTATCGAGGAGGAGCACTGGCGTGTGGTCCTAGTCGAGCGGACCGCCAGGTTTATTCACGTCCCATTCACCGTCGATCGGATCGAACGGACGGTCGTAGCGCAGCACCGTCCCCTTCATTGAGCCGATGAACTTCCGCCTGCGGGGCTTCTCCTCGTCGTATCGCACGACCTTCGCCACCGGCTTGCCGTGCTTGGTCACCACGATGTCCTCACCGGACTCCCGCACGCGGTCGAGCAGTTCCAGACAGGTTGCCTTGAACTGGGCGGCCCCAACGTAGTTCACCGGCGGCGCGCCGGGGCGACGGCTGAGTGACTTCGGCTTCGTCATGACCAGAAATATATGACTACTTCTACGTGGCCGCAAGCAGCCACTTTCCCGACTCGGCATGTCGCGGAATGGACCGGCCCGGGGCCACCCGTCTACAGACGCTTGTCTTACAACCACAGTTGTAGTAGATCATGCGACATGCCGACGCCGCGCCTCAGCAGACTCGAACTCATCATCATGGACGCCCTCTGGAACGGGGGCGCGCAGTCCGTCCGCGAGATCCAGGAAGGGCTGCCTGAGGCCAGGCGCCCGGCCTACACGACCGTCCAGACGATGGTCTATCGCCTGGAAGCCAAGAAAGCCGTCAGGCGGGTCAGGAAGATCGGCAACGCGCACATCTTCGAGGCGGTCGTCTCGAAGGGCCACGCGCAGCGACGCCTGATCGACGACTTCCTGAGTCTCTTCGGCGGCGCCCAGCCCGTCATGGCCCAGCTCATCGAGGCAGGGAAGCTCACCTCCGGCGACATCGACGAAGCCCGCAAGCTCCTCCGGCAGCTCTCGAAGAAGGAGAAGTAGCCATGCTGCACCTGATCGGCGACCACCTCTGGCAATCCACGGTCTGCGTCGGCGTGGCGTGGCTGCTCACGCTGGCGCTTCGGAAGAACCACGCCGGCATCCGCTTCTGGGTGTGGTTTGCGGCGTCGATGAAGTTCCTGGTGCCGTTCGCGGCGCTGGTCGCCATCGGCACGGCACTCCCATGGAAGCCGGCGCCGATCGCCACGAATAGCCCAATCGAGATGTTCGAGTTGGTCAGCCAGCCCTTCTCCACAGGAGTGACTACTCCAGCCACGGCTGCGCCTCAGCCGGAAGCGTCGTGGACCCGGGAGACGCTGACCGCGGTCGGCCTTGGGGCGCTCTGGGCGATGGGCACGTTGGCCGTTGTCAGGGCGTGGCTTGCGCGCTGGCGCCGCATTCGCGCCGCCGTCGCGGCCGCCACGGCGGATGTCGACAGCCGGGAGCAACTGCTGCTCGCACGCCTGGCGAATGAGCGTGGTCTTGGTGTGCCGGAACTGCGGCGCTCAGCAGGCGCCGTCGAACCCGCCGTGGTCGGAATCCGTCGGCCTGTGCTGCTCTGGCCGGCCGGGATCTCCTCGCGCCTGACGGACGCCCAAGTGGAGGCCATCCTCTCCCACGAGCTCGCCCACATCGCCCGACGCGATAACCTGCTCGCCCTGCTCCACATGGGCGTCCAGGCCCTCTTCTGGTTCCACCCGCTCGTATGGATCATCGGCACGCGCCTCGTCCATGAGCGCGAGCGCGCCTGTGACGAGGACGTGGTGCTCCGCTCCGGACATCGTGAGGCTTACGCCGAGGGCATCCTTCGCACCTGTGAACACTGTGTGGAGTCGTCGCTCCCCTGCGCCGCCGGAGTCACCGGGGCAGACCTCAAGGCTCGCGTGGCGGCCATCATGCGGGGCCACGCCAGCGCCCCACTGACCTCACGACACCGCGTGTGGATCGTGGCCGGTGCGGTCATCGTCATGGGGGCACCACTCCTTTTGGGAGCAGCGCGGGGCTCACGCACGGCGGTTGTTCCAACGCGTTCTTCGCTCGCCGGTCCGCCCTTCAGGCAGGCTCACACACCGGCTGTTGGCGGTGTGGAGCCCGCCTTCGAGGTCGCTTCGGTCAGGCGACACCATCCGGACGACCCCGCGAAGAGGTTCGATGGGCTGGCAGGGGGAAAGGTCAATCTGATCAATTTCACCCTCCAGGACCTGGTCACCACTAGCTACCAGACGCAGAACTACCGGCTGATTGGCGGACCGGACTGGATGCGCTCGGATGCGTATGACGTGATTGCGAAGGCGGACGGCGAACCGTCCGGCCCTGAGCGCCTTGGCATGATCCGACAGCTGCTGGCCGACCGATTCAAGCTGGTCATGCACACGGAGACCAGAGATCTCCCGATCTACAAGCTGGTTGTCGCGCGCAACGACGGCAAGCTCGGTCCGCAGCTCAAGCCGTCCACCTGCGGCGGCTTGCCTCCGAAACCTGGCGTGCCCCTCGGCGAACAGGGCACCTGTGGAGGCTGGGTCAATCTGGCAAACGGCGCAACGCTTCAGACGCGGGCCCGCATGACGGCCCTTGCGAACGTGCTGGGACGGATCGCGGCGATCGGGCGACCGGTCATCGACCAGACCGGTCTGACGGGCGAGTACGCGTACGAGTTGAAGTGGACCCCAGAACAGGCTGCGGGCGCGCCGGCTCCCGCTGACGCTGTCTCCGTCTTCACCGCATTGCAGGAGCAGTTAGGCTTGAAGCTCGAAGCGAGCACCGGCCCTCTGGAGATCTACGTTATCGATAGCGTCCAGCGGCCCACCGACAACAATGCGGACGTCCCGTCGACGGTGACAGCACCCAGTGCCCGCTTCGAAGTTGCCTCGGTGAAGCCGATTCCCGCATCGGCGGGAGGCTCGGCCGTGCCCGTGGTTTTGCCGGGCCGGCTGGAGTTTCGCGGGGCGACGTTGAAGAACCTGATCGCCGGGGCGTACGAGTCTCAGGTCACCATGATTCTGGAAACGCCAGGCTACGAGAAGCGACTCAACGACCACCGGTTCAATATCGAGGCGAAGACGAACCTTCCCCAGGGGAACCCTCGAGAACAGCTACGGTCGTCCATCTATCCAATGCTCAGGGACCTGCTGGCGGAGCGCTTCAAGCTGCGGCTTCACCCGGAAATGCGGGAGGTGCGTGCCTACGCCCTAATCGTGGGAAACAACGGGCCGCGCTTCAAGGCGGCCGACCCCGAGGTAAATGCGCGTGAGGTCCGAACCAGGTTGACAGCCGGTCCCGGCCGCATCATCTTCGACAACGCTCCGCTCACCGGGCTCGCCAACACCCTGGCCGGCATGATTCAGGTTCCGGTCGTGGACAGAACCGGGCTGGCCGGCCTCTACAACTTCACCTGGCAGTGGATCCTAGACAACGGCGAGGAAATCACTCCCGCGCAGGCCATGGAGAATCTCGGGTTGAAATTGGAAGATACGCGTGAACCCGTCAGGTTCATGGTCGTCGACCATGCCGAGATGCCGACAGAGAACTGACGGCGGTGCCTAGTTTCGCTGCCACGAATCGAGAAGCATCGCCAACACGAAAAGGAACCAGAAGACGTGGTTGGCCATCACGATGTGAAACTGCCGATTCGCGCCGGCGAAAGACTCCATTTGCCATGGGGCGGCGTTCGCCGGCGGCCGCTCGGGACGAGTCACTATCCAGGTCGTCCACAGGACGGTCCAGATGGCTGCCACCAGGAGGATGTTCCCCACAAACGCGTCATTCGTGGGCGGGTCAACTGGATATCAGAAGCGTTGTCAGGATGCTGACAATGCCAGTCATGAAGATCGCAGTGAGCCAGGTGAACTGTCGATTGAATTGCTGCCGCTGTTCCGTGAAGAGACGGTCCAGCGCATCGAATCGGCGGTCCATCTTGTTCTCAACCGAGATGAATCGCGCATCCACGGACTCGAACCGCCGACCCATCTCGTCGCGCAGTGTGACGAACTGCCCGTCCACGACCTCGAACCGCCGGCCCATCTCGTCGCGCAGCGTGACGAACTGCCCGTCGACAGCTTCGAACCGCCGGCCCATTGCGTCGCGCAGCCCGACAAACTGCCCGTCCACGGCCTCGAACCGCCGGCCCATCTCGCCGCGCAGCGTGGCGAACTCCCCGTCCACGGCCTCGAACCGCCGGCCCATCTCTTCCCGGGACTCGCGAACGGCGGCCTGCAGCTCTCCGGTCTGACGACCGTGATCCTCCATCCGACCTTCCAGGTAGGCGACGCGCTCCTCGATCGACATCTCGCTTCTCCGTCGCATCAGGGCCGTCATTTCGGCCCGATTCTACCATCGTCGTCGCATGAGAGATGCCAGCGCGTGCGGCTCGGGATCTAGCGAGATCGTGAGCCAACTTTGCAGAATTTCACCGCCTGCGTCTGGCACGGCTGTGCACTTCGTGCGTTTCGCCTCCGCGCCGCGGATACAAGGAGCGAGGATGCAACGCTCCAGACCAGATCGCCCGCGCCAGTGTCTAATCTCCCTAGCGTGACGCGCCGTCTCACGTCCTTCGCCCTGCTCCTCGTCGCCCTGGCTGGCCACCTGCTGGCGGCGGCGGATCTCACCGGACGTGTTGCCACGGGCAGCGTGCCGGTCCCCGGCGCCACCGTGGTCATCAGCCGCGAGGGCCGCGAACACACGACGTCCACGGATCTCGACGGCGTCTTCCGCTTCACGGCCATCGACGATGGCAGCTGGTCACTGAAAGTCGAGATGCCTGGCTTCGCTCCCGCCGCCCAGGATGTCGTCGTGCCGGTCAACGGCGAGCCCCCCGTGATCGCCCTGAACCTAATGAGCCTCGACGAAATGACGAAGGGGACGGCCCGCACCGGCACGGTTGCGGCGACGACGCTCCCGACTGCGTTGGGCAACCCGGGAACGGCCGCGGCGGCACCAGCGTTTCGGCGGGCGGAAGTCAGAACCACGGGCGCAGCGCCGCCACCACGGCCGGCCGCCGCGGAGGACGCGCCAGCCGAGGGCATGGGCGCAGCCGACGGCCTCCTCGTGAACGGCAGCGTCAACAACGGCGCAGCATCGCCGTTCGCGCAGCTTCGCGCCTTCGGCAACAACCGTCCGGGCCAGCGCTCGCTCTACAACGGGAGCTTCGGCGTGTTCGGCCGCACGTCCGCGTGGGATACGCGCCCGTACTCCTTCGGTGGGCTTCCCACGGCGAAGCCGGACTACACGAACATCCACCTGGTCGGGAACCTGGGCGGCCCGTTGGAGATTCCGGGCATCCAGACGAACCGGCCGACCTTCTTCCTCGGCATCCAGCGTACGGTCAACACCACGGCGACGACGCAGTCCGCGCTCGTGCCCACGACCCTCGAGCGCGCCGGCGACTTCTCGCAGTCCGTGGACGGCAGCGGCCGTCCCGTCACCGTCCTCGACCCGCGGATCGGGCAGCCGTTCGCGAACGGCACGATCCCGGCCGACCGGCTCAGCCCGCAGGCCGCGGCGCTCCTGGGCTACTACCCGACGGCCAATGTGGACGGTGCGGGTCGCACGAACTACCAGGCGCCGGTGGTCAGCCAGCTCACGCAGGAGAACATCCAGCTCCGGCTGACGCAGCCGATCAACCGGAACAACCAGCTCTTCGGGAATGTGTCGTATCAGCGGACGACGACGGCTTCACGCGACCTGTTCCGCTTCGAGGACGAGACACGCCAATCGGGGCTCGACGCAGTCGTGAACTGGAACCACCGCTTTTCGCAGATGCTCTCGCTCCGGATGCGCTATCAATTCACCGGGCAGACGACGCGCACGACGCCCTACTTCGCGAACCGCACGAACGTCTCCGGCGACGCCGGCATCACCGGCAACAACCAGGCACCCGGCAACTGGGGACCGCCGAGATTGACGTTCGCGAGCGGCATCGTCGCGCTCTCGGACGCACTCCCCGCGCATACGGCGAACCTCACGCACACCGCGGCGGCGGAAAGCTCCTGGTTCCGTGGCCGGCATGCCATGACGTTCGGCGGCGAGGTGCGCCGGCACCACATCAACATCAATGCGCAGGAGGATCCGCGTGGTGCGTTTGCGTTCACCGGTGCCGTCACGGGCTTCGACGTCGCGGACTTCCTGCTGGGCATCCCGTCCACGAGCAGCATCGCGTCGGGCAATCCGGACAAGTTCCTGCGCGGGTCATCCTATGCGGCGTACTTCTCGGACGACTGGCGGGTCTCGCCGGTGCTCACGGTGAACGCCGGCGTGCGGTGGGAATACGAGGCCCCGCTCAGCGAACGGTTCGGCCGGCTCGCCAACCTGAACATCGCCCCCGGCTTCACGAGTGCCACTCCCGTGCAGGGGTCGCTCCTCCAGCCGGACCGTCGCGGCATCCAGCCGCGGATTGGCCTCTCGTGGCGGCCGGTGCCGGGCTCGTCGCTCCTGGTCCGCGCGGGCTACGGGATCTACCGCAACACGAACGTCTACCAGCCCATCGTCACGGCCCTCGCACAGCAGCCCCCGCTCTCGACGACGTTCTTCGCGGAGAACACGCCCGGCACGCCGCTGACGCTTGCCAACGGCTTCGTCGCGCGGCAGGCCGCGACGCTCAACACGTATGCAGTGGACCCGAACTTCCGTGTGGGCTCGGCACACAACTGGCAGGGCTCCATCCGGCGCGACCTGCCGTTCTCCCTCACGGCGACGCTCACCTACCTCGGCACGAAGGGCACGCACCTGCCGCAGATGTTCCTGCCGAACACGTACGCGCCCGGTGCCGTGAACCGCTGTCCGACGTGCCCGAGCGGGTTCGTCTACGTCACGTCGAACGCCACGTCGCTCAGGAATGCGCTCCAGGCGCAGGTGCGCCGCCGGCTGCGGAGCGGCTTCACGGCCACGGTGGACTACACGCTGGCCAAGGGCACGGACAACTCGGCCGGCGTCAGCGGCGCCACGGTCATGGGCGGCTCCATCGCGCAGAACTGGCTGGACCTCGAAGCCGAGCGCTCCCGCTCGGCCTTCGACCAGCGGCACCTGCTCACCGCGCAGATCGAATACACCACGGGCGTGGGCATCTCCGGCGGCGGGCTGATGAGCGGCCTGGCCGGCGCGCTGTGGAAAGGCTGGACGATCTCCTCCACGATCACGGCGGGGAGCGGCCTGCCGTTGACACCGCTGGTGCTGGTACCGATCCGCGGGACGGGGGTCGTCGGTACGCTGCGGGCAGACCGCACCGGCGCGGCAGACACCGCGCCGACGGGCACGTATCTCAACCCCGCGGCCTATGCGGCGCCTCAGGCGGGCCAGTGGGGCACGGCCGGCCGCAACTCCGTCAGTGGCCCCCGGCAGTTTCAGTTGAACGCCAGCCTGACCCGCACGTTCCCCTACGGGAAACGTCTGCTGCTGGACTGGCGGCTGGACGCCACGAACCTCCTGAACCGCGTCACCTACAGTGCCGTGAACACGATCGTCGGCAGCCCACAGTTCGGCCTGCCCGTCCGGGCGAACACGATGCGGCAGATCCAGACGAGCCTGAGGCTGCGATTCTGATGGCGCGCGTCCGCCCCACCGTTCGAGCCGCCGGCCTGCTGGCCGCCGCGATCGTCGGGTTGCAGGCGATCGCCGTGTCGCCGCGTCTCGCAGCGCAGCAGCCCGTCTTCCGCGCGAACACTCGCCTGGTGGTCGAGACCGTGACCGTGACACGAAAGGACGGCACACCGATCGAAGGGCTGACGCCGAACGACTTCCTCGTCACCGAAGACGGCGTGCCGCAGACGGTGGCGTTCGCGGAGTTCCAGCGCATCGACGCCGCCGCGCCGCCCGCGACATCGGCACCGGCGTCGGCAGCGCCGCCCGCGCGCCCCGACGCGCCGCCACCTGCCATCCAGGGCGGCATCGCCCGGTCGCAGCCCGGTGACATCCGTTACCGTGACCGCCGGCTGCTCGTGCTCTATTTCGACCTGTCGGCCATGCCGCCGGCCGACCAGATGCGGGCGTACACGAATGCGCTGCAGTATCTGGACACGCAGATGACCCCGCTCGACCTCGTCGCGCTGATGGCCTTCCAGAACGGCGCCGTCCGCGTCCGACAGGACTTCACCGACAACCGCGCGGCGCTCCGCGAGCAGATCCAGCGGCTCATCTATGGTGACGATCTGGATGGCGACGGGATCCCGGATATCAGCGACCCCGGCACCGCCTTCGGCCAGAACGACGCCGAGTTCAACATCTTCAACACGGACCGGCAGCTTGCGGCGCTGCAGACAGCGGTGGACATGCTGCGTCCGCTTGCCGAGCAGAAGGCGCTCATCTACTTTTCCAGCGGCCTCCGGCTGAACGGTGCGGACAACCAGGCGCAGCTTCGCGCCACGGTCAACGCGGCCCTCCGCGCCAACGTCACGCTGAACCCGATCGACGCGCGCGGGCTCGTGGCCACCGCTCCGCTCGGCGACGCCACCCAGCGGTCGCCGGGCGGCATAGGCGCCTTCACGGGGCAGTTTGCGACGGCGATGGCCACGAACTTCCAGAAGTCGCAGGACACGCTCTACGCGCTCGCGAAGGACACCGGGGGCGCCGCGATGTTCGACTACAACGACCTCGCGCTCGGCATCGCGCAGGCGGCGGACGGGATCAAGAGCTATTACATCCTCGGCTACTACGCCACGAACCTGAAGACGGACGGCAAGTTCCGCCGCGTGAAGGTGACGCTCCGCGCGGGGCTCGAGGGCGTCGTCCGCCACCGGCAGGGCTACTTTGCGGACAAGACGTTCGAGAGGATGTCGGCGGCTGACAAGGAGCGGCAGCTCGAAGACGCGCTGATGCTCGAGAACCCGATCACGGACATCCCGATCGCGCTGGAGGTGAACTACTTCCAGTTGAACCGCGCGGAGTACTTCGTCCCGGTGGCCGTGAAGATTCCCGGCAGCGAGCTGGCGCTGGCAAAGAAGGGCGGCGCGCAACGGACACTGCTCGACGTGATCGGCGAGGTCAAGGACGCCTACGGCAACACTATCCAGAACGTACGCGACAAGCTGGACATTCCACTGAGCGGCGACTCGGCCACCCGGCTGGCGAGCCAGCCGATCCAGTATGAAACCGGCTTCACGCTGCTTCCGGACAGGTACGTCATCAAGCTGCTCGTCCGCGACTCGACAACCGGACGCATCGGCACGTATCAGACGGCCTTCACCGTGCCCAACCTGAACAAGGAAGAGACGCGCCTGCCCATCAGCAGCGTGGTACTGAGCGGCCAGCGCGTGCCGCTCGCGCAGGCCCTGACGCAGGTGAAGCAGAAGGTGGATGCCGAAGCGGTGAACCCGCTGGTCTCAGGCGGCCAGAAGCTGCTGCCGAGCGTCACGCGCGTCTTCAGCCGCTCACGCGACCTGATGGTCTACCTGCAGGCCTACGAACGCGACACCGAAACAATGCGTCCGCTGGTGGCGTTCGTGAGCTTCTACGTAGATGGCATGAAGGTGATGGAGACGGCGCCTCTGCCCGTGACAGAGGGCATGCACCCCCGTTCCAAGGCAGTGCCGTTGCACGCCAGCGTTCCGATCAGCCGTCTGGAACCCGGCCGGTACGACGTGCAGGTCAGCGTCCTGGATCCTGGTGGCTCGAAGGTCGCGTTCTGGCGCGCGCCGATCGTCGTCCGGCCGTGAGCTGCGCGGAGCCTGACGCCATCAGTTCTCGATGGGCCGGCTGACGGACTCCACGACGATCGTCGGGACTGGTATGGTCCGCTCGACGAGCTTCAGGCCAAGCTGCTCTTCGATGGCCACCTCCGGACTCACGCCGAAGGGGTCGTCGCGCCAGGCTCGACTCCAACGGACATCCCACCGCCAGAGACCGGTGAGTCCTGTTTCATTCAACACCGGAGGCGACAGCCTGAGCGTCGCCCCCAGTTGAACCGCGACAACCTCCATCGCGAACCCGTTGCCTGTGTTGTGGTCCGGCATGACGGCGAGACCGCAGGGATTCTCAACCCCAGGCTCGGCCGCAGACCGAAGGCCTTGACAGGTGACCTCCACCCGCACGAGCTTCGGCCCTGGCCCTCGCTCCGGATTCGCAAGCACCAGCGCAGCACCCGTGCCCGGCACCTCTATGTCCCGCACAGCGAGCGTGAATCGCTCGCGCAGCAGCGCCTGCAGCATCAACCGCATCGTCGGAGCCGACACAGGCTGTTCGACTCTCGCGTCGATATCGAACGACGTACTGCGTATCCATGACGGACCGCCTTCGACGTCGTCCGGGCTGACATGAAACGCGATGGCGATGATGGTCCGCAGTGGCACGTTGACGAGATGCGCGCGTGTGCCACCCGTCATCTGCACGCGTTGGGCACCAGCGGGGCCGATGTGGCCCGCGCGATTCTCCCTGATCGACGCAACGTCGAACGACGGCGCCTGCGCCGCGAGTGGCGCAATGCACAGGAACGCGACTACCGGGCCGAGGATGCGGGTGTCCACGATACGGCTCGCCATCTGCGACCCGGGCCCGACGGCCCTACTCGGTCGCGCCGAACGTCTCCAGCACCGCCGCGGCCTTCGGTCGCATGTAGAGCAGGAACATGTCCTCGAAGCCGCGCGACAGCTTGAGCGGCGTGACGCCCGCCTTGTTCTTCGCATTGATCGCGGCGCCGTGCTCGGCAAGGAAACGCACCACGTGTTCCAGCCCGGCCATCGTCGCCGCGTGCAGCGGCGTGTTGCCGGCCGCATTGGCCTCGTTGATGTTCGCGCCGAGCGAGAGCAGGAACTTCACGCACTCGATGGCGCGCTCCTCCGGCACGCGGCTCTCCTGCTCCACACGACCCAGCCCGGCGGCCATGATGATGGGCGAGTTGTTGTCGGCCGCGTGGATCTTCGGGTCGGCGCCCAACTCCAGCAGGAGTTTCATCGTCGGGATGTCGGACGTGACGGACGCGAGATAGAACGGGGTCGCGCCCCGCAGCAGGCCCGTCTTGAAGAGCGAGTGCCCGAAGCGCGGCGGCGCCTTCTCCATGACCGCGTTGACGTTCGCGCCCTTCGCGACGAGTGTCCGGATCAGATCGTGCTTCTGCGGAACGGACGGAATGCCGGCGAGCACGCTCCACTCGTGGACGCGGTTCACGGCCGTCTCGTTGAAGATGTAGTCGTGCGCGTGGCCGGACTCCCAGGTCCCGGCCACCCAGTGCAGCACGGTGAAGCCGGGCTTGCTGCTGTTCGGGTCCGCGCCCCTGTCGAGCAGGAACTTCGCCATCTCGACATGGCCGCGCATGATGGCAATGTGCAGCGCCGGGAAGTTGTCGCTGCCCGCCTGGTTCGCGTCCGCGGCGCCCCTGTCGAACAGCAACCGGAGGATCGGCAGGTTCCCTTCCCGCACGGCGAAGAGCATCGGCGTGGAGCCGGCCGCCGAGGCCGCCTTCACGTCGGCCCCGGCTTCGACGAGCGCCCGGGTCACGTCATCGTGCCCCTGCCAGATGGACCACATGAGCGCCGTCTGGCCCTTCACCTTCTCCTTCGCGTTGACGTCCGCACCGTGGGCGACGAGCGCGCGGACCGCAGCGAGCTTTCCGGTACGGGCGGCCGTCATCAGCACCGTCTCGCCGGTCGGCAGCGCCGCATTCGCGTCCGCCCCACCGGCGATGAGGCGCTCGATCGCGGCGTCGCTGCCGTTGGCCGCCGCCAGCATGATGGGCGTCACGCCGTAGTCGTTGACGGCGTTGGGCAGGGCCCCGGCCCGGAGGAGCGCGTCCACGAGGTCGGTGCGGTCACGCTCCGCCGCCCAGTGGAGGGCGGTCGCGCCGTCCGGCTGCTGCGCGTTGACGTCTGCCTTCTTCGCCAGGAGCTGACGCACCGCCGCCGCATCGCCCGCCCTGACGGCCTCGATCAGCCGCAGGTCGCTCGCCGCGTGCGCCATCGCGGCGCCTGCGAGCAGGGCCGCGAGCACCGCGCCGATCAGATGAGCAGCGCGCATGTGATGCCTCGTCAGTCGATCAGGCCAGCGCCTTGCCGTAGAGCGCCAGCAGCCGGCTCCATGCCTTCTCGGCCAGCGGTTCGTTGTAGACGCGGGAGTCCGGCGGGCACCAGCCATGCGGCGCGCCGTAGACCTCGATCTCCGCGGCGAGCCCCGCCTTCGCGAACGTCTCGCGCATGATGTCCTTGTCCTTCGGCGCGCGCTGATCGTCGTTGTCACCGATGGCGATGAGCAGGTGCGCCCGGGTCTTCGCGGCCTGCGCGTGCGGGCTGTTCGGTGCGTCCGTCACCAGCCCGCCGCCGTGGAACGACGCCGCCGCGCCCACGCGGTCCGGCACGGCCACCGCCGTCCTGAGCGCCATCGGGCCGCCCATGCAGTAGCCCTGCGCACCCATCTTGCGGTTCTTCGCCACGGCGGGCTGCGTGTCGAGCCAGCCGACAAACGCCTTCGCGTCCGCGATGTGCGTCGCCTCGGAGAGCGCCTGCATCAGCGGCATCAGGTCGTTGACGGGCGTCGCGGCGCCCTTCGGCGCCGTGGGCGCCTTCATGACGCGGTAGAACGGGTTCACGACGAGCACGGCGTAGCCGGACTCGGCGAGCCGCTTGCCCATCTGCCGGAAGGCCGGGCGCAGGCCGAACAGGTCCGGCCAGACAATCACGCCCGGCGCCGTGCCCGTGGCGGGGTGCACGAAGTAGCAGTCGGCCGTACCTTCGGGCGTCTTGATCTGGACGTCGGACTCCTTGACGGCCACGGCGCCCACGACGGCCGGCAGCATCATCGCGGCGCCCGCCCCGAGGAGCACGCCGAACTGGCGCCGCGTCACCAGACCGCGGGTCTCGTACTCCAGCACGTCCTGTTCAAAGTGATCCTGATCGCACATGCCGCGTTCCTCCCGATGCGCCGTCGTCCGGCGGACGGCTGACACTATACCCGCTGGCGGCGGGCTGGAGGCCGGGCAATCGCCGGGGTACGATGCCCGGGTCATGTCCATCGACGACCTCTGCGAGCAGGCCCCCGCCTACGTCCGGGCCATCGCGCCGTACCTGCCTGGCAAGCCCATCACGGCCGTCGCGCGCGAGCTGGGGCTCGAGGTCTCCGTGATCGTCAAGCTGGCCTCCAACGAGAACCCGGCCGGCATGTCGCCCCGCGCGAAGGCCGCCATCGAAGCGGAACTGGGCGGAGCGTCGCGCTACCCGGACGGCTTCGCGCTGACGCAGGCGATCGCGGCCGCGGTCGGCCTTGACGCCGCCTCGATCGTGCTCGGCAACGGCTCCAACGACCTGCTGGAGATGGTGGCCGGCGCGTTTCTGGCACCCGGGCGGGCCGCCGTGTTCTCGCAGTTCGCGTTCGCCGTGTATCCGCTGGCCACGCAGGCCCGTGGCGCACGCGCGATCGTGGTCCCGGCGCGCGACTTCGGCCACGACCTCGACGCGATGCGGGCGGCGCTCACGGCCGACACGCGCGTGATCTTCGTCGCCAACCCCAACAATCCCACCGGCACGCGGCTCGCGGCGCCGGCCCTCGAAGCCTTCCTCGCCGCCGTACCGGCCGATGTGGTCGTCGTGCTCGACGAGGCCTACAACGAATACCTGCCGCCGGCCGAACGCGCCGTCAGCGTGGCCTGGCTCGCCAGCCACCCGAACCTCGTCATCACGCGGACCTTCTCGAAGGCCTACGGGCTGGCGGGGCTGCGCGTGGGCTACGCGCTGGCACACCCGCGCGTGGC
>JBFXBH010000058.1:0-15601 GCA_050183355.1 Vicinamibacterales bacterium | reverse complement strand
GCGAAGCGTTCCTCGTCCAGCTCCGCCGGCCGGACGCCCGCGGCGATCGCGCGCCGGGCGGCGTCGACGATCTCCGTCCGGCCGCCGTAGTTCAGCGCGAGGTTGAAGATCATGCCGCGGTTGTCCGCCGTGCGGTCGACCGCGGTGGTCAACTCGTCCTGCACGTCGGCGGGCAGCCCCTCGGGACGGCCGATCACGCGGAAACGGATGCCGTTGGTCAGCAGCGTCCTGAGCTCGCTCCGCAGATACCGCTTCAGCAGCATCATCAGCGCGCCGACCTCGGCGGCGGGCCGCTTCCAGTTCTCGACGGAGAAGGCGTAGAGGGTCAGCACCTGGAGCCCGAGGGCCGCGGCCGACTCCACGGTTTCGCGGACGGCCGCGACGCCGTTCCGGTGGCCCTCCACGCGCGGCAGGCGGCGCTCGGCGGCCCAGCGGCCGTTGCCGTCCATGATGATCGCCACGTGTGCCGGGAGGTGGTCGGGCCTGACCTGACGCGCGAGCGCCTCGTCCGGGTGACCCGGCGGGATCCCGGCCAGCAGGGCATCGAGCGGCATCAACTCAGATCATAAGGGCCCCGGTCGGAATACGGTTAGCCCGCCTGGGTGCCGGGGCGTCCGCCCGGCCGGGGCTGGATCGCAGGTCAGTAGTCGACCCGTGCGAGCACCAGGCCGCCGGCCGGCGCCGTGGGCCCGGCGGCGTGCCGGTCGCGACCGGCGAGCAGGCCGTCCATCGACGCCCACTCGCGGTGGCCGCGCCCCACCTCGACGAGCGTGCCGGCAATCGCGCGCACCATGTGCCGCAGGAAGCCCGTCCCGCTCACCTCGTAGACCAGCAGGTCCTGCAGGCTGGCCTCGCCGGTGGATGCAGCCTGCCGCGTCAGCGTGGAGGCCGTGAGCACGCGGACGGTGCTCGCCACCGGCGTGCCCGCACTCTGAAACGCCGCGAAGTCGTGCTCCCCGACCAGCGCCGCCGCCGCCCGTTGCATGGCGGTCACATCAAGGCGCTCCGGCACGTGCCAGACAAACGGCACGACGAACGGGTGCGCGACCGGTGTGTTCGCGATCTGGTACCGGTAGGTCTTGGACGTGGCGCTGAACCGCGCGTGGAAGCCCTCCGGTGCGTCAGCCACGTCGAGCACCCTGAGCGTGACGGGCAGGGTGACGTTCATCGCACGCCGGATGGTCTCCGCGTCGTGCGGAAAGCTGACGGTGGCGCTCGCCACCTGTCCGAGTGCGTGGACCCCGGCGTCGGTCCGGCCGGCGCCGTGCACGGTCACCGGACGACCCTCCATCCGCGCGAGGGACTCCTCGAGCAGCCCCTGGATGGAGACCCCCTCGGCCTGCCGCTGCCAGCCCACGAACGACGTTCCGTCGTAGGCGACCGTCAGGCGCAGCGTGCGCATGCGGAGTGAGACGGCTAGGCCGACGCGGGCGTGCGGGAACCCGGCTTGATCGCCGGCGACCCGCTCCGGCAGAGCGGGCACGCCGCCGCCTCGTAGGTCGGCAGCGCCATCACCGCCAGCGCGTGGAACGGGACGGGCAGGCCGGGGTTGCCCCCGCTGCGGTCGATGATGGCCGCGGCGGCGACGATCTCCGCGCCCCGGCCCCGCGCGACATCGATCGTCTCGCGTGTCGACCCCCCGGTCGTCACCACGTCCTCGACGACCAGCACGCGCTCGCCCTGCGCCAGCGTGAACCCGCGGCGCAGCACGAGCCGGCCGTCCTGCCGCTCGGCGAAGATCGCGCGGACGCCGAGCGCCCGGCCGACCTCCTGGCCGATGACGATGCCGCCCAGCGCCGGCGAGAGCACCGTCTGGATGCCGAGCGCCTTCACCTGGGCGGCGATCGCCGCGCCGCAGGCCTCGGCGTGCGCGGGGTGCTGCAGCACCAGCGCGCACTGCAGGTACCCGGGGCTGTGGAGGCCCGAGGACAGCAGGAAATGGCCTTCGAGCAGCGCACCCGTACGACGGAAGATATCGATGACATCCATGCGGATCGTCAGTATAGCCGCGCCGCCTGAAACCAAACCTTCCGCCCGCACGTCTACCCGTCCAGCCCCCGACACCAGGAGTCCCCGGCTCATGACCACGTTCTGTCACCGATTTGCCATCACTGCCATCGTCGTCACGGCCGTTGCGGTGTTCCCGCGCGCGGCGCTCTCGCAGGCGGCGCTCCCCGGCGCGGACTCCGCACTGGCCGCGTCCGCGCAGTCAGCGGCACCCGGGCGGGAGGTCAGGAAGCTCTCGCTGGACGAGGCCGTGCGTCAGGCGCTCGAGCACAACCTCGGCATCCAGCTCGCGAAGGTGAACCCGCAGCTGCAGGATCTGGCCATCGCGCAGACGCTCACCGCGTGGAGCCCGACGCTGACCGCCACCGGCTCGACGGCGGGTACGGATACGCCGAACGCCAGCTTCCTCTCCGGCGCCTCCGGCGACGAGATCAACGACCACCGCTACGCGGGCAACGTCGGGATCCGCCAGGCGACGAAGTGGCACGGCGCCAGCTTCGCGCTCGGCTGGGACAACACGCGGTCCACGACCACCAACCTCTTCACGAACTTCAACCCGCAGGTGAACTCGTCGGTCAGCTTCTCCGTGGTGCAGCCGCTGCTCCGCAACTTCAGGATCGACAGCGTCAAACAGCAGCTCGAAGTCGGACGGAAGAACCGGCAGAGCTCGGAGCTCGACGTCCAGGCCTCGATCGCGACCACCTCGCGCGCGGTGCGCAACGCGTACTGGGATCTGGCGTACGCGCTCGAGTCGCTGACGGTCGCCCGGCAGTCACTCGACCTGGCCCGCGAGTCGTTGCGCAACAACCGCGCCCGCGTCGAGATCGGCACCATGGCGCCGATCGACATCGTCGAGGCCGAGGCGGAGGTCGCGCAGCGGGACGAAGCCGTCATCGTGGCGGAAGCCGCCATCGACCGCGCGGAAGACACGCTGCGCACGCTGATCTTCGACCCGGCCTCCGCCGACTTCTGGACCGTCCGGATCGAGCCCACGGACCGTCCGCCGTTCTCGCCGCTGTCGGTCAACGTCGACGTCGCCGTGGCGAAGGCGCTCGAATCGCGCACCGACCTGAAGCAGGCGCTGACCGCGATCGAGGCGACCGACGTCAACCTTCGGTTCCTGACCGACCAGACGCTCCCCGAGGTCAACGCGCAGCTCGACTACGGCCTGAACGGCCTGGGCGGCACGCAGGCCATCCGCGGCCCGGGCTTCCCGGGCCCGATCATCGGCTCGGCCCAGCGCAGCTTCGGCGCGGCGCTCGGCGACATCTTCCAGAACCAGTACCCGCGCTGGACGCTCTCGGTGAACGTGAACTATCCGCTCGGCCAGACCGCGCAGCAGGCGAACCTGGCACGGACGAAGCTCCAGCAGTCGCAGGCCCGGCTCCAGCTCCGGAACCAGCAGCTCCAGGTCGCCACGCAGGTACGCGACGCCGCCCGCACGCTGACGACCAATCAGAAGCGCGTCGGCAGCACCCGCGCGTCACGTGAGCTGGCCGCGCGGCGGCTCGAGGCCGAGCAGAAGAAGTTCGCCGCGGGGCAGTCCACCAGCTTCTTCGTGTTCCAGGCACAGCGGGACCTCGCGCAGGCGCAGGCGAACGAGCTGAAGGCGATCCTCGACTACAACAAGAGCGCCGTGGACTTCGAGACCATCCAGCAGGCGCCGCTCGCGGGCGGCGCGGGCGTCACGGGCGCGGCCGGTGCTGTGCAGACCGGCGGCGCCGCGCCGCCTACCACGGCCACCGTGTCCGGCGGCACCCAGCAGCGCTCGTTCTGACGCACCACGGGTGGCGGCGCCGGGGGATCCGGCTGACGTCGTACGGCCGGGCGCGGCGGCTGGACTAAGATCGCCGCGTGCCGAAGCTGTCGGTCACCATCATCACGAAGAACGAGGCGAAGCACATCGGCGCCGCGATCGACTCGGTCCGCTGGGCCGACGAGATCGTCGTCGTGGACTGCGGCAGCACGGACGACACCGTGGCCATCGCGAAGGCCCACGGCGCGCGCGTCGAGCACCGGGACTGGACCGGCTGGGTCGACCAGAAGACGTTCGCGCACGGCCTGGCCGCGAACGACTGGATTCTCTCCGTCGACGCCGACGAGCGCGTGACGCCCGAACTGGCCGCCGAGATTCAGGCGCTGCTGACGTCGGAGCCGCCCCGGCGCGGCTATCGGATGCCGCGCGTCAGCTTCATCCTCGGCCGCTGGGTCCGCACGACCGACCACTATCCGGACTGGCAGCTCCGCCTCTACGACCGCCGCGAAGGCCGCTGGGTGGGCGAGTACGTCCACGAGTCGGTCAAGCTGACCAGCCCGATGGGTTACCTGAAGGGCGAGCTGCACCACTTCTCGTACGAGGACCTGGCCGATCAGGTCGCGCGCCTGAATCACTACTCCACGCTCGCCGCCCAGAAGATGTACGTCGAGGGCCGGCGCACGACGCTCGTCGAGATCGCGTTTCACCCGCCCGCCGCGTTCATCCGGAACTACTTCCTGCGGCGCGGCTTCATGGACGGCGCCGCCGGGTACCTGCTCTCGGCCGTGTCGGCCTACGGCGTGTTCATCAAGTTCGCCAAGCTGTGGGAGCTTTCGCGCCCCGTCGGCACGGCCATCCCGCACGACACGGAGTCCGGCCGGCCCTGACATCGGCCTTGCGCCCGGGGGCCCGGCTGATCCACGCTCCCCCACCGGCGCGATGCACTCGCTCCACATCGACACGTCTCCGGCGTGGCAGGGCGGCCAGCGGCAGGTCTTCGACCTGGTCGTCGGCCTCCGGGAGCGCGGGGACCGCGCCACGCTCGTGGCCCACCCCGGGGGGCCGCTCTTCCAGCGGATGACGGAGGGGATGGACGTCGTCGGCCTGGCCCCGAAGGGCGACGTGGACATCGCCGCCGCCTGGCGGCTCTCGCGCATCCTCAAGGCCAGCAGGCCGGACGTCGTCCACGCCCACGACTCGCACGCCGTGGCCATGGCCGCCACGGCGATCGCGATCATCTCCGGCCCCACGCACCTGCCGCTCGTCGTGACGCGGCGGTCCGAGTTCCGCCCCGAGCGCACGACGTTCTCCAAGTGGAAGTACAGCCAGGTGGACACGTTCGTCGCGACCAACGGCAGCGTCCGGCAGCGCCTGCTCGCGGAGGGCGTCCCGGCCTCCCGCGTGGCGTTGATTCCGCCCGGGGTGGACGTGGACCGCATCGAGCGCGTGGAGCCCGCGAACCTGCACGCCGAGTTCTTCCTGCCGACGAACGCCCCGATCGTCGGCAACGTCGGCATCCTCGACCAGCAGAAGGGCCACAACCACCTGATCGCCGCCGCCGGCCTCGTGCTGCACGACGTGCCGGATGCCCGCTTCATCATCATGGGCGACGGCCCGCAGCGGGCCGCGCTGACGCGCGACGTGCACAACCGGCATCTCGATCGCCACGTGTTCCTGCCGGGCTTTCACGCCGACAGCGCCCGTCACCTCAAGGGCTTTGACGTGTACGCCTCCGCCGCGCTGCACGTCACCGGGTCGCTCGCGCTCATCGAAGCGATGGCGGCCAGCCGCCCGATCGTCGCCACCGCCGTCGGCCACGTGCCGGATCTCATCGAGGACGGCGTGACCGGCCTGCTCGTCCCGCCGAAGGACGAACGCGCGCTGGCCTCGGCGATCACGCTGCTGCTGAAAGACGCGGACCTGCGGCGCGCGCTCGGCGAAAGCGCCCGCGCGAGGGCGCGGTCCGAGTTCTCGCTGGATCGAATGGTCGAGACAACTGCCGGGCTGTACGCACGGCTCGTCCAGAGCGTCCCCGTGGGGGTGGCCGCCAGATAGCGATACGATCCCTGACGGGACATCTCTGGAGGCTGGCATGACCGAGGGGCTCGGATTCGAAGTGACGCTGCCGCTGGGCTTCGCGGACGCGCGTGACGCCGTGAAGGCCGCGCTGAAGACAGAAGGATTCGGCGTGCTCACGGAGATCGACCTGCAGGCCGCGTTCAAGGAGAAGCTCGGCAGGGACTTCCGCCGCTACACGATCCTCGGCGCCTGCAATCCCCCGCTCGCCTACGCGGCCGTGTCGTCCGACCCGAACGTCGGGCTGTTGCTGCCGTGCAACGTGACCGTCGAAGAAGACGGCGCGGGGGCGTCCACCGTGCGGCTCACCGATCCGCTGGCGATGCTCGGTTCGGCCCCGGGCGGCCTGTCCGCCGCCATCCGCGACGTGGCCACCGATGCACACGCGCGCATGTCCCGCGTGGCGGCGGCGCTGCGCGGGCAGGGCTGAGGCCGGCGTGGGCGACAGCTCCGGAGGCCGTCTCGTCTACTCCACGGGCGTCGGTAGCGTGTGTCCGGGCTGCGGCTGGCCCGCGAAGAACTGTCAGTGCAGCGCGAAGCGCGCGCCCGCGGTACGCGTGCCGGACCGCGTCATCGCAAAGCTGCGCATGGAGAAGAAAGGCCGCGGCGGCAAGACGGTCACGGTCGTGTACGACCTGCCGAACAACGCCGCCTTCCTGAAGGAGCTGTGCGCCGACCTGAAGCGCGCGTGCGGCACCGGCGGCACCGTCGCCGACTGCGCGGTGGAGCTCCAGGGCGAACAGCGCGAACGCGTCAGGGAAGTGCTGATGAAGAAGGGCTACCTGGTCAAGGGGTGACACTGCCCCTTCAGCGGGCAGGCGGTGTCGCCCCTCTTCGTGCCGAACCCGCAGGCGCCGTTCATGCCGATGTGGCACAGCGAGAAGTCGAAGCGGATCGGGTCGACAGGGTCGATGCGCCGCAACGCGGACGTCACGTCCTCGGCCATCTTCCACCCGGGCGTCACGCGCCGCGTGAGCCGCAGGCAGCGCCCCAGCCTGATGATGTGCGTGTCGAGCGGGACGACGAGGCGTGCCGGCGACACGCGCGTCCAGACGCCGAGGTCGATCGCGTCGGTCCGGACCATCCAGCGCAGGAACAGATTCAGCCGCTTGCACGCGCTGCCGCCTGACGGCTTCGGGAAGAACGCGGTGACGCCGGGGCGCTTCGGCACGCGACCGTAGGCGGGCCGCAGGTCCGTCTCGAGCGCTCGCGCCGAGAAGTTGCTCAGCGCCGCTGAGATGTCCGCGGACGCCCCGTCATCACCGGCCAGGAAGAAGCCTTCAATCGAGCCATGGTCCCGCAGCATCCGCTGGAGGATCAGCATCAGCGCGGTCAGGTCGTCGCCGCGGACCCACCGGTGCACGAGCGGCTTCAGCCTCGGGCGCTCGCGGGCCACGTCGAAATCGTGCACGTACCGCGCGGGGAACGGCCCCATCACGGCCAGCAATGCCTCGATGGACTGGAGGACGCTGGCGACCCGGCCGAAGGCCAGCCCCGCCGCACAGAAGGCGACGACCTCGCGGTCGTCGTTCCTGGTGAAGCGCCGGACGATGTGGACGGGATCGGACGCGGAGTCGACGTGGTCGAAGCCGCGATAGAGCGCGTCGAGCGGCGGGCCGAGCGCGGCCGGATCGGGGCCGGCAGCACGTCTGGTGCGACGCACGGCCGGCATGAGATTAGCCTTTCAGGCCGGCGTCGGGATTGTTGAAGAGCGTCCGGCCGCCGACGATCGTCGCGGCCACGCCGCCGCGCAGCTCCCATCCCTCGAACGGCATGTTCTTCGAGCGCGTCTTCATGGTGGCGGCCGCGACGAGCACCTTCATGTCGGGCGCGAGGATGGTGATGTCGGCGAGCGACCCCTCGGCGAGCGTGCCGCCCGGGATGTTCAGAATGCGCGCGGGATTCGTGGAGAGCAACGCCACCATCCGGCTCAGGCTGATGACACCGGCGTGGACGAGCCGGTCGAACGTCAGCGAGACGGCCGTCTCGAGGCCGACGATGCCGAACGGCGCGTGGTCGAACTCCACCTTCTTCTCGTCGTAGTGGTGCGGCGCGTGGTCGGTGGCGATGCAGTCGATGCTGCCGTCGGCGAGTCCCGCGATCATGGAATCGCGGTCGGCGACCTCGCGCAGCGGCGGGTTCATCTTGGTGTTGGTGTCGTACGCCACGGGCGCGGCCAGGTAGTCGTCGGTCAGCGTGAAGTGGTGCGGCGTCACCTCGGCGGTCACGCGGATGCCGGCTTCCTTGCCCTTGCGCACGGCCCGGAGCGACGTGCGTGCGCTCATGTGCGCGATGTGCACGGCGGAGCCGGTCAGCTCGGCGAGCAGGATGTCCCGCTCGGCCATGATCGATTCGGCTGCGGCCGGAATGCCCTTCAATCCGAGAAGGCCCGCGCAGCAGCCTTCGTGGGCCACGCCGTCCGCTCTGAGCGACGGGTCCTCGCAGTGGTCGATGACGGGCATGCCGAACATGCCGGCGTACTCGAGCGCCCGCCGCATCATCAGCGCGGTGCGGACGGGCCAGCCGTCGTCCGAGAGCGCCACGCAACCCGCTTCGCGCATGTCGGCGATGTCGGCGAGCAGTTCGCCCTTCGATCCCTTGGACACGGCGCCGATGGGATAGACGCGCGCGAGGTTCGCCTCCTTCGCCTTCGCGACGATGTAGGCGGTGATGCCGGCGTTGTCGTTGATGGGTGTGGTGTTCGGCATGCACGCGACGGCGGTGAAGCCGCCGGCCACGGCGGCCATCGTGCCGGTGGCCACCGTTTCCTTGTGCTCCTGCCCGGGTTCGCGCAGGTGGACGTGCATGTCGATGAGGCCGGGGGCGACCACGAACCCGGCGGGGATCTCCACGACCTCCGCACCGGCAACGGGCAGGTCCTTCCCGACCTTCGCGATGCGGTCGCCGTCGATGAGGACGTCGAACTGGCCGTCGAGGCCGGTCGCGGGGTCGACGACGCGCCCGCCCCTAAGCAGCTTCTTCATGGTGTTCCACTCCGCCGGCCAGCAGGTACAGCACGGCCATGCGGACGGCAACGCCGTTGGCCACCTGATCGAGGATCACGGAGAAGGGGCCGTCGGCCACTTCGGACGCAATCTCCACCCCGCGGTTCATCGGACCGGGGTGCATGATGATGACGTCGTCCTTCGCGCGCTTCACGCGTGCTTCGGTCATGCCGAACACCGAGAAGTACTCGCGGAGGGATGGAAAGTAGGCGCCCTGCATCCGCTCGAGCTGGATGCGGAGCAGCATGATCACGTCGGCGCCGTCAACAGCCTCGTCGACGCGGTGCGTCACCTTGACACCCAGCCGGGCGATGTCCACCGGGATGAGCGTCGGCGGGCCGCACACCCAGACCTCGGCGCCGAGCTTGGTCAGCAGGTGGACGTTCGACCGCAGCACGCGGCTGTGCAGCAGGTCGCCCACGATGGCCACCTTCAGCCCCGCGATGCGTCCCTTGCTCTTCTGGATCGTGTAGGCGTCGAGCAGCGCCTGCGTCGGGTGCTCGTGCGTGCCGTCGCCGGCATTGATGATCGACGACCTGCAGATGCGCGAGAGCAGGTGGCCCGCACCCGACGACGCGTGGCGCAGCACGATCATGTCCGGATTCATCGCCTCGAGCGTCAGCGCGGTATCGGCCAGCGTCTCGCCCTTCACGACGCTGGAGGAGGCAATGGCGATGTTCAGCGTGTCGGCGCTCAGGCGCTTCTCGGCGATCTCGAACGACGTGCGCGTGCGCGTGCTCGGCTCGAAGAACAGGTTCACGACGGTCTTGCCCCGGAGCGCCGGCACCTTCTTGATGGTGCGCGAGCCGATCTCCTTCATGGCGTCGGCCGTGTTGAGGACCAGCTGAATCTCCTCGGGGGTCATGTCCGAGATCCCGAGCAGGTCCTTGTGGCGCAGCGCGGTGGCGGGCGCGAGCGCGCCGGTCGCCTGCGATGTCGTGGTGGCCGTCATGCGTCCCCCCGATCCACGCTCACGTCGTCCACGCCGTCGGTCTCGGCCAGCCGCACCTGCACGCTCTCGGCCGCGGCCGTCGGGATGTTCTTGCCGACGTAGTCGGCCTTGATCGGCAGCTCCCGGTGGCCCCGGTCCACGAGCACCACGAGCTGGATCACCTTCGGCCGTCCGAAGTCGATGAGCGCGTCGAGCGCCGCGCGGATCGTCCGGCCCGTGTAGAGGACGTCATCGACGAGCAGGATGCGCCGGTCGTCGATGGAGAACGGAATCTCCGTCATCCGGACCAGCGGCTGCGGCCCGACGGAGTGGCGGCTCAGGTCGTCGCGGTAGAGCGTGATGTCGAGCGCGCCCGTCGGGACGTCCTGTCCGGTGATGGCCTTCAGCGACGCGGCGATGCGGCGCGCGAGATGTTCGCCCCGCGAGCGGATGCCGACCAGGGCGATGCCGTCCAGGGACTTGTGGTGCTCGACGATCTCGTGGGCGATGCGGGTGAGCGCGCGACCGATCCGGTCGGCGTCCATGACGATGGGCATGACACACCTCTTGGCGGCCTCGCGGGGCCGCGGTTAAAGAGTTGAGCCGGAGTATAGCGCGTAACCACGTAACATGGATGCATGTTCGAGTGGAGGCTCTTTCTCGGACCGTTTCATTCGGTCCTCCTGCACTTTCCGATCGGAGCGCTGGCGATCACGTTCCTGCTGGACCTCTACGTGCTGTTCCGGCCGTCGGCGGAGGCCCGCCGCCTCGTCGGCGCGGCACTATCCGTCTCCGTGGCGTCAACGGTCGTGGTCGCCATCTTCGGTCTCTGGCGGTCGACCGCTGGCGGCTACAACGAGGCGGCGCTCACGCAGCATCTGGTCGCCGGGCTGGCCCTGATCGGCCTGGCGACGGCCACGCTCATCGCGCAGCGGGTCGCCTTCGCGTACGCCGCCGGGCCGGTGGCCCGGATGGTCTACCGCGGGCTGTTCCTCGTTGTGCTGGCCGCCGTGGTGGCCACGGGACACTCCGGCGGAGAGCTCGCGCACGGGTCGCGATACCTCGTCGAGAACGCACCACCGGCGCTGAAGCGGATCATCGAGCCGGCGGCGGTGGCAGCGCCAGGCAGCGCGGAACCGACGCTCTACGCCACAACGATCCGGCCCGTACTCGAGTCAAAGTGCTATCGCTGTCACGGCCCGCAGAAGCAGGAGTACGGATTACGCCTGGACCGGCGTGAGGCGGCGCTGGCAGGCGGGGCGAGCGGGCGTCCGGCGTTGGTACCCGGGAAACCGATGCAGAGCGAGATCGTCCGTCGTCTGCTGCTGCCTCCGGGAGCGGGTGGGGCCATGCCACCAGCGGGGATGGCCCGGCCGGACGCGGACGAGGTTCTGGCGATCGCCGCGTGGATCCACGACGGCGCGCCGTTTGACGGCGCCCCCGAAGGCAGCCGCTGAGGCGCCCGATGTCTATACTCGCGGGTAGCATGCCGGTCGACATCCGGGCGCGCGTCATCGCCAACGCGCGCCTGTCCCCCGACTACAACGTCCTCAGCCTGGCCGCGCCCGAGATCGCCGCCGCCTGCCAGCCCGGCCAGTTCGTGATGCTGAAGCCCGGCCGGGGCACCGACCCGCTGCTCCGGCGGCCCTTCTCCGTGTTCGAGATCCTGCGCGACCGGTCGGGCGCGCCTGCCGGCATCACGATTCTGAGCAAGCGGATCGGCGTGACCACGAACCTGCTGTTCGAGGCCGCGGAGGGCGACCGCGTCAACTGCCTGGGCCCGCTGGGCCGACCGTTCACGCTCGTCGACCCTCCGGCCGAGGCGTGGATGCTCGCGGGTGGCGTCGGCCTCGCGCCGTTCGCCACGGTGCTCGAGGACCTGAACCGCCGCGGCACGAAGGCGACGCTCTTCTACGGCGCGCGGTCGAAGGCGGACCTCTTCTACCTCGACTGGTTCGCGTCGCGCGGCGCGCGGCTCGTCCTCGCCACCGAGGACGGCAGCCTCGGCGACAGGGGCCGCATCACGGTGCCGCTCGAACGGGAACTCGCGGCCGCGGAGGGCCGCGCCGTCACGCTGTATGCGTGCGGACCCGAACCGATGCTCGAAGCTGTCTCGAAGCTCGCCACGCGCTTCGGACGCACGTGCGAAGTCTCGGTCGAGCGCGTGATGGGCTGCGGGATGGGCGGCTGCTACAGCTGCGTCGTGCCGCTCCGGGACGGCCACGGCGGCCAGCACTTCGTCCGCTCGTGCATCAGCGGGCCGGTGTTCGACGGCGCGGAGATCGTATGGGAGTAGCGCCCGACCTCTCCGTCCGGATCGGGTCGCTCACCCTCGCGAATCCGTTCATCGCGGCGAGCGGCTGCTTCGGCTACGGGCTCGAGTACGCGTCGACGATCGACCTGGCGACGCTCGGCGGCTTCGTCACGAAGGGCCTGTTCCTGAAGGCGCGCGAGGGCCACCCGCCCGAGCGGATCGTGGAAACGCCGTCCGGCATGCTGAACGCGATCGGTCTGCAGGGGATCGGCGTCCACGGGTTCATCCGCGATCGGCTCCCCGCGATCCGGCAGACGGGCGCGACGACCATCGTCAACATCTGCGGCACGTCGATCGACGAGTACGCGGAGGTCGCGCGCGCGCTGTCCGATGCCGAGGGCGTCCACGCCATCGAGATCAACATCTCGTGTCCGAACATCAAGGAAGGCGGCATCCAGTTCGGGTGCAGCCTCGGCGGCACGTTCGACGTGGTCAGCGCGGTCCGGAAGGCCACGCCGCTGCCCATCATCCCGAAGCTGACACCGAACGTGACGGACCCGGCGTCGTTCGCGAAGGCCTCGGAGGACGCCGGCGCGGACGCCGTCTCGCTCGTCAACACGTTCCTCGCGCTCGTGATCGACGTGGAGACGGGGCGGCCGGCGATCTCGAACGGGATGGGCGGGCTGTCGGGCCCGGCGATCCGGCCCATCGCCGTCCGCATGACCTACGAGTGCGCGCAGGCGGTGAAGATTCCCGTCATCGGGATGGGTGGCATCGCCTCGGCGCGCGACGCGATCGAGTTTCTGATCGCGGGGGCCACGGCGGTACAGGTCGGCACGGCGAATTTCGTTGACCCGTTCATCTGGTCGGGCCTGACGCGCGGCTTGTCGGACTACCTGACGCGCAAGGGGCTGGCGCGGGTGACGGATCTGGTCGGCACGGTCGACTTCGCGAAGGACCGGCATTGAAGGGACAACAGATGAACCCGGTGATCGTGGCACTCGACGTGGACAGCGGCGCCCGCGCCCTCGAGCTCGCGGGCCTGCTCCGCGGGGCCGTCGGCGGCGTCAAGGTCGGCAGCCGGCTGTTCACGCTCGAAGGTCCGGACCTCGTGAAACGCCTCGTGGACACGGGCGCCCGCGTCTTCCTCGACCTCAAGTTCCACGACATCCCGAACACCGTGGCGCAGGCCGTCGAGTCCGCCGTCGCGACGGGGGCCTGGATGGTGAACGTGCACGCGTCGGGCGGCGTGCCGATGATGCAGGCGGCCGCGCAGGCCGGCGCCGACACGGCGGCCAGGCTCGGCGTCCCGAAGCCGCTCATGATCGCGGTGACGGTCCTGACGAGCATGGACGCACCGACGCTCGCCTCGGTCGGCGTGACGCGCGCGCTCGACGCGCAGGTGGAGTCGCTGGCGCGGATGGCGCAGCAGGCCGGCATGGACGGCGTCGTCGCCTCGCCGCTCGAGACGGCGGCGATCCGCGCGGCCTGCGGACCGGACTTCGTCATCGTCACGCCGGGCATCCGTGGCGCGTCGGCCGGCGCGAGCCGGGACGACCAGCACCGCACGATGACACCGCGGGATGCGGTGAAGGCCGGCGCGAGCTATCTCGTCGTGGGCCGCCCCATCATCGGCGCGGCGGAACCGCGCGCCGCGGCGGACGCCATCCTGGCGGAACTCGCCGGGGCGTAGCACCGCGCGGACACGCGGCGCCGACGACGTCGTCCGGGGCCGGGACGGGTGAGGAAGGGCCACGGCCCGGAGCCTGCGCCCCGGGCCGTGGCGTCGATCGGTGGACTACTTGGCGGTGAAGATGAACCCGCCGCGGCGGTTCCGCGAGTAGCAGGATTCTTCTTCTTCGGTGCAGACCGGACTCTCCTCGCCCTTGCTGACCTGCTGCAGGCGATCGGCCGCCACGCCCAGGCTGACGAGGTAGTCCTTCACGGCCTGGGCCCGGCGTTCACCGAGGGCCAGGTTGTACTCGTTGGTGCCACGCGCGTCGCAATGCCCTTCGATGGACACGCGCGCTGACGTCCAGCGCTTCAGGTAGTCGGCCGCGCGCTGCAGGGGCGCCTTCGCGTCCTCGCGGATCTCCGACTTGTCGTAGTCGAAGAACACGTCCGACAGCGGCTTCTCGCTGTTCAGATCGCTCAGCGACTTCCGGCTCCAGATCTCGTCCTCCGTCAGCGGCTTTGGCGCTGGCGGCGGCGGTGGCGGAGGCGGCGGCGGTGGCGGCGGTGGGGGCGGCGGCGGCGGCGGCGCAGCCGGCGGTGGCGGCGGTGGCGGCGGCGCTGGCGGCGGCACCTTCTTGGCGCAGGCCTCCAGACCGATCACCAGCAGGACGGCAAGAGCGGCGAGTGTGAGTGAGCGGCGCGTCATGGCGGTGAGCTTAAGCGCGCGGATCACGCAGTGTCAATGCAGGGCGCACCCGATATCGACTGCAGCCGACCGAGATGCACGTCAGGGGTCGGGCCGGACCTCCATCCGGGTGATCCGCAGGCCGAGACGCCGCTGGTCCGGGGAGCCGGTACGCTCGGCTGGCGTGAACGTGCGCGACGTCGTCAGCGTCAGGCGGCCACCGGCGGCGTCGAGCACGGCCAGCGGCACGCGGGCGTCGAGCACGAAGTCGGCGGCCGGGCTCGCGGCGGCCAGCACCCGGTCGCCGGCGGACAGCCTCACGTCGGGGGGCGTCTCGAAATTGCGGAGCGGCGACTCGCCCGCGACCAGCACCCGGATGGCGCCGGTTGCGCCGCGGACGTCGATCGCCGCGCGCTCACTGGACCAGCGGAAGCGCGAGGCGGCCGGCACGTCGATCTCGTCGTCGTGCCAGCCGTCCCCGAGTCCCCACGCGAGCGCGGAGGCGGGGCCGGCCCGGAACTGGGTGAGCGCGACCGGCACGGCGACGCCGCCGGGCGGTGGCACCGCCGACACGGTCACCGTGGCGTAGGGCCCCTCCCCGACCAGCGACCCGGGAGGAAGCTCGACGAAGTGAAGAAACGTCTCCCGCTCCCCGAAGGTCCAGGTGTCGACGGTCCGGCCGTCCAGGGACAGCGTGATCGGCGGAGCCCCGGCCACCGGCGCGAGCGCGCGGCCGCCCACCAGCAGACGGACGGCGCCAGGGGTGCGCCGGACCAGCGCGCGCACCGGCCGGACGTGGGGTCCGGTGCCGGTCGCGGCCGTCACGCCTCCGGTTTCGGGCGAGAGCGACCAGCCGTCGCCCACGACCCAGACGGGCGGCCGGAACCGGTACCAGAGCGCCGCCGTGGGCCGCACGCCACCCATCTCGGGGAACGCCGCCACGGCCCATGGAAAGGGCGAGACGTCACGGCGGGCGTCCGGGTCGATCGAATCCAGGTCGAAGCGGCGGGGATCCGCCAGGAACCAGACCGGTTCGTCTCCCCCGCCGGCCCAGTAATCCATCAGCGCGAGCCAGTTGCCGGCCAATCGCGGGGGCAGCAGGTCGCCGCCCGGCACGTCGGCCGCCTGCGCCGACCGCGTCACCGTGATGTGCGTCGCCACGAAGGCCGGCGGCGCGGCGGACGCCACCATGCCCATCGCCGCGACGGCCTGC
>JBFXBH010000057.1:0-15633 GCA_050183355.1 Vicinamibacterales bacterium | reverse complement strand
TGAACGTCCGCCGGTCGGTGCGCACCATCCTGAACCGCAGCTTCATCCTCGAGGAGCTGATCACGGCCGGCGAGGCCGCCATCATCGGCGGCATGCACGACCTCGAGACGGGCGTCGTCACCTTCTTTGACGACACCTACGTCCGCGACCGCGCCACCCTCGAAGCGTTCGCCCGCCGGCCCGCCCCCGCCGCCGGGCACTAGTCCGGGCGCTGCTCAGGGCTGCAGGTTGCCCCAGCGATCGTAGCGGCGCGTGGCCTTGCGCGTGCCTTTGTACAGGAAGCGCTGCACGCGGTTGCCCGTGAGGCTCTCGCCCACGTAGAGGTTGTTCCTGCTGTCCGCGGCGATCGCGTGGGCGATCGTGAACTCACCGCCCATCTGGCCGCCGTGGCCGAATTCGCCGATCACCTGGAGGTCCGCCCGCCGCAGGATCCACACCTTGTCGTTGCGGCCGTCGGCCACGAAGAGCCAGCGCTGGTCCCTGTCCTTCGAGAAGTTCAGGTCGAGCACCGTCCCGCGCATCGTGCTCGGACGGATGAACGCCTCCTTCACGAACGTGCCGTCCTTCCGGAACACCTGGATCCGCGAGTTGTTGCGGTCGCCGATATAGAGCAGGCCGTCCTTGTCGATGCGCGCGGAGTGCGCCACGGAGAACTGCGTGGGCGGCGGGTCGGTCGGCTTCCACGTGAACGGCAGCTTCCGCGGCGGCACGGTGTCGTCCGGCGGCTTGCCGTAGGCGCCCCAGTATCGCTTGAAGGCGCCCGTTTCCGAGTCGAACACGATCACGCGGCGGTTCTGGTAGCCGTCCGCGATGAACACCTCGCGGGCGTCGACGTCCACCGCCACACCCGCGACGTTGCCGCCGCCGCCCACCACCTTCGTGTTGTGGCTGTCGACCTTGCCCTTGCCGCCGTCGTAGCCGACCTCGAGCAGGAACTTGCCCTCGCGCGTGAACTTGAGCACGTGCGAGCCACCCATCCAGACGTTGCCTGCGCGGTCGACCGTGAGGCTGTGCTCACCGCGCGGCCAGTGATACGGTCGCGGCTCCATGTTGACGCGCGGCGGTGCGGGCGCCTTCGCGGAGTACGTCGGGTCGTAGCCCCTCACCACGCGCTGCGCGGACGTCTGGTTGGTGCCCTCGCCGCCCCCGCCACCCGCCATGCCGCTGTTGGCCCAGTCGTACTCGGGGCCCGGCCCGCCGAAGCCCTGCAGCACGCTGCCCGCCGCGTCGAACTCCACGATGGCCGGCGGCGGCACGCAGCACTCGGACTCCGGCTCCGGGTACGCGGCGTCGGTCTCGTGACCGGCCAGCACGGACCGCGGGCGATTGAGCACCCACACGTGGTCCTGCGCGTCGACGTCGATGCCGGCGACGTTGCCGAGCACCCAGTGATTGGGCAGGGGCCGCTTCGGCCAGTACGGATCCCACTCGTAGACCGGCACCTGGTCGTCCTTCGCCGGATCGGGCGCCGCCTCGGTGCGCCACGTGGCGGTTGAGAGAACGATCAGGCCGAGCCCGGCGGCCATCAGTAGACGTGTCATGGCAGAACCTCCAGCAGCACGGACGGTACGCCGCGCTCCCACCGCGCGTCAATCGTACGGAGCAGGGACGTGGTTCGAGCCGACGGGGGTAACGAATGCCGGCGCGACGGCGACTGTGGAGCATGCCGTCCTCACGACAAATGCACCGCAGGCGCCGGGCGGGATGTCGACGGTGGGACCCGTAGGTCGATCAGGCTACGGGCGTCGACAGGGTTCCCGCCCGGATGCGACAGATTCGCCGGAGATGCGTTTGTCCGGCATGCGGAACCGGAGCGGTCGCCCCGGCAGACGCCACACCCTCCGGCGACGTCGTACGTCCCGGCGTCAGGTGCCATGCCCGACGCCCTGGGGCTACTCGTCGACGCGGACGACGTCGACGGCGACCGTGAGCAGGTGGTCGCCGCCGCCGAGCATCACGCCGCGCAGCGGGCTCACATCGCCGTAGTCGCGGCCCCAGCCGAGCGTGACGTGCTGGTCACCCGGCAGCACGTTGTTCGTCGGGTCGAGGTCGATCCACCCTTCGCCGGGGCAGTACACCGCGAGCCACGCGTGCGAGGCGTCCGCCCCGATCAGCCTCGGCCGGCCGGGCGGCGGCAGCGTTTCGATGTAGCCGCTGACGTAGCGGGCGGCGAGGCCCATCGCCCTCAGGCAGCCGACGGCGAGCTGGGAGAAGTCCTGGCACACGCCGCGGCGCAGCTGCATGACGTCGGCGAGCGGCGTGGCGACGGTCGTGGCCTGCGCGTCGAACTGGAAGTCGGCGTGGATGCGGCCCATCAGCTCCGTGACCGCCTCGACGAGCGGCCGTCCCGCCGGAAACGACGCGCGGGCGTAGTGGGCCACCTCCTCCGTGATCCGCACGGCCGGCGACTCGAAGACGTACTCGATCACGTCGAGCGGCAGGTGCTCGTGGTCGCGGGCGGTCTCCCACGGCTGCGCGGCGGCGGGTCCGGGGGGCGGCGGCGTGGCCACGTCGATCCGGCTCCGTGCGGTGACGCGCAGTTCGCGGTGCGCGCCCTCCATCATGAAGAACGTCGTGTCGTTGCCGTGGTAGTCGCGGTGGCCGCGGCTGACGGCCGGGGCCGGGTCGATCTCGAGCGCGTGCGTCAGGCACGTCTGGTGCGGCAGCGTCCTGGGCGAGAGCCGCGCCACGTGGTGCGAGAGCAGCACGGACTCGCTGTAGCGGTAGTGCGTGGTGTGCGTGACGTCGTAGCGCACGGTGTCTCCTGGAGCGGCGCTACTGGCTGACGCGCACTTCGGCGTGGCTGAAGTAGGAGGCCGCCAGCGCGTCCGAGAGGCCGCGCACCCGCTGGTCGGCCAGGTCGATCAGCGCGAAGAGCGGGGCGTAGCCCGCGTCCTCGGACGGACGGCCCAGGTCGCCGAAGTCGGCCTGATCCAGCCGGGCCGTCACGTCGGCGATCAGGGCCGGCTGCTGCATGATCTGCGACGCGGCGTCCTCGTGCGGCAACTGCGCGAGGTGGTCCGTCAACGCGGACAGCTGGAAGGCGAGCGCGCGCGTGTTGCTGCCGTCGCCGAGCAGCAGGTCGAGCACCGGCGGCAGCTGCGGCTCGGCGAAGTACCGTCGGCGGTAGGTCATGCCGCTGTCCGCGATCTCCAGCAGCGATGCGAGCACGCGGGTGATCGGCGTGGCGACCGTCAGCGCCGACCGCACGAGGGCCGTCGTGGCCAGCGCCCGTTCGAGACGGCGGCCCATGTCGAGGAACCGCCAGCTGTAGCCGCGGGTCATGTTCTCCATCTCCATGCCGCTGAAGGCCGCGAGGTTCGTCACGAGCAGGTTGAGGTGGCGGAGCACGTCGTCCACCTGCACGCGGCCGCGCCTGAGCGTGGCGCCCGTTTCGAGCTGGCTCAGGATGCGCCACGTGTCGAGCGAGAGCCGGTCCCGGACGGACATCGCGATGCGCCGGATGTCGGCCAGCGGTCCCCGCAGCGCGCCGGCCTGGCCGTCGTGGCTGAACAGCTCGGCCAGCGTGGCTTCGAACGACGCGAGGTCCGGCCCGGAGCCCGTCGCGTCGGCCGGCCACGCGCCGAGGTCCACGAGCAGCCGCTCGAGCGAATCGGTCTCCGGCGTCCGCGCCGTCATGTCCTCGCGCGTCACGGCCGTCACGAAGCTGCGCAGCAGGCGCACCGTCTGCTCGGCGCGCTCCACCTGGCGGCCCAGCCAGAACAGGTTGTCGGCCACGCGGCTCGGCAGGTCCGTGCCGCGGCTCTCGCGCCGGACGCGCACGTCGGCCGGCGGCAGCAGCGACACGGCCTTCGGCGGGGTGTCGCCGATGACCCACGTATCCTTGCTGCCGCCGCCGCGCTGCATCGAGACGATCGGCTCGCCGTCGTCGATGCCGGTCCGCGTCAGCCCGCCGGGCATGACGACCCACGAGTCGCCCGAGACGGCCACGTAGGCGCGCAGCACGACCTGGCGCGGGTGGAACCCCTGTCCCGACCACGACGGTGCCACGGAGAGCACGACCTCGCGCTGCGCGACGAAGTCCTCCGGCCGCGCCCGGAGCGCCGCGCGCAGGGACTTCACCTGATCGCGCGTCAGCATCCGCCCGAAGATCGGCGGGCTGGCCGAGCCCGGCAGCGACCGCTTGAACACGAGGTCCGCGGCGTGCTCCAGCGCGTAGGTGAGCTCGTCCGGGTGGCCGCACCACCACGAGCGCGCCGGCTGCAGGAGCAGTTCCTCGCCGAGCAGCCGGCGGCAGAGCTCCGGGAAGAAGGCGGCAAGGCCCGGCGATTCGATCAGGCCGCTGCCGAGCGCGTTGGCCACGGTGACGTGCCCGGCGCGCGCCGCTTCCACCAGGCCGGCGACGCCGAGCGTGGAGTCCGAGCGCAGCTCCAGCGGGTCGCAGTAGCCGTCGTCGAGACGGCGCAGGATCACGTCCACCGGCTGGAGGCCGTCGAGCGTCTTGATGAACACGCGGCCGTCGCGGCACGTGAGGTCACCGCCCTCGACGAGCGTGAACCCGAGGTAGCGCGCGAGGTAGGCGTGCTCGAAGTACGTCTCGTTCAGCGGGCCCGGTGTCAGCAGCACCACGCGCGGGTCACGCGTGAGCGGCGGCGCCAGGCGCGCCAGCCCGTCGCGGTGCGCCCGGAAGAACGACGAGAGCTGGGGCACCTGGCACTCGCGGAACGCCTCCGGCAGGCCGCGCGAGAGCACGATCCGGTTCTCGAGGGCGTAGCCGGCGCCGGAGGGCGCCTGGGCGCGGTCGCTCAGCACGCGCCACTCGCCGTCGGGGGAGCGGGCCAGGTCGACCGCGAGCAGGTGCAGGTGGATGCCGCCGGGCACGGGCGTGCCGTGGCACGGCCGCTGGAACGCCGGGTTGGCGTGGACGAGCGACGGGGGCTGGGTGCCGTCCTCGACGTGCCGCATCGGGCCGTAGAGGTCCGCGAGGATGGTGTTCAGCAGGCGCGCCCGCTGCACCAGCCCCGCCTCGATCCGGATCCACTCACGGGCGCCGATCGGCAGCGGCACCATGTCGAGCGTCCACGGACGGTCGGAGCCCGCCGGGTCGCCGTAGACGTTGTAGGTGACGCCGTTGTCCCGGATCGTCCGGCGGGCGTTCTCCCAGCGCGACGCCAGCTCGTGCCGGCCCAGCGCGTCGAGGGACGTGAACAGCGGCGCGCAGAACGGCCGCAGGCGGTTGCCGGTCTCGAATGCCTCGTCGAAGACGCCGGCCCGGACGCGGTAGTCGTCGAGCAGGCTCATCGCGGGCGCATCGCCGGATGCCTGCGGGGTCACCGGGGTTCGGCGAGCGGGCGTGCCGTGAGTCCGGCGGCGGGCGGGCGGCGGAGGTCGAGGGTCATCGGGAATTCCGGGTCGCGTTCGTCCGGCGGGGTCGGCAGCGGACCGGGCCGGTGGCCCAGGGCGCTGAACCGCGCGAGCCGGCGGCCTTCGGCCGCATAGCTGTTGACGGGAAACTGCTCGGACGCACGGCCACCTGGGTGAGCCACATGATAGACGCACCCGCCGAGCGCGCGCCCGCTCCACGTGTCGATCACGTCGAAGACCAGCGGCGCATGGACGCCGATCGTGGGGTGCAGGCTCTCCGGCGGCTGCCAGGCGCGGAAGCGGACGCCCGCCACCAGTTCCCCGACCGTCCCGGTCTGGTGCAGCGGGATCGCCCGGCCGTTCACGGCCAGCACGTAGCGCGAGCCCGTCCAGCCCCGCACCTTCACCTGCAGCCGCTCCACCGACGAGTCCACATACCGCACCGTGCCGCCCGCCGTCGGCTCGTCTCCGAGCACGTGCCAGGGTTCGAGCGCCTGGCGCACCTCGAGATGCACGCCGTCGCGGGCGATGGCGCCGCAGAGCGGGAAGCGGAATTCCATGTGCGGCGCGAACCACTCCGGCTCGAACGGGAAGCCGGCGCGGCGCAGGTCGCCGAGCACGTCGTCCAGATCGGCACCGACGAAGTGCGGCAGCAGGAACCGGTCGTGCAGTCCCGTGCCCCAGCGCACGAGCGGCTGCTCGTACGGCCGCTCCCAGAACGTGGCGATGAGGGCGCGCAGCAGGACCTGCTGCGTCAGGCTCATCCGGCTGTGCGGCGGCATCTCGAAGGCGCGCAGCTCCACGAGGCCGCGGCGCCCGCCGGCGCCTTCAGGCGGATACAGCTTGTCGATGCAGAACTCGGCGCGGTGCGTGTTGCCCGTCACGTCGACCAGCAGGTTCCGGAAGAGCCGGTCGGTGAGCCACGGCGGGACGTGGCCCTGGCGCACCTGCGCGAAGGCGATCTCGAGCTCGCGCACGGCGTCGTCGCGGGCTTCGTCCACACGCGGGTGCTGGCTCGTCGGCCCGATGAAGAGTCCGGAGAACAGATACGAGAGCGACGGATGGTTGTGCCAGTAGCCGACCAGGCTCTTGAGCAGGTCCGGCCGGCGCAGGAACGGGCTGTCCGCGGGCGTCGGGCCGCCGACCACGATGTGATTGCCGCCGCCGGTGCCCGTGTGGCGGCCGTCGAGCATGAACTTCTCCGTGCCGAGCCGCGTGAGCCGCGCCTCTTCGTACAGCACCGTCGTCCGCTCGACCAGCTCGTCCCACGACGCCGACGGCTGCAGGTTGACTTCGATGACGCCGGGGTCGGGTGTGACCGAGAAGTGCTGCAGGCGGTCGTCGTGATGCGGCGGCGTCCCCTCGATGACGACCGGCAGCGCGAGCGCCTCGGCCGTCCGCTCGACGGCCGCGATGAGGTCCAGGTAGTCCTCCGTGCGGACGACCGGTGGCATGAAGACGTGGAGCCGGCCCTGCCGGGGCTCCACGCACACGGCCGTGCGGACGATGCCTTTGGCCGAGTCGCCGGGCCGGGGCGCCTCCTGCGCGGCCAGTCCGCGTCCCGTTCCACTCCACGCGCCCCGTGCGGTTGCACGTTCCGCGGCACCGCGCGGCGGCAGCGCCGGCTGCGGCGCAAACGGATCGGGAGGTTCGATCAGCCGTCGATCGTCCGGCGCCGACCACGGGAGCGAATCGAGCGGCAGGCGGTAGCCGATCGGCGAATCGCCCGGAATCAGGAACAGGTGCTCCCGGCGGATGAACCAGCGCCCCGTGACCCAGCGCGGGCCGCCCTCGGCGGGCTCCAGCCGTCGCACCGGCAGCACGTAGCCCGCGACGTGGTCGAGCCCCTGGGTAAACACACGCGCGAGCCGCGCGCGCTCTTCCGCGTCGTCGAGGCGCGACGTGAGCGGGTCCACGTTCGTGGGCAGCCGCCGCTCCCGCCACAGGTAGTACCACGCGTCCTCGTAGGCCGGGATCGCCGAGCCCGCCTCGACGGCAAGCTCGCGCGCGAGCCGCTCGACGAAGCGCTGCGCCTCGGCGGGGCCGTGGCCGTAGTCGCGCGACTCGTCGGCGATGAGCGCGTCGTCCGCCCAGATCGGGTCGCCGTCCTTCCGCCACCAGCAGCCGAGCGTCCAGCGGGGCAGCGACTCGCCCGGATACCACTTGCCCTGACCGTAGTGAAGGAGCCCGCCCGGCGCGAACCGGTGCCGGAGCCGCCGGATGAGGGTGCCCGCCAGCTCCCGCTTCCGCGCGCCGAGCGCGTCGGTCGTCCACTCGGCGCCGTCCATGTCGTCGATGGAGACGAAGGTCGGTTCGCCGCCCATCGTCAGCCGCACGTCACCCGTCTGCAGCCGGGCGTCGACGGCATGGCCCAGCGCCTCGATGCGCGCCCACGCCTCGTCGCCGTACGGCTTCGTCACGCGCGGCGACTCGGCGATGCGCGTGACGGACATCACGTGTTCGAGCGTGGCCTCGCACGGGTCCACCGCGCCGGTGATCGCGGCGGCGCTGATCGGGTCCGGCGTCGCGGCCAGCGGCAGGTGCCCCTCGCCGGCCAGCAGGCCCGACGTCGGGTCGAGGCCCACCCAGCCCGCGCCGGGCAGATACGCCTCGGTCCACGCGTGGAGGTCACAGAAGTCCGTCGCCGCTCCCACGGGACCATCGAGCGCCTTCACGTCCGGCACCAGCTGGATCAGGTAGCCGGAGACGAAGCGCGCGGCGACGCCGAGGTGCCGCAGCAGCTGGACGAGCAGCCACGCCGTGTCGCGGCACGAGCCGCTCGCCAGTGTCAGCGTTTCCTCCGGCGTCTGCACGCCCGGCTCCATCCGGATGATGTAGCGGATGTCGCTCGCCAGTTGCTGGTTGAGGCCGACGAGGAAGTCCACGGTGGCGCGCGGTGTGCGGTCGACCGACGCGACGAGCGCCGCGAGCGCCGGACCCGGTGACTCCGTCTTGAGGTACGGCAGCAGGTCGTGCCGCAGCGCCGGGTCGTAGACGAACGGGTACTGCTCGGCGCCGGGCTCCAGGAAGAAGTCGAACGGGTTGATGACCGAGAGCGACGCGACGAGGTCGACATCCACCGCGAGCGCGCGGGCCTTCTCCGGGAACACCACGCGGGCCAGATAGTTGCCGTGCGGGTCCTGCTGCCAGTTCAGGAAGTGCCCGCCGGGCTCGACGGTCAGCGAGTAGCTGAGCACTTCGGTCCGGCAGTGCGGCGCGGGCCGCAGCCGGATCGTGTGCGGCGAGAGCGACACGGGCCGGTCGTAGGCGTAGCGGGTCCGGTGCGAGAGCGCGACGTGAATGGCCACGGGTACCTCAGGCGTTCGCGCCGCCGGACGCAGCCGGGGGCGTGCCCGCCGACGGGTCCGGCGCGCCGAAGAAGGTGTGCTGGATGTGACGGCCGACGTCGTTCATCAGCGTCTGGAGCCGGTCCAGATACTCGTGCAGGCCGTTCCGGATGATCGCGTCCACGCGCGCGTAGGCGAGCTCGGAGCAGACGGCGCCGAGGAGCTGTTCGGCCTGGTTGCGGAACATGCCGACCGGCGTGCCCGAGATCGCGTGCACGGATTCGCGCGACGAGTGCATGCAGTTGTGGATCGCGCGGGGGAACTGGCGGTCGAGCACCAGGAACTCGACGATCCGGTCGGGCGAGATCCGCCCGAAGCGCTTGCGGTACATCTCGAACGCCGACGCCGACCGGAGCACCGCCGCCCACTGGATGTCGTCGACCGGGCTGCCGACGTCCTGGACGACGGGCAGCAGCAGGAAGTACTTCACGTCGACGATCCGCGACGTCTTGTCCGCGCGTTCGAGCTTGCGGGCGAGTCGGCAGAAGTGCCACGCCTCGTTGTGCGTCATCGTGGCGTCGGTCACGCCGGCGAAGCGCTGGCTGGCCATCTTGACCTGCGCGAACAGGTCCTGCGGGTCGCGGGAGTAGCGCGTCCGGCCGATCGCGTCCGCGACGAACAGGTACGACTCGTTGAGCTGCTCCCACATCTCCGACGAGATGACGTCGCGGACGGACCGGGCGTTGTCACGCGCCGTGCGCAGGCACGACAGGATCGAGTTGGGGTTCTCCGTGTCGAAGGTCAGGAACTGGATCACGTTCTGCTGCGACGGTTCGCCGTAGCGCTCCAGGAACACGGCCGTGTCGCCGGTGATGTCGACGAGCGGCCGCCACTGGTGCAGGGCCGGCCCCGGCAGGTCGAGCGTCAGGTTCAGGTTGACGTCGACGAAGCGCGCCACGTTCTCGGCGCGCTCGATGTAGCGGGTCATCCAGTAGATGGAATCGGCGACGCGGCTCAGCATGGGGCACCGCCCTGGTCGAGCACCCACGTGTCCTTGCTGCCGCCGCCCTGCGACGAGTTGACGACCAGCGACCCCTTCCGGAGCGCCACGCGCGTCAGCCCGCCCGGCAGCACGAAGATCTCGCGGCCGTAGAGGATGTAGGGCCGCAGGTCGACGTGCCGGCCCTCGAAATGGTCGTCGATGATCGCCGGCACGCGCGAGAGCGACAGCGTCGGCTGCGCGATGTAGTTGCGCGGGTTGGCGAGGATGCGCTGCGCGAAGTCCGCCCGTTCGCTCTCGGACGCGTGCGGGCCGATCAGCATGCCGTAGCCGCCCGATTCGTTCGCCGCCTTCACGACCAGGTCCTTCAGGTGGTCGAGCACGTACCGGCGGTCGTCGTCTTCGGCGCAGATCCAGGTCGGCACGTTCGGCAGGAGGATCTCCTCGCCGAGGTAGTACTGCACGATGCGCGGCACGTACGCGTAGATGACCTTGTCGTCGGCCACGCCCGTGCCCGGCGCGTTGACCAGCGCCACGCGTCCCGCCTTGTAGACGCTCATCAGGCCGCGGACACCGAGCATCGAGTCCGCGCGGAAGACGTCCGGGTCCAGGAAGTCGTCGTCGACGCGGCGGTAGATCACGTCCACGCGCTCGAGGCCCTTCGTCGTCCGCATCCAGACGAAGCCGTCGCTGACGACGAGGTCGCGGCCCTCGACCAGCTCCACGCCCATCTGCTGCGCGAGGAACGAGTGCTCGAAGTAGGCGGAGTTGTAGACGCCCGGGGTCAGCACGACGACGCGCGGCGTGCCGACGCCCTCCGGGGCGACGTATTCGAGCATGTCGCGCAGCCGGCCCGGGTAGTCGTTGACCGGGCGAATCCGGACCGACTCGAAGACCTGCGGAAAGGTCCGCTTCATCAGGTTGCGGTTTTCCAGCACGTAGGAGACGCCCGACGGGCACCGCAGGTTGTCTTCCAGCACGTAGATCTGGCCGTCCTTGTCGCGCACCAGATCCGTGCCCGTGACGTGGCACCAGATGCCGCGCGGCGGGCGGAGCCCGGCGCAGGCGGCGCGGAGCGTCTTCGCGGACTCGAGCACGTCGCGCGGGATCACGCCATCCTTGAGGATCTTCTGCTCCGTGTAGACGTCGTCGATGAAGAGGCTGAGCGCGTGGATGCGCTGGCGCAGCCCGCGTTCGATGGTCTGCCACTCGCGCGCCTCGATGATGCGCGGCACGAGGTCGAACGGGAAGATCCGTTCGGTGCCGGCCTCCGCACCGTAGACGTTGAACGTGATGCCCATCGAGAGCAGCGCCTGTTCGGCCGAGCGCTGGCGCCGGATCAGCTCGCCCTCCGGCAGCGCGTTCACCAGGTCCACGAGCGTGCGCGCGCCGGGGCGGGCCTCGCCCTTGCGCGCGAACATCTCGTCGAAGAAGGCGCCGGGGTCGTAGTCGGCAAACGTCATGGCGGGCTCGCTCTGTCCGGTCATTGTGGATCGGCTGACGCCGATCCGCAGAGGACAGCCCTGTCCTGTCAGACGTATCAATCGACAAAATTGTCTGCTGGCGTATGGCTGACCTTGCCGCGTCGCCGGCCTCGGGCACACTGGGACGATGTCTGCCCCCCTGATGCGCGCCGCCGACGCGGCCGGCCTGGTCAAGCCCGGAGACCGCGTGTTCGTCCACGGCAGCGCGGCGACGCCGCTGACCCTCCTGCGCGCCCTGTTCGACCGGGCCTCCAGCCTCCGCGACGTGGAGCTGGTCAGCGTCAGCACGCTCGGCGACCTGGGCCTCGACCGGCCGGGCGTCCGGGAGGCCTTCTTCGTCAACTCGCTGTTCGTCTCGGCCAACGTCCGCGCCGTGGTGGACACGGATCGCGGCGACTACGTGCCGGTCTTCCTGAGCGAGATCCCGCGGCTGTTCAGCAGCGGCATCCTGCCGGTCGACGTGGCGCTGGTGCACGTGTCGCCCCCGGACCGCCACGGCTACTGCTCGCTCGGCGTCAGCGTGGACGTCGCGCGCTCGGCCGTCGCGCACGCCCGGACCGTGGTCGCCCAGGTCAACCCGCGCATGCCGCGCACGCACGGCGACGGCCACGTGCACGTGAGCCGGCTGACCGCGATGGTCGAGGTGGACGACGCCCTGCCCGAGGTCGACTACCGTCCCGGCATCGGCGCCTGCGAGCGCGCCATCGCCCAGCGCTGCGCCGGCCTGATCGAGAACGGCGCCACGCTCCAGATGGGCATCGGCTCCATTCCGGATGCGATCCTCGGCGCGCTGGCGCACCACCGCGACCTCGGCGTGCACACCGAGATGTGCTCGAACGGCATCCTGCCGCTCATCCGGGACGGGGTCATCACGAACCGGCACAAGCGGAAGCACGCCGGGCGCGTCGTGACCAGCTTTGCCGTCGGCACGCGCGAGCTCTACGACCTGTTCGACGACAACCCCGACTTCGCGTTTCTCGACGTGCAGTATGTGAACGACAGCAGCGTCATCGCGAAGAACCCGAAGGTGGTGGCGATCAACAGCGCGATCGAGATCGACCTCACCGGGCAGGTCTGCGCCGACAGCATCGGCACCTTTCAGTACAGCGGCGTGGGCGGGCAGATGGATTTCCTGCGCGGCGCCGCGCTGAGCGAGGGCGGCAAGCCGATCATCGCGATGGCGTCGATGACGGCGAAGGGGGCCAGCAAGATCGTGCCGTTTCTGAAACCCGGTGCCGGCGTCGTGACCACGCGCGCGCACGTGCACTGGGTCGTGACCGAGTTCGGGACGGCCTACCTCTACGGGAAGAACCTGCGCCAGCGGGCCGAGGCGCTCATCGCCATCGCGCACCCGGAACACCGGGAGGGGCTCGCGCGGGCGGCCCACGAGCGGTTCGGAACGACGGGTTAGGTCCGCGATCGCGGCGGTGACGAGTCAGCCACGGTGCCCCACAGGAAATGCGGTGCTCGCGCTCCGCGGGCGCATGAGAAGTGCACCTGGGCTCGTACACTTCAGTCGCGCTCCGCGCCGCATTTCCTGTGGGGCGCCGCGGCTGCCTCGATGAGCGCCGGGCCCGGCGCAGTACACGCCGCGCGTGACTACCGCGCAGGGCCGGCGTCGAAGACGTCCAGCCAGGTGCGGCGGAAGGCCTCGGCGCTGAACGGGAAGTCCGGCGAGCGGTGCCAGGCCAGGGCCGCCGCCGACATCTCCGCCCGTGCGGCCGGATGGTCGAGCATGTAGCGCAGCCCCTCGACGAGCGACTCCAGGCTCGAGTCCCGGCAGATGAAGCCCGTCCGCAGGTGCGACACGGACTCGACCAGCCCGCCGGTCGGAAAGATCACCGGCGGCAGGCCCGCGCCCGTCGATTCGAGGCCGACGTTACCGAACGTCTCCTCCTGCAGGATGGGCGCCGCCGCCGTGTACGCGGCCGCCATGATCCCCGGCACGTTCTGGCGGTCGCCGACGAAGTGAATACGGTCGCCGAAGCCCGACTCCGCCACGCGCGCGCGCATCGCGTCGACGTAGGCCACGAACGCCGCGGGCCAGTCCGGCACGCGGCCCACGATGACCAGCTGCGCGTCGGTGCCCTGCGACAGCAACCGGATCGCGGCCTCCACCGCGAGGTGCGTGCCCTTGAACGGCGCGACCTGACCCACGACCAGGATCGTGCGGCGGGCCCGCACGAGGTCGATGACGTCCCCGTCGACCCCCGCGTCCGTATGCCGGGTGGCGAGCCGGTTCAGCGCGAGCCCGAGCTTGCGGTCCGGGACGCCGGCCGCCGCCAGCCGCGTCCGGCAGAAGACCGAGATCGCCAGCACGCGGTCCACGAGCCGCGAGATCACCTGCGACCACAGCAGATGGTGGAAGCGCGTCGGCTCCGGGTGGTTCGCCACGCGCAGGATCACGCGCACGCCCAGCGCGCGCAGCAGCAGCAGCGCCGGAGCGTTTCTCAGCACGGTCGTGAAGCCCGGCGTCAGCACGTGCGTGGGCCTGAACTTCCAGGCGTCCCGGAGGAGCCCGGCGCTCGTCATCAGCGCGTCCCAGACGAACTGCACGAGCCGGATCGGGTTCAGCAGGTGACGCCCGAAGCCGTGCCAGTAGTAGCCGGTGGACGTGGTGGCGCCGATCTCGCGGGCCATCGCCAGGATCCGCCCATCCTCCCAGGTGTTGAGGATGCAGTGCACGGGCGCGCCGTGCTCGCGGAGCACGCGCAGGACCTCGAACGTCATGCGCTCCAGCCCGTAGACCACGGACATGTCGCCGCAGCAGGCGAGCACGCGGAGCGGACGGCGGTCGGGGGTGTGCATCGGTGTGGGACCCGGAAGCAGTCTGGCACGGCCGGCCCGCGCGATGGGAGCCGGGGCGTCCCGCGGGGCGGATCTGAGGCTGCCGCCGGGCGTAGCATAGGGCTCCGCCGATGCGCCTCGCTGCCGCCGCCGCGTGCCTGCTCGCGCTGGTCCTGCTCGGCGCCACCGCCCGGGCCCAGCGCCCGTTTCGTGGCGCCCGGGTCGAGGACAGCAGCCACGTCGTCCCCTACGACGGCCGGTTCACGTTCGTCCGCATCCGTTACACGCCGACGACCGGCGGATTCTTCGGCGGCCCCTCGTGGTCCCACGGCTATCCACTCGCCGAGCGGAACCTGATGAACATCGTCGAGGACATCTCGCTTATCGACGCCCACGCCGACGACATCGGCCTGATGACGTTCGACGACCCGCGCCTCACGTCGTACCCGATCGCGTATCTGATCGAGGTCGGCTGGTGGAGCGTGACGGACGCGGAGGCTGCGGGGCTGCGGAACTACCTGCAGAAGGGCGGCTTTCTCATCATCGACGACTTCAAGCCCGAGAACTGGCGCGGTCTCTACGGTGGCGGGTGGGAACCGTTCGCCGCCACGATGCGCCGCGTGCTGCCGGGGGCGCGGTTCGTCGACCTCGACCCGGGCCACCCGGTCTTTCACTCGTTCTTCGAGATTCCGACTACGCTCGTGGACCGGTTCCCGCAGGCGTACAACGAGGGCCCGCCGGTGTTCCGCGGCATCTTCGAGGACAACGACCCGCGCAAGCGGCTGATGGTCATGATCAACTACAACACGGACGTGTCGCAGTTCTGGGAGTGGACGGGCCGCGGCTTCCGCGCGTTCGACGACACGAACGAGGCCTACAAGCTCGGCGTGAACTACCTGATGTACGGCCTGACGCACTAGTGCAACGGAACCTGCCGGGGAGTGTCGATGAGCAAGGGACGACTCGAAGCCTTCAGCGACGGCGTGATCGCGATCGTCATCACGATCATGGTGCTGGAGCTGAAGGTACCGCATGACGTGGCGTTCGCGGCGCTCGCGCCGCTGATCCCGGTGTTCCTGAGCTACGTGCTGAGCTTCGTGTATCTCGGCATCTACTGGAACAACCACCACCACATGCTGCACACGGTCCGCCACGTGAGCGGCGGCATCCTGTGGGCGAACCTGCACCTGCTGTTCTGGTTGTCGCTCGTGCCGTTTGCCACGGGCTGGATGGGTGAGAACCAACTCGCCGCCGGACCGTTCGCGCTCTACGGCGTCGTGCTGCTCATGGCCGCCATCGCGTACTACATCCTGCAGCGGGCCATCATCGCCTCGCACGGCCCGGATTCGGTGCTCGCCCGCGCGCTCGGGAGCGACGTCAAGGGCCGGATCTCTCCGCTGCTGTACGTCGTCGGGATTCTGAGTGCGTTCGTCCAGCCGTGGCTGTCGGCCGTCGTCTACGTGCTGGTCGCCGTCATCTGGCTCGTGCCCGACCGCCGGATCGAACGCGCCCTCGTCGAGGGCGGCACCGCGGCGCACTGAGACTCGGGGTTACCGCCGCGCGGAGCGGGCCTGTGGCCTGTCGGCACCGCGTGGATGGGGTGGCGGGATCGGATCCGCCGGTTCGGGCCAGTAGACGCGGGACAGGTAATGCAGCGCGATGCCCGCGCCCCAGCGGTTGGGTGTCGTCCAGACCAGCAGCGCGATCAACACCAGTTCCATCGTCAGGCCCGCCAGGGGATGCGAACGGA
>JBFXBH010000056.1:0-15713 GCA_050183355.1 Vicinamibacterales bacterium | reverse complement strand
GACTTCGCCATGGCTGACCTCCGGGAACACAGCGCCGCGATCGATGCGGCGGTGCGGCTCTGGCCGCGAGGCTAACCCGCGATCCCTACCGGGGGTCAGCCGTGTACTGCCGAAGTCATACTGTCTATGCTGCTCGTCTCCGAGTCCGAGATACCAGCAAACGGCCCACATCCTCCGGACCCGCGCCCAGTCGAAACAACGATCTGAGCAGAAGGTCCGTGCTCACCGTGCGGTGGGCCGCCTCCATCTTGGCCACGCGCGACTGACTGGACCCGAGGCGGTCAGCCACCTCTCCTTGGGTCAGGCCCAGTTCCTCACGCCGTCGGCGCAGGCCGTCTGCCAGGGCCAGCTTGGCGTCGATGAACCGGCGTTCCTCCGCTGAGAGCCCCAGGAAATCACCCGAATCCCCGACGGCCCATCCGGCTCGCTCGAGCCGCCGCTTCTTGTCAGCGCGCATTCCGTCCACCTTTCTCGGTCCGCACCAGCCGTTGGAACACTGCCAACCGTCTCCGGCACTCCGCAATCACGGGCGCCGGAGTTGCCGCCGTCTTCTTGGGAAACACCCGGCATAATTGAAGGGCAGCATCTAGCTGACCTTCGTCACCTTCGCGCCGAGCGATCGCAGCCGGTCCACGAGCTGGCTGTAGCCGCGCTCCACCGTTTCGAGCGGCGCCACGCACGTCTCGCCGTCCGCCGCCAGGCCGGCCGCGATCAGTGACATGCCGGACCGCAGGTCCCGGCTGTCCAGCGTCCGGCCGCCGCGCAGGCGCGTGGGGCCGTTGACGATGATGCGGTGCGCGTCCGCGAGGAACAAGTCCGCGCCCATGCCGCTCATCTGCTCGAGCGCGAACAGGCGCAGTTCGTACATCCAGTCGTGGACGAGCGTGCGCCCCTCGGCCTGCGTGGCCAGCACGGTGACGAGGCTGACCAGGTCGCTCGGGAACGACGGCCACAGGCCGGTGGCGATGCGCTTGACGGCCTTCGGCTTGGACGGGCGCACGACGAACGCACCCTGCTCCATCCCGCAGACGATGTGCATGCGCTGCAGCACCGCCGCCACCACCTCGATGTCCTCGGGCCGCGCGCCGTCAATGGCCACTTCCCCGCCGGTGATCGCCGCCACGACGGCCCAGCTCCCCGCCTCGATGTAGTCGCCCCACAACGTGTGCGTCGCGCCCGTCAGGCGGGCCGCGCCGGTGACGCGGATGGTCGAACTGCCGGCGCCGTGAATCTCGGCGCCCATCTTCGACAGGAACGTGCAGAGCTCGACGACATGCGGCTCGGTCGCCGCGTGCCGAATCTCGCTCGTGCCGGGCACGGAGGCCGCGGCCAGCAGCGCCGTCTCGGTCCCCGTGACCGAGGCTTCGTACAGATACATCGACGCGGGCGTCAGCCCGTCGGGCGCCTCCAGGACGTGGTCCGGCCCCTCGCTCAGCCGCGCGCCGAGCGCGGCCAGCGCTTCCAGGTGTGTCCCGATGCTGCGCCGGGCCGGGAAATCGCCCCCGGGGGGCGCGAGCCGGGCGCGTCCCGTCCGCGCGAGCAGCGGCGCCAGCAGCAGCACGGAGCCGCGCAGGCGGCCGACGAGCGTGCGGTCGGCCTCGTGCGTCCGGACCTCCGCGGCCCGGATGCGCAGCGTGGGCGTCCCGATGCCGGTCACCTCCGCGCCGAGGTCCGCCAGCAGCCGGGCCATGACCTCCACGTCGCCGATGCGCGGCACGTTGGTCAGCACGCACTCCTCGCGCGTGAGCAGGCACGCCGCGAGCAGCGGCAGCGCCGCGTTCTTGTTCCCTTCAACCGCCACGCGGCCCTCGAGCCGGTGGCCGCCCTCCACGACGAGCGTCGACATCAGTCCCCTGTCCCTTTCAGAAACGCGACGCGCGCGTCGTCCTCGAATCCCAGAAAGATCGGCTCGGCGGCGAGCGCCACGCCGAACCGGTCGACCACGGCCTGCTTGATGCCGCAGGCGAACGCCACGACGTCCTCCGCCAGCGCCCCGCCGCGGTTCACGATGGCCAGCGCGTGCCGGGTCGAGAGCCCCACGGCACCGCTCCCGGACCCGCGTGGCCAGCCGGCCCGCTCGATCAACCACGCGGCCGGCACCTTCACCCGGCCGTCACCGGCCGGAAAGCGCGGCGGCGGTTCACCGCCGGCACGCGCCGCCAACCCGTCCGCCTGCCCGGCGGTCACGACCGGGTTGACGAAGAACGATCCGACGCTGCGCGCGTCGGGGTTCGCCGGCTCGACCACCATTCCCTTCGATCGCCGGAGGGCCAGCACCGCCTCGCGGACGTCCGCGGGCGTCAGCCCGTGGCGATCGCCAAGCTCCCGCGCGACGTCTGCCGTCAGTGGCCGGGCCTGCACGCGCGCGAGACCGAACCGCACGGCCGCAATGATGTACCGGTTCCGGTCGGCCGCGCGAAAGCGGCTGTCGCGATACGCGAAGCCGCAGGCCGCGGCCGGGATCGATGCCGCCGCACCCGTGGCACGCTCCACCACGTCCACGGCCTCGATCGTCTGGCTGACGTCCTGACCGTACGCCCCGACGTTCTGCACGGGCGTGCCGCCCACGGTGCCGGGTATGCCCGAGAGACACTCGACGCCCCAAGCCTGCTGCCGCACCGCCCGCTCGACCAGCGCATCCCACGACTCGCCGGCGCCGGCCCGCAGCCGCCACGTGTCGCCCGCCCACGCGGCGTCGACGCCGCGAATCGCCACGCGCGCGACAAGACCCCGGACACCGCGGTCGCCGATCACGACGTTGCTGCCGCCGCCCAGCACGGTCAGCGGTACGCCGCGATCCGCCGCCCAGCGGCACGCGGGCGCGATCTGCGCCTCGTCGTGCAGGTCGACGAACCACTCGGCCGCGCCGCCGACCTGGAGGGTCGAGAGCGGCGCGAGGGGCACGCACGGCGACGGCTGGAGGTCAGCAGCCACGGGACAGCCGGGCCTCCCGATCCGCGAGCGCGCGCATCGCATCCTGCTGCGAACAGAGCGAGAAGGTCACCGGATCACCCGGGCACAATTGTGCCGCGTCGTCGAGGTCGGCGGCGATCACGCACAGGACCTGCGGATAGCCGCCGGTCGGCTGGCGGTCCGCGAGCAGCAGGAGCAGGTCGCCGTGCGGCGTCACCTGCACGGCCCCCGGCACGGTGCCGGTGGGAGGCCGGTCGCCGGCCGGTGCCCCGGTTTCCGGAAGGTCGCCGGTCAGCCGGCAGCCCGCCCGGTTCACGTGCCGCGACACGGTCAGCGGCCGTTCCAGCAGCGCGTCAATCAGCCGGCCGGGGACCGACGCGGCGTCCGGGCCGGGCAGGACGCGCAGCGCCGTGCGCCGCGGCTCGCCCGGGCCGACGCCACCACGCCCTGTAACGCGCGGCGACGCCGGATCCCCGGCCGGCCTCCCGACGGGCAGATGGTCACCGGCGGCCAGCGCGCGCCCCGCGCCCCCACCGAATCCGGCACCGAGGCAGGCCGACCGGCTGCCGAGCACCAGCGGCACGTCGATGCCACCCGCCACCGCGAGGTACGTGCGCAGGCCTCCGCGCACGGCGCCGCATCGCAGCACGCCACCAGCCGGAACCGCGACGGCCGTCTCCGGCGGCACCGCGCGGCCATCGACCTCGACGTCCATCGACGAGCCGGCCCACGCGAGCGTGACCGGCTGTTCGAACCGCAGGTCCGGCCCCACGGCCGAGATCTCGATCACGGCCGCATCGGCGGCGTTGCCCACGGCGGCGTTGGCGCGGCGGCTCGCACCGGCATCGCACGCACCGGACACGGGCACGCCCATCGCCTGGAACCCCCACCGGCCCGCGTCCTGCACGCTGGTCAACTGCCCCGGCCGCAGCACGGTCAGCCCGCCCGTGGACCGCGCCGCGGTCACCCCGTCGAACGCCGCACCGGCGCCGGCCGGCGTGGCGGACGCGGGCTCCAGCCGGTCGACCGGCATCCAGCGAATGCGGTCACCGGGGCGCAGCGTGGCCGGCGGCACCGCCACCGGGTCGAACAGCGTCAGCCCGGTCCGGCCGATCAGGTGCCATCCACCGCCGGTCCCGCCGGGATAGATGCACGTCAGCCCAGCGGCGATCCCCACGGCGCCGGCCGGCACGCGCACGCGCGGCGTCGCGCGCCGCGGCAGCGTCAGCACGGCATCGACCGGGGCGAGATACGGAAAGCCCGGCGCAAAGCCGAGCATCAGGACCGACGCGTCGCCGCGCGCATGGCGGGCCACGACCTCCGGCACGTCCAGGCCCGTCAGTGCCGCGACCTCGTCGAGGTCCGGACCGTCGTAGACCACCGGCACCTCGACGACGCGGCCCGCGCCGCGCATGGCGGCGGGTGTGAGGTGTCGCAGACGCTGGATGGTCTCGTCTCCCGCGCGGAGCGGGTGCACGTGCACGGTGACGGCGGTGCACGACGGCACGATGTCACGGACACCCGGGAGCCCCGCGGCCGACACGGCGCCGGCCAGGCCGTGCATGGCCATGCTGCCGGTCAGCGTCCATCCGCTGCCTGCCGGTCCGCCCGACGCTTCGCCGGGTGGCGGCTGCGCGGCGGCGGTGGCGACCCACGCGGAGTCACCGGCCGGTCGCCAGTCGATCGTCATGGGCGGCGGGCTCTCGTGGTGTGGCGTCCGGCTCAGCGCAGCGCCGCCAGCAGCAGGCCGTGGATGCCGCCGAACCCGCCGTTCGACATCACGATGACCACGTCGCCCTCGCGTGCCTCGGCGCCGATCGTCGCCACGATGGCCGGGACATCCGGCACGTAGCGGGCACGGCCGCCCCGCGCCGACAGATCCGCCACCAGCTGTTCGGCGTCCAGCCGCTCCGCCTCCGGCAGCGACGACCGGTAGACCGCGGCCACGATGGTCTCGTCCGCCTCGCCGAACGCCTCGGCGAACGCGTCCTGAAAGACGCGCCGGCACGACGACGCCGACCGCGGCTCGAAGACGGCCCAGATCCGCCGGTCCGGATACCCCGATCGCAGCGCCGCGAGCGTTTCGCGGACGGCGGTCGGGTGGTGCGCGAAGTCGTCGATCACCGTGACGCCGCGGGCCTGCCCCACGACCTCCAGCCGCCGCTTGATCCCCGCGAACGACGCCAGGCCGGCCGCCAGAACCGGGGCCGTCAGTCCGGCCCAGTGGCCCACGGCGATCGCCGCCAGCGCGTTCCGGACGTTGTGGTGGCCGAGCAGCGGCGATTCGAAGTCGCCGAACGGCCGGCCCCCGTGCCGCACGGTGAAGCGCGTGCGCCCGTCCCGCGCCGAGACGCCGACGGCCTGCCAGTCCGCGCCGTCCGACAGGCCAAATGTCTCGGCCGGGCTCACGGCGAACGGCCGCAACCCGCTGGCGCCGTCGTCGTCGGCGCCGAGCAGCAGCAGGCCGCTCCGCGGCACCAGGTTCACGAGGCGGCGGAACGCGAGCTGCACGGCGGCCAAGTCCGCGTAGATGTCCGCGTGATCGAACTCGACGTTGCCGATCACGGCCACCTGCGGCAGGTACTTCAGGAACTTCGCCGTCTTGTCGAAGAACGCCGAGTCGTACTCGTCGCCCTCGATCACGAAGTGCGGCCCGGCACCCAGTTGATAGCTCGTGCCGCCGTCGCCGAAGTTCTTTGCGATGCCGCCGACGAGCAGGCTCGGATCCAGGCCCCCGGCCGTCAGCAGCCACGCCGTCAGCGCGGTCGTCGTCGTCTTGCCGTGCGTGCCGGCGAGCACGACGGGTTGCGCGTCCCGGAGGAAGTGCTCCCGCACGGCCTCCGGCAGGGAGCAGTAGCGCACGCGGCGGTCCAGCACCGTTTCGAGTTCGGCGTTGCCCCGCGAGATGGCGTTGCCGACGACGACCAGGTCCAAGTCCGGCGTGATGTGCTCCGCGCGGTAACCGTCCAGCAGGCGGATGCCCTCGGCCCGCAGGAAGTCGCTCATCGGCGGATAGATGTGCTGGTCGGACCCCTGCACGTCGTGCCCGCGGCGCTGCAGCAGCGCCGCCAGCGTGGCCATGGCCGTTCCACACACACCGATCAGATGCACCCGCACGGCTACCCCACTGCCTCTTCGTCGATCACCAGCGCCGGCGGCCCGGACGCGCGCACCCGCACGCGCACGCCGAGCGGCAGCGTCCACACCGGTCCGGTCGTATGTCCGGACGGGAACCCCGTCAGGATCGGGCCCGGGAACCCGTCCAGCGCGCGCAGGCACGCGTCCCGCGCCGAGAGCCCCCCGGGATCGTCGCAGCCCGGCATCTCGCCGAACACGACGGCCGACGCCCGCGCGAACAGGCCGGCCAGCCGCAACTGCGTCAGCATCCGGTCGAGCCGGAACGGCCGCTCGTTCACCTCTTCGAGAAACAGCACGCTGCCCTCGGGCGGGTCGAACGCGTACGGCGTGCCGAGCGACGCGCACAGCAGCGAGATCGTTCCGCCGAACAGCCCCCCCGCGGCCTCCCCGCCGCGCAGCACGTCGAGCAGCGGCGGCGCCAGCGTCCGCCCGGCCGCCGCGCCGTCCAGCGCGGCCAGGAAGCTGTCGCGATGCACGCCGTCCGCGCCGCTGGCGATGCGGCGGTCGATCATCGGGCCGTGGAGCGCCGTCAGGCCGCAGCCGGTCGTCAGCCAGCTCAGCAGTGCCGTCGTGTCCGAGTAGCCGACGAAGATCTTCGGCGTGGCGCGAATCGCGTCCCGGTCGAGCCACGGCAGGATCTGCGCGCTGCCGTAGCCCCCGCGGGCCGCGATCACGGCCGCGACGGACGGGTCGCGCCAGACGCGCAGAAACGCCTCGGCGCGGCTCGCGGCCGTCCCGGCCACGTAGGCGTCGTGCGCGAGCGCGGACGCGTCCACGACCGGTTCGAACCCGAGCGCGCGGAGCTCGGTCGCGCCCCGCTCGAGTTCCTCCGGTTCGATCGGGCTCGACGGCGCGATCACGGCCACCCGTGCGCCCGGCCGCACCGGGGCCGGCCGGAGCCGGGTCCGCGCGCCGGCACTCATGCGAGCTGCCGCATCTCGTCGGCGACGCGCTGGTGGGTTTCCGAGCCGACCACCGTACGCCAGGCGCGGGGCGCCGGGGGCTCGGCCGGCAGGAACGTGTGCCGGGCGTGGCGCTGGCGCCGGAGGGCGTCTTCGAAGCGGGCGTACGGGATGCGGCCGTCCTCCACCGCGTGAATCAGCGCTTCGAGCACCTCGACGTGCGCGTCCAGATCCCGATGCCGCTCGTCGCTGAGCGCACGACACAGCAACACGCCGTCGCACCCCGCCGCGATCGACAGCACGGCCGCCTCGCCCCGCGGCCACTGGTCGGCCAGCGCGCGCATCTCGAGGTCGTCGCTAAGGATCACGCCCTTGTACCCGAGTTCCTGCCGCAGGAGCCCGTCGACGATGGTCCGGGAGAGCGTGGCCGGCACGTGCGCGTCCATCGACGGCACGAGCACGTGCGCCGTCATCATGAACGCGACGCCCGCCGCGATGGCCGCACGGAACGGCACGCACTCCACGCGACGGATGCGATCCGGTGCGTGCTCCACGACCGGCAGCGCGAGGTGGGAATCCACCGACGTGTCGCCGTGTCCTGGAAAGTGCTTGCCGCACGCGGCCACGCCGGCGCGCTGCAGCGCGTCGATGACGGCGACCCCCCGCGCGGCCACGACGTCCGCGTCGTGCGAGAACGCGCGGTCGCCGATGATGGGGTTGGCGGGGTTCGTGTGCACGTCGAGCACGGGCGCGTAGTCGAGCGTGATGCCGACGGCGGCGAGCTCAGCCGCGAGTGCCTGCGCGAACCGGGCCGTCAGCGCGGGGTCGCCCGTCCGTCCCAGTACCGCCATCGGCGGCCATTCGGTGAACGGCCTGCGCAGCCGCGCCACGCGGCCGCCCTCCTGGTCGACGGCCACCCAGAGCGGCGCGCCGGGCACGAGCCCGCGAATCTCGCGCGCAAGCTCGGCCACCTGCGCCGGCTCCTCGATGTTGCGCGCGAACAGCGTCACGCCGCCGAGCCCGAACTCCCGCGCGAGCGCGGCGAACTCGGACGGCACGGACGGACCGGGGAGACTGCCGAAGACCAGTTGCCCGATCTCGCGCCTGAGGGGCTGCGGCACGTCGTCATTATAGATAGCGGCGCGCCCGCGTTCGCGCGAGTGATGCGATGATACGGTGCGTGATCATCGAGTCCTCGGCACCCACCCGGATCGATCTGGCCGGGGGCACGCTCGACATCTGGCCGCTCTATCTGTTCCACGAGGGCGCGCAGACGCTGAACACGGCGATCAGCCTTCGTGCACGCGCCCGCCTCGAACCGCGGACCGACGGCGTCTACGCGTTCCACTCACTCGATACGGGGCGCCGTGTGGAAGTACCGGCCGGGTCGGACCTCCGCGCACCGTCGGACCTGACGCTGCTGACACTGCTGGCGCACGCGTTCCTGACGATGGCCGGTTCAGGCCGCCTCGCGGCCGCCGGCTTCACGCTGACGACCGACTGCGCCTCCCCCGCCGGGGCGGGCATCGCGGGTTCGTCCGCGCTCGCCGTCGCGGCCGGCGCGGCCCTGGCCCGGGCCACCGGCGCGCCGGTGGAGGGCGAGGCGCTGCTCGAACTGGTCAAGAACGTCGAGTGCCAGACGATCCACGTGCCGACCGGCCTGCAGGACTACCGGCCCGCGCTCTACGGCGGCACGGCGGCGCTCGAGCTCCGCGTCGACGGCCCGCGCCGCGTCGAGCTGCCGGTGCCCGCGCAGGAACTCGAGCGGCGCATCGTGCTCTGCTACACGGGCGCGCCGCGCAATTCCGGCACGAACAACTGGGAGATCACGCGCCGGCACCTCGACGGCGACCGGTTCATCTTCGACTGCTTCGAGCGCATCCGCGACACGGCGGTGACGATGCGCGCGGCGCTGGCCCGCGGCGACTGGGACGGCGTGGCCGCGGCACTTCGCGACGAGTGGGCGAACCGGACGCGTCTCGCTCCGGGTGTCACCACGCCCGCCATCGACGCGCTGCTGGCGGCCGCCGGCCGGGCTGGCGCGACCGCCGGCAAGGTCTGCGGCGCGGGCGGCGGAGGCTGCCTCTTCTGCCTGACGCCCCCCGACCGGCGGGACGCCGTGGCCGCGGCCCTCGAGGCCGGCGGCGCGCGGCTGCTGCCGTTCTCCATCGAAACGGAGGGACTCCAGTGGCAGTGAAACCACCCCGCACGCCGAAGCCGGCACCGGCCGCACCGGTGGCGTTCGTGCCGCTGACGTCGCTCGGCGGAGCACCCGCCGATCCGACGGCGATCCTCGCCGAGATCCGCCGCATCTACTTCAAGACGTCCGCCACGACCATCGATGCGGACCTTCAGCATGCCGTCGCGTTGCTCAAGACCCTGCCCGACGAGGACACGCGGGAGCGCGCGACCGTCTACATGGAAGGCCTCAACGAGATGCGGAAGGAGTGGGCCGGACGGCCGGGACCCGGCGGCGGCGCCGGCGGCCGGGGCCGGAGCAAGGGCCCGGGCAAGCGGAAGGCCGCGTCCGCGAAGCGGCGGTAGCCGTCAGCTCGCCAGGAGCTTGCGCCGCGCCGTCACGCGGACGATGTCCGGAATGTTCCGGTCGGTCGAGGCCAGGCGCAGATCCCGGTCCAGCAGCCGGGGCAGCAGGTTCAGCGAGATGGCGGCCGGCGTGCGCGGGTTCCGGATCAGCGCCACCACGACGCCGTAGTGCCGGACCCACGCGCGCTGCCCGGCGATCGCGCGCAGGACGTCCTCGTGCACCTGCGCGAGCCGGGCCAGCCCCTCGACCTCGGCTTCGTGGAGACCGGGGTTGCTGAGCACGGCCAGCGCCACCGCCTTGCTCGCATCGCCGGCGAGCACGGCGCGCTCCGGCCGCCCGCCGCGCAACGCGAGCAGCAGCCGCTCCGGCACGCTCATCGCCTGCACCCGCATCCGCACCGACTCCACCGTCGCCTCGGCATCCGCGTCGGGATCCGTCCGCGGCGCGGCCGGCGCAGCGGGTCCCGGCGCAGCGGGTCCCGGATCGACGGGTCCCGGCTCGACCGGGGGCCACTCGCCCAGCGCAATCCCGAGTTCGTCCGCGACCTGCCGCACGACCGCGGCGTCGCCGGCCGCGAGCGTCCGGCGCGCGAGCCGGCCCACGGCCGCGTCCCGGTCGCCGGTCAGCAGGACGAGGAGCGCCACGTCGTCCCGCTCCCGCGGCATCAGGCCGCCGGCGGCGGCGAGACGCCGGAGATCGAGATCGACGTCACCGGCGTGGAACAGGGCAAGCAGCGGAGAGAGGCCGTGCACGGCCGGTATCGGGGATGTGGCTTACTGCGGCGCGAGCAGCGACGCCAGCGTGGTGCGATCGATCTGCACGGAGCGTGGCTCACCCGGCGCCCCGAGCGCGACGGCGGGCTGTCCGTTGATCGTCACCTGCAGCGCGGCCGCGTTCGTCACGCTGAGCACCAGCCCGCGCTCGACCGCCAGCGCGCGGCGCTCGCCGGCCTGCATCGTGCGCGGGTCCTCCGGCACACCGTCCGCGACGAGCGTGACGCCGACCGGCGCCGTGGCCACCAGTTCAATCGCGAGCGGCGCCGCATCGGCCGGCGCGGCCTGCGCCGGCGGTGGCGGCGGCGGGAGCGTGGCCTGCTCCGCCGGCGCGGGCTGCGGCTGCGCGGGCTCGGACCCGCCGGTCATCGTGAAGTAGATGATCGCGATCACGATCGGCACCGCGATCGCCGCCAGCTTCACGGCCGTCTCGGCGCTGCGCCGCGAGCTCTCGACCGCCGCGTGATCCTCGGCGGGCACGTACGGACTGCCGGCCGTGACCGTGTCGTGCGGAAACGCCTCGATGAACTCGCGGATCGTCTGTTCGGGGTCGAGGCCGACTTCCTCCGCGTACGCGCGGACGAACGCCCGGCCGAAGATGCCTCCGGGCAGGCGCGAGATGTCGTTGCGTTCGAGGGCTTCGAGCGCCGAGACCGAAATCTTCGTGCGCGTGGCGATCTCCCGCAGCGTCACGCCGCGCGTTTCACGCGCGCGCTTCATGCGCGGTCCGAAGTCAGCGGGCGCGGCGCCGGCGGTCATGGGAGTCGGCCGAGTGTATCAAACGCCCCGGCGACGAGACGCACGCGCCGCCGCAGTTCCTCCACCGACGGGACGGCCAGCCAGCGGATGGCCGCCACGCCGGCCGCACCGGTCCGGGCCACAGCGGCCAGCCGGGCCTCGTCGACGCCGCCGATCGCCAGCACGGGCAGGCTCGTGGCCGCGGCCGCGCGGGCGAGCGCCTCGAGTCCCGCGGCCGGGCGCCCCGGCTTGGAGGCGGACGCGAAGACGGTGCCGAAGATCACGAAATCGGCCCCCTCCACGACAGTCATGTCCCGATCCGACTCGTGGACGCTGCGGCCGATGACGAAACCGGCAGGCGTGCAACGACGAACGTCAGCGGCGGCGAGGCCGTATCCGGGCAGATGCACGCCGTCGGCGCCCTCACCGAGCGCCACGTCGAGCCGGTCGTTGACCAGCAGCCGCGTCGCGCTGCCCGCCAGCGCCCGTCGGCACGCGCCGACCAGCGCGGCCAGGTCCCGCGCGTCGAGCCCGGGCTCCCGGACCTGCACCAGATCGACCCCGGCCTCCCCCGCCCGGCCCGCCAGGGCCGGCAGGGCCTCCCGCCACGCGGTCCCGGCCAGCCGACGGTCGGTGACCAGGCACGAGCGTGGCACCGGAGTCATCTAACCGCGCACGCGCCGCAGCGCGTCGGTCCAGGCGAGGCGCACCGCGGCCGCCAGGGCGACCGTATCGGCCACGGCGGCGGCGAGGTTGATGAGGCCGAGTCCGGTGACCGCGCCGCGCACGTAGTTGCTGCCGAGGGCGCGCCGCAGCCACGGCGTGCCCTGCGTGAAGTAGTTCCGGTCCCAGTAGCTGGACCACGGCACCACGGTCAGCAGCAGGCCGACCTCGAGCAGGAGCACGATCAGCAGCACCCGGCGGACCAGCGTCATGGCGTGCCGAGCGCCTCGAGCGCGTCGCTGAGATCCCGCACGCCCCTGTCGGATTCGGGCGGGCCACCGATCACCCCGCCAGCGGCGGACGGCGTCCCGGTCGCGGGCCCCGGCGGCTGGACCGGCGCAGGCGCGCCGCTCCCGGACGCCAGGGCGGCTGTCACCCGGGTCAGGCGTTCGCGGTTCGCGGCGTCCGGCAACCGCGCCACGAGGTCCTCGGCCACGGCCCGCGCGTCGTCGAGACGCCCGAGATGCACCAGGGCATCGACGAGCGCGGCCTGTGCCTCGATCGCCACGGCGCCCGCGCCCGCTTCCGCGGCCACGCCGACCAGGTGCTGGAGCGCCACGGCGTCGCCGGGCACCCGCACCAGAAACTCGCGGAGCGTCCGGATCGCCGCGTCCGGATCGCCGGCGACGAGGCACACGTCGGCCAGCGCCGTCGCCAGGCCGGACAGCCGTTCGGGCGCCCGGGTGGCGGCGGCCAGCCAGGCCTCCGTGAGGCCGGGGTCGACGCCGCGGGCCTTCGCGACCAGGCGCACGAGCGCCTGACGGGCGTCGTCGAACCGGCCGGCGGCGAGGCCCGCCAGCACGTCCTCGGCGCGGGCCGCGAGGCGAAGGCCCGGCAACGCGTCACCGTCCGGGGCCTCGTCGCCGGGCGCGGTGCCGGCGAGCAGCGCGCGCGCGCCGGCGTGGTCCCCACGCGCCGCCGCCAGTTCCGCCTGGCGAAACGCCGCGGCGCGATCGCCGGGGTCGAGGCGGCGCACCTCGTCGTACAACTGCTCCGCGCGGGCGGTGGCGCCCTGCCGCGCGAAGTGCCGGGCCATCCCGAGATACAGCCGCACGGCGTCCGCGCTCCGCCCCGTGCGGGCACACAGTTCGGCCGCGGCCTGGACGGCGCTCCAGTCGGATGGCGACTGGTCCACCAGCGCCAGCAGACAGTCGCGGGCATCCCCCGCGCGACCGACCCGCGCCAGGGCATCGGCACGGCGCAGCACGCGGCCGCGGGCGTCGGCGGTCACCGCGCCTGCCTTCCCGCCATCGCGGCGGGCTGAAAGGAACGGCGATGGAGCGGCGAGTACCCGTGCCGCCGGAGCGCCTTCAGATGGGCCGCCGTGGCGTAGCCCTTGTGTCGGTCGTAGCCGTAGCGCGGGTCCTCCGCGTGCGAGGCCTGCATCAGCCGATCGCGCGTGACCTTCGCGACGATCGACGCGGCGGCGATCGCGGCACAGCGGCGGTCGCCCTGCGGGATCGGCCGCTGCGGGATGGAGACGTCCGGAATGACGAACGCGTCGACGAGCACCACGTCCGGCCGGGGCGTCAGGGCCGTCACGGCGCGCTTCATGGCCTCGAGCGAGGCCCAGTAGATGTTGAGGTGATCGATTTCGGCGACCGAGGCCGCGCCGACGGCCCAGGCCACGGCGCGTTCGACGATGAGGTCGTAGAGACGCTCACGGGCACGCTCGGTCAGCAGTTTGGAATCGGCGAGGCCCGGAATATGCCGGTCCGGGTCGAGGATGACGGCGGCCGCCAGCACGGGCCCGGCGAGGCAGCCGCGCCCCACTTCGTCCGTGCCGGCGATGCACCGGAAGCCTTCCCGGCGCAGGGCGTTCTCGAGGGTGCGGTGGGCACGGTGGCGCACCATACCGGCAGCCGCACCTCGAGTCCGGGGGCGCTAGGCCCGCTTGGTTTCCTTCATGCGGGCGGCCTTGCCCTTCAGGTCGCGCAGGAAGTAGAGCTTCGCGCGCCGCACGCGGGCCGACCGCACCAGCTCGATCTTGGCGATCGTCGGCGAGTGCAGCGGAAAGATGCGCTCGACGCCCTGGCCGAACGACACCTTGCGGACCGTGAACGACGCGCGCGCGCCGCCGCGGTGCATGCCGATCACCATGCCCTCGAAGATCTGGATGCGCTCCTTGTCGCCTTCCCGCACTTTCACGTGCACCTTCACGGTGTCGCCCGCGGCCATCCGCGGCCGTTCGGTCAACTGCGACTGTTCCACCAGTTCCATCGCACCCATCGTCGTCCTTCCTTCCATGCCGGGTTCCTCCCGGCTCTTACGGCTCGTGCCCGCGTCGACGGCGCCACTCATCCAGCCACGCCCGCTCGTCCGCGTCGAGGACCGCGCCCTCAATCAGTTCCGGACGCCGTTCGAGCGTCCGCTCGAGCGCCATCCGCTTCCGCCACTGCCGGATGTCCCGGTGATGCCCCGACAGCAGCACCTCCGGCACCTTCCGGCCCTCGAACTCCGCCGGCCGCGTGTAGTGCGGATAGTCGAGCAGGCCCCGTGAGAACGAGTCCGCCTCGACTGACTCCGCATCACCCACGACGCCCGGCACCAGCCGGCTCACAGCGTCCACCACCAGCAACGCCGGCAGTTCACCGCCGCTCACCACGAAGTCGCCGATCGACAACTCCTCGGTCGCGACCAGCTCCCGCACCCGCTCGTCGATCCCCTCGTAGCGCCCGCAGAGCAGCACCACGTGGTTCACCGCCCGCAGCCGGATGGCCTCCTGCTGCGAGAACCTCCGGCCCTGCGGCGACAGCAGCACCACCGCGCCCGGCGCCCCGCGTTCGGCCCGAACCGCCTCGAGCGCCCGCACCCACGGCTGGGGCGTCATCACCATCCCGGGTCCGCCGCCGTACGGCGTGTCGTCCACCGAGCGGTGCCGGTCGGTCGCCTGGTCCCGGAGATCCCAGACCCTGACGTCGACCAGCCCCTGTTCAATCCCACGGGCGACGACCCCTTCCGAGAGCCCCGCCCCGACCATGACCGGGAAGATCGTGACGATGTCGAACTTCATCGCCGTCTCCTCCCGCTCCTCACCCGTTCAGTTCGAGCAGCCCTTCCGGCGGCGTGATCACGATTCGCCGCGCCTTCAGGTCCACCACCCCGCAAATCTCCACCGCGAACGGCACCTGCAACTCGCCTCGCGGGCCGTCCACGATCAGCCGGCTCATCGCGCCGGAACCTTCCACCGCGCTCACCGTGCCGACCCGGGCGCCCCCGGCCGTCTCCACCACGCACCCGATCAGCTCGTGGTGGTAGTACTCGCCGTCGGCCAGCGCCGCCAGGGTGTCCGGCTCGACCCGGATTTCCGCCCCGGCCAGGCCCTGAACGGCCTCGATCGAGCCGAACCCTTCAAACTGCACGATGGGCCGCCCCTGCTGCAGCCGCATCGTTTCGACCACCACCGTCCTCGGCGCGCCCGCGACGGCGCCCGGGCCACCCAGCGTCAGCCGGCTGCCGACCGCGAACCGCTCCGCCGCGAAGTCGGTCTCCGGGTTGATCACCACCGCGCCACGCAATCCGTGTGGCCGGGCGATCCGCCCGACCAGGACCATGTCGGCCCAGCCGGACATCTTCGTGCCTCAGTCCCGGATGTCGAGCGTCGCGCGCTTGCCGTGCCGCTCGGCCGTCAGGCCGACCAACGTGCGCAACGCCGCTGCCGTCCGGCCCTGGCGTCCGATGACCTTGCCGATGTCGCCGGGCGCCATCGCGAGCTCCACCACGGTGGTTCCGCGGCGCTCGTGCTCGGTCACGTGCACCGCGCTCGGCTTGTCGGCCAGCGCCATCGCGACGACCTCGACGACGGCCTTGACCGGGCTCGACAGCCGATCCGGCGCTGCCTGCTCGGACACCGGGCTACTCCGCGACGACCGGCGCCACGACCGCGCCCAGGTCCTTCGAGAGGTGCTTGGCCAGCAGCGTCCGCACCGAGTCGCTCGGGCGCGCGCCCTTGCTCAGCCAGTGCTCGATCCGGGCCTTCTC
>JBFXBH010000055.1:10846-15781 GCA_050183355.1 Vicinamibacterales bacterium | reverse complement strand
GTCGCGGGTGTCGCCGCGGAGACGGGCATCGTCATGGTCGTGTACCTGGACGAGGCCTTCGAGCGGCACATGCGCGAGGGCCGGATCACGACACCGTCCGACGTGGACGGCGCAGTCGTCGAAGGCGCGTCTGCCCGCGTGCGCCCACTGCTCATGACCGTCGCCACGACCGTTCTTGGACTGTTGCCGCTGCTCTGGGAAGGCGGCGTCGGGGCGGACGTCTCCGCCCGGACGGCTGCGCCGGTGGTGGGTGGCCTGTGGTCTTGCATGCTGCTGACTCTGCTGGTGCTCCCGGCCGCCTACGCGATGTGGCGCCGAGGGCAGGTGCGGCGGGCACTGCGCACCGTCCCGGTGGCGACAGTGACGGAGCTGCCATGAGCGCGGCAGGAACGCCCCACAGCGGACTGACGTCCAACGACGCCGCCAGGCGGCTCGGGACATTCGGACCGAACGAGATCCGCCGCGAGCAGGCGGTCAGCCCGCTGACGCTACTCGCTCACCAGTTCGCCAGCCCGGTCATCTGGCTACTGCTGGGCGCCAGCATCGTGTCTGCGAGCCTTGGGGAACTACTCGATGCCCTGGCCATCGGGGTGATCGTGCTCGTCAACGCCGCCATCGGATTCCTGCAGGAGCACCGGGCGGAGCGCGCGGTGATGGCGCTGCGCTCGATGACTGCGCCTCGCGCGATAGTACTGCGGGACGGGCACAGCAGCATCGTGCCTGCCGACGCCATTGTGCCCGGCGATGTCCTGGTGCTGGAGGCAGGCGACGTCGTGGCGGCGGATGCGCGACTGTGGGAGGCACACGCGCTGTCAACGAATGAGGCGGCCCTGACGGGCGAGAGCGCACCGGTCGAGAAGACGACTGAGCCCACGGAGCCGGAGACCCCACTCGCCGAGCGTCACGACTGGGTGTTCATGGGCACGTCCGTCACGACCGGGACCGGCCTGGCCGACGTGATTGCCACGGGCATGCAGACGGAGCTCGGCCGGATCGCGCACCTGCTGGCGACGGCCGAGGAGAGTGTCACGCCCCTTCAGAGGCGCCTGGCACGGGTCAGTCAGACGCTGCTGTACATCTGCGGCGGCATCGTGGCGGTGGTCGCGCTCGCCGGGCTGCTCCGCGGCTGGCCGCTCATGCAGGTCTTCCTGGCAGCCGTGTCACTCGCAGTCGCCGCCGTGCCGGAGGGACTTCCGGCCGTGGTCACGATTGCCCTCGCTGTCGGGGTCCAGCGGATGGCCGCACGCCATGTGCTCATCCGGCGCCTGCCGGCTGTCGAAACGCTGGGCTGCGCCACCGTCATCTGCACGGACAAGACCGGCACGCTCACCACCGGTGTCATGCGCGTGCGCGAGTTGTGGGGGCGTGACCACTCCCGCCTGTTGTTTGCGGCCGCCGCCTGCTGCGATGCCGAAATCGGGCCCGATGGGCAGGAGGGCGTCGGCGACCCCACCGAGTTGGCGATCCTAGTGGCAGCCGCCGAGCGTGGCATTCATCGCGACGAGATTGAGCGCACCACGGCGCGCGTGGCGGTAGTCCCATTCGACTCGGTGCTGAAGCGCATGTCGATCGAGCGCGCCGACGGGACGGTCTACATCAAGGGTGCCGTGGAGAGCGTGCTGCCGCTCTGCGGTGAGGGCATCGAGGACGCCGACCAGGCCAACAGCCAGATGGCGGAAGGCGGCCTGCGGATTCTTGCGATCGCGGTCGCCCCGGCCGGCCCGGACGTTCGTGCGACCCTCCTCGGCCTGGTCGGCATCGCCGACCCGCCTCGCACGGAGGCGATCGATGCGGTGGCCACGGCACGCGCGGCTGGCATTACGACGGTCATGATCACGGGGGATCATCCCGTGACTGCTCGCGCCATTGCGCGGGAGCTTGGCATCCTGGCCGGCGCCGACGCCCCGGAGACGGTGGTGCATGCGCGGGCCACGCCGGAAGACAAGATCCGAATCGTACGCGAGTGGAAGGCCAGAGACGCCGTGGTGGCCATGACCGGTGACGGCGTCAACGATGCCCCCGCGCTTCGCGAGGCCCACATCGGCATCGCCATGGGCCGCACGGGCACGGAGGTCACGCGGGAGGCGTCGGACATGGTGCTGGCCGACGACAATTTCTCCAGCATCGTCGCTGCGATCCGCGAGGGTCGCGGCATCTTCGACAACATCCGCAAGACCCTGGTGTACTTGTTGTCGGGCAACGCGGCCGAGCTCACGGTCATGCTGGTTGCCGCTATTGGCGGTCTGCCGTTGCCACTGCTTCCCCTGCACCTGCTCTGGATCAACGTGGTGACGGACGGCTTTCCCGCGCTGGCCCTGGTGATGGATCCGCCGGAGGCCGATGTCCTCCAGCGGCCGCCACGCCATCCAGACGAACCGATGCTCGGCCGGGAGCAGTGGCGCTTCATCCTGATGACCGGGGGTCTCCAGGCGGCCGCAACGCTGGGCGTCTTCGTCTGGGCGCTCGAAGCCCGCGACCTGTCCGAAGCCCGCAACCTGGCGTTCTCCGTGCTGGTGTTCGGTGAGCTGTTCCGGGCGTTTGCCGCCAGGAGCACGACGCGGCTGTTCTGGGAGGTCGGCGCGTTCACGAATCTTCGTTTGCTCGGGGTCGTCGTGTTTTCGGTCCTGATGCAGCTCGGCATCCACCACATCCCGGCTGCCCAGGCGCTGTTCGAGATTGGCCCGCTCTCGGCGGCGGATTGCGCGCTCACCCTGCTGGTGGCGATGTTGCCCGTGACGGTGGTCGAAGTCAGCAAGCTGGCCCGCCGCCGGCGGCCACACAGCGCCAGTCCTGACGGAGGCTGACATGGATACGGCCGTCGCGCTCGTGCAGGCGTACCTTCAGGTGAACGGCTACTTCACCGTCGCGGAATATCCGGTCCTTGAGGCCAGGCGTGGCCAGGCGCGATCCGTGACTGACCTGGACATGCTCGCGTTCCGCTTCGCGCATCCAGGGCACGATGTGAAGAAGGGCCGCGGCAGGCGCCCGCTTACTGGCCACCCGCTGGTGCCGGACCCGGTCCTGGGCTGCCCGGCCGATCAACCGGACATGATCGTGGGAGAGGTCAAAGAGGGATCGGCTCGCTTCAACGCCGCCGCACGCGATCCGGTCGTCCTCGAGGTGGCACTCGCCCGCTTCGGGTGCTGTGAGCGATCTCACGTCGGCCAGCTGACGCAACAGTTACTGGCCGAGGGCCGGGCCGTCACGCCCGCTGGCCACACCGTGAGAATGGTGGCGTTCGGCGAGGGATCCGGGATCACCGAGCACGCCTGGACGTGTGTGCCGATGCGCCACGTCGTCGAGTTCCTGCAGGCGCACCTGCGGGAACACTGGGAAGTACTTCGGCACGCACAGATCCGGGAGCCGGCTTTCGGCGTGCTCGCCCTCATCGAGAAGTGGGGCGTGAGGCCGGCGGTGGACGCGGGGCGGCCGAGGCCGCTGCAGAGGAGGCCCGATGGTTCCATGTGAATGTGCCAGCGTTCACGCGACAAGACGCATCGTCCTGACCGGAGGTCCCGGGGCCGGCAAGACCGCTCTACTGGAGCTGATTCGGCAGTCGTTCTGCGAGCATGTGACCGTGCTGCCTGAGGCGGCCAGCGTTGTGTTCGGAGGAGGCTTCCCGCGCGATGAAGACGTCCTCTGCCGGCGGGCCGCGCAGCGGGCTATCTTCCACGTCCAGCGCGAACTGGAGATGACCGGCGAGAGCCATCGACCGGCTATCGTCCTCTGCGATCGAGGCACGCTCGATGGACTGGCCTACTGGCCCGGCTCGCCAGTCGATCTCTGGACCTCCGTCTCGACAACCCGCGATGCGGAACTCGGACGCTATGACGCGGTCATTCACCTCCGCACACCGACCGCGGCACTCGGCTATAACCACCAGAACCCGCTGCGAACGGAGTCCCCGTCAGCCGCCGCCGAGATCGACGCGCGGGTCCTCCTGGCATGGGAAGGCCACGCGCGCCGGTACGTGATCGCATCGTCGGCCGACTTTCTCGACAAGGCCGCCCGCGCCCTGGACGCGCTTCGCGAAGAGTTACCTGACTGCTGCAAGCGCCATGTCGTTCCCGCTCTTCGGGACCGCTGAACCGCTACTTCGCTGGCTGGGAAGCCCCCATCTCGATCGACTTGGCAACGGTTCTGTCCTTGCCCTTTTCCTTCTCGGTCACGGTTTCGACCACGATGCGCATGCCCTTCTTGATGTCGGTCACCTTCATCGCCATCTTTCCGTGCACCACCTTCGTGTCCGGCTTCAGATAGACCGTCACACTCTTCTTGTTGGTATCGTCGAGCATCACATGGTCGGCCGCGATCATCGTGACCGTTCCCATGACCTTGTGTTCGTGGCCTTCGTGCGCGAACGCCGGCATCCCGCCAGTGAGCAGCAGGCCCATCACCGTCAACGTCAGCAGCGTGCGTCGAGTCATCAGACTCTCCTTAAGCCTGGGGGAAATGGTTTTGCCGGACACAGCCGGCACGGAGCCGATCCGCCCCAGACGGAGGCAGCGCCGTTCACACAACTCAGAACCAGGTTCGAATCCCGACCGTCCATCGGGCTCCGCTGGAACGTTCTCCAGCCAGGCGTGCGAAGTCGGCTGTGCCGAAGAACTTCCGCACCCACACCACACCGGCATAGGGTGCGAGTTCCCGCCGGAACTCGTACCGGAGTCGCAGGCCGGCATCCACATGGCTCAACCCGGCCCCGAGCCCGCGTGCAGGGTCAGCCTTCCCGTAGACCTCAAGCTCGACGAGTGGTTGCATGACAAGCCGGTTGGTCAGCAGCAACTCGTATTCGGTTTCGAGCCGGAGGTGAGTCCGGCCCGCGGGACCAACATAGGCTGTCGCTTCAACCTCGAACCAGTACGGGGCCAGCCCCTGGAGGCCGATGGCTGCCCATGTCTGCGGCGGGCCTGTCCGCACGTCCTGGCGGATGCC
>JBFXBH010000055.1:0-10746 GCA_050183355.1 Vicinamibacterales bacterium | reverse complement strand
GAGGTGGATTGGGTGGGTCATCATCGTGTCGTTGACAAGGACAATCCGGACTCGTTCCCCGTATGTCAGCCGGATCGGCTCGGCTTTCGACGCCTTGACGCCGTCGAACGACCACACGAACCGCGCCATGTGACCGGTCAGGTGCAGCTCGATGGTCCGGCCAGGCTCGCGTCCGTCCGGATCCGGGAACACGCTTGACAGATCGGCGTAGGTCAGCACGCGCCGCCCGTTGTCCCGTAGCCCGATGCCGGGGTCGTCCAGTTTGGCCGTCGGCGTCATCGTCTGCATGTCCACCAGGGGATTACCCCGCTCGCTGGCGGGATGGGACTGCATCACCGGATCCATCGCGGACATGTCATGCCCTGCATGCGGATCGGGCGCAGCCTTCACCGTCGGGGCCGGCATGGCATGCCCGGCATGGGGATCGTCCGTCACTGGGGGGGCGGCGCCGTGTCCAGCATGCGGGTCTTCGGATGCTGGAGCCTTCTCACGCGTGCTCACCTCGCTGGGCATCGCACCCATGTCGTGGTCCATCCCGCCGTGTCCCATGTCGGCCATGGTCAGCACAGGCCTTAGATCCAGGCCCGGCACATCAGCCCGGAGACCAGCCCGCATCGCCAGTGTGCCAGCCGCATAGCCCGTGCGGTCCATCGCCTGGGCGAACACCGTGAAGGCCTCCTGCCCGGTGGGCTCCACCAGCACGTCGAACGTCTCCGCAACCGCGATCCGGAATTCATCGACCGCGACTGGTCGAACGGGGAGTCCGTCGGCCGCCACGACGGTCATCTTCAGGCCGGGAATCCGGACGTCGAAGTACGACATCGCGGAGGCGTTAATGAAGCGGAGCCGGATCGTCTCGCCCGCCCTGAACAGTCCGGTCCAGTTCCGGGCTGGAGGCTGGCCGTTCATGAGATACGTGTAGGTGGAACCTGTGATGTCGGCGAGGTCGCCGGCACTCATGCGCATCTGCGCCCACATGCGCCGCTCGGCGAGCGTGGCGCGAAGACCATTCCTCCGCACATCGTGCAGGAACGTGCCTACCGTGCGCTGTCGGAAGTTGTAGTAGTCCGCCTGCTTCTTGAGCTTCGACAGCATCCGGCCGGGGTCTTCGTCGCTCCAGTCGGAGAGCACGATGACGTGCTCGCGGTCGTAGTCGAACGGCTCCGGCCTGGCGGGGTCGATCACGATGGGGCCATACACCCCGAGTGGCTCCTGATGCCCCGAGTGACTGTGGTACCAGTAGGTTCCGCTCTGGCGCACCGTGAACCGGTACGTATACGCCTCACCGGGACGGATGCCGTGAAAGCTGAGACCGGGAACGCCGTCCATGTTGGCCGGCAGCAGCACGCCATGCCAGTGGATGGATGTGTCTTCGTCAAGCGCGTTGGCCACCCGCAGGGTCACCGTGTCGCCCTCGCGCCACCGGAGCGTCGGGCCTGGCAGGGACCCGTTGATCAGCACGGCGCGGCGCGCCCTCCCTGTGATGTTGACCGGCGCTGCGCCGATGTTGAGGGCGAACTCCCGGCCCGCCAGCTCAGGCACCCGAGTCTGCGGCGTGGTCTCCGCCCAGGAGGGGCGGACGAACCCCAGGCTGGCAGCGGCTCCACTGACGGCCACGCCCGTGACGAATCTACGGCGGGACAGTCTGTGTGGCTGGCTCTCCCTGGCGACATTCGGCGTGCCTGATCGCACGAGCCGGTCACTCATGATGACCTCCCTGGCGGAACGCGGCCGGACCCTGCGCCGGCGGCGCGTCTTCACCAGCCAGGAAACGACGCGCCGCCTCCTCTTCCTGGAACTGGCCAGGAGTGCGTGGATTCCTGGCCTCCATCCGTTCGATGTCGTCAGGCGTGAGCGTCGTCAGTTGCCGGATGAAGTGGACGAGTGCCCAGCTGGCTCGCTCTCCCTCTGCGGTTCCTGTGCCCCACGCGGGCATCCCGGTCAGGCGAATGCCGTTCTCGATGATCGAGAACAACTCACCGTCGGAGAGTCGCTGCGTGGCGGCGGCCCGCATATCAGGAGCGGGTGGATAGAGCGCGCGGCCAATCCCAGTGTCGCCGCTGCCGTCGTTCGCGTGACAGCCAGCGCAGTGGTCAGCGAAGTGTTCCATCCCATTGCTCCGGGCCTCGTCCGTCAGGACAACCGGGTTGTTCCGCCCGCGAACCTGGCCCGGGGTAGCGAGGTAGCGCATGGTCCGGGCGAGTGCGCTTTCCACCGCACTCGGCGCGACCCTGGTACTCAGCCCTCTGGAAACAATCGTGTAAGCCATGACCGCGCCCACTACAGCCCCCACGGCAAGCAGGAGGAGCATGGAGCGCACGATTACCTTCATCGTGCAATTCCTTTCGCCAACGCCAGGCACGCAGTGCCGGCGATCAGACATTTCGAAGAACGTGAGCTATGGGAAGAGACAGCGGCGCGGACGCGCCACGAGAGGCGAGATCAGATCCGGAGGACGAGAGGCCGATGTGCGGGCGATGCTACCGTAGGGGGCGGCGCATGCGGTTGCGTCGGCACGCTCCGATGCAGCGGCCGGAGAACTGCCACCGCCACCAGCGCCATGCGGTCGAAGGGTGTCTGGCCATCCGTGCGACTCTCAGCCGCCATCACGACCGGCATGGACTCCGCGTCCGGACAGCATGCACCGCGGTCGCCCCTGACGCGGCGGTGGCTCGGCGATGCCCCTGTTCGCTGGATCGATTCGGTCTGGCCGTGATGATGCCCGCCCGCCGGAAGCGATGACGCCAGCGTCTCGCGATCGAACGACTCGGTCACCACACCCGGTTGGGAACTCCCATGGCTGACACCGACCGCCGAGTGCATGACCCGGTGCGCTTCGCTCGGCGTGCACACGACCTCACACGCGGCCGTGATGACCTGAGGGCCGCTGAGGGCGACCGCCATGAACAGGCCGGCGACACGCCGCTGCAGGTGACGCACAGCCGGAGTATACGACACGGCCGGCCCGCGTCCAGATTCCGTGCGGTCCTTCATACGCTTTCCCGCCGCAGACGCAGGGCGTTGCCGATGACTGATACCGAACTGAAGGTCATGGCCGCGCTGGCAATGATCGGGCTCAGCAGTACACCGAACACCGGGTAGAGGACGCCGGCGGCCACCGGCACGCCCAGCACGTTGTAGACGAAGGCGAAGAACAGGTTCTGCCGGATGTTCCGCATGGTGGCGCGGCTCAGCCGCCGGGCCCGCACGAGGCCGCGCAGATCGCCCTGCACCAGGGTGACGCCCGCACTCTCCATCGCGACGTCCGTGCCGGTGCCCATGGCGACGCCCACGTCGGCCTGGGCCAGGGCGGGCGCATCGTTGACGCCGTCTCCGGCCATGGCCACGCGCCGGCCCTCCGCCTGCAGCCGCTTCACGACGGCGGCCTTCTGCTCGGGCAGTACTTCGGCCTCAACCGTGTCGATGCCTACGGCACGCGCAACCGCCTCAGCCGTGACGCGGCTGTCCCCCGTCAGCATGACGATGCGCAAGCCCTCCGCGTGCAACGCCCTGATGGCCTCGACCGTTGTGGCCTTCACGCGGTCGGCCACGCCGACGAGGCCAGCCAGAGTTCCGTCCACGACAACGAACATCACGGTCTCGCCATTGCGACGGAGGTCGTTGGCCCGACCGATGGCGTCGTGACTCGTCGCACCGAGATCCTCGACCAGCGCCGCGTTGCCGATGGCGACCGTGCGGCCATCAACCATTCCGACGACGCCCTTGCCCGTAATGGACCGGAAGTCCGTGACACCCACAGTCGGTACGCCACGGTCCTCCGCGCCGCGCACGATGGCCTCCGCCAGCGGGTGCTCGCTGGCGCGCTCAAGACTCGCGGTGAACCGGAGCAGCGTCGTCTCGTCGAAGCTCGGCTCGGGCACGACCGTGGTGAGGGCCGGCTTGCCTTCGGTCAGCGTGCCCGTCTTGTCCACGACCAGCGTGTCGACCTTCTCCATCACTTCGAGCGCCTCGGCGTTGCGCAGCAGGACACCCATCTCGGCACCGCGCCCGGTGCCCACCATGATCGACATCGGTGTGGCCAGGCCCAGCGCGCAGGGGCAGGCGATGATGAGCACCGCCACGGCGTTCACAAGCGCATGCGCGAGGCGCGGTTCGGGACCGAACCACGCCCAGGCGGCAAACGTCAGGACCGCCGCGAGGATCACGATCGGCACGAACCAGCCGGACACGGTGTCGGCCAGCCGCTGGATGGGCGCGCGCGACCGCTGCGCCTCGCTGACGAGGCGGACAATCTGCGCCAGGAGCGTATCGCTCCCCACGCGCTTCGCCTCCATGAGGAAGGTGCCGGTGCCGTTGACCGTGCCGCCCGTCACCTTGGCGGCCAATGCTTTCTCGACGGGAATCGGCTCGCCCGTGACCATCGACTCGTCGACGGTGCTGCGCCCCTCTACCACGACGCCATCCACGGGCACGCGCTCACCCGGCCGCACCCGCAGGCGGTCGCCGACGTGTACGTGCTCAAGCGGGATCTCCTGCTCGGAGCCGGAGGGATCCACACGACGTGCCGTTGCGGGGGTCAGCCCGAGCAGCTTCCTGATGGCCGTGCTCGTCTGACTGCGGGCGCGCAGTTCCAGTACCTGGCCGAGGAGCACGAGGACCACGATGACTGCGGCCGGCTCGAAGTAGACGCCGACCTGGTCGCCATGCGTCCTGAACGACGCAGGAAAGAGCCCCGGCGCCAGCGCCGCCACGACGCTGAAGCCATACGCCGCGCCCACGCCCAGCGCGATGAGCGTGAACATGTTGAGGTGCCGGTTCACCAGTGACGCCCAGCCGCGGGTGAAGAACGGCCACCCGCCCCACAGCACCACTGGTGTTGCCAGGACAAGCTGCAACCAGACCATCCACACGGGCCCGAGCGCGTGCTGCAGCGGCTGACCGGGTAGGACGTCCGAGAGCATGAACGCCAGGATCGGGACGGTGAGACCGAGCGACCAGCGGAACCGCCGCGTCATGTCGTCAAGCTCGGGGTTCTGCTCGGTGAGCGTCACCACGCGCGGCTCGAGCGCCATCCCGCAGATCGGGCACGCCCCGGGCTGGTCACGGACCACCTCGGGGTGCATGGGGCAGGTCCACTCGGTCTTCGTCGCCGGCGCGGCCGACACCGGTTCGAGGGCCATGCCGCACTTCGGGCAGGCGCCGGGACCCACCTGCCGCACCTCGGGGTGCATCGGGCAGGTGTGTTCGCGCGTGTCCGCGGGCCCGGCAGGGGTAGCCGCCGGCACCGGGTGCACAAACGCGCCCGGCTTCGCGTCGAACTTTGTCTTGCAGCTCTTGGAGCAGAACACGTACGTCTGCCCCTGGTAGTCGCTCGTCCCGGCCGCCTTTGCCGGGTCCACCTGCATGCCGCACACCGGATCTGTCATCTGGGACCTCTCTCTACCTGGCTTAACGCAGGTGAATGGCCGGTCTTACACCGGCCGGCTTCCCCCAGACGCCGCTCCAGGGAGCGACGAAACGTCGATGGTTCCTACGGGCATCATGCTCCGGCGGGCGCTGACCCAGAAGGTCAGCCAGACGGGTCGTCTGAGAGCCCCTGCGACGCGTTAGAAGCGCAGGGACTGACGGCCGAGGGACACCGGCGGTCGCTATAGGAGCAGAACACGCAGCAGTCGCCGGCTTTCGGCTTGAGGACGGCGCCGCATCCCGTGCATTCGTAGAAATAGATACACCGGTCCGTCGGCATCGCTTCCTGCGCGGTGACGCCACACAACGGACACGTGATCCCTACTTCCACGTGATCTCCATGCCGAAGAAGTGCAGGAACACCTGCCGGGTGGGGCGGTTCTTCGGGTTCTGCTGCGGGCTCCGGATGTAGAAGTCGATCTGCTGTGTGGCCGGGTTGGTCTCGCCGCCCGGCAGCTTCTTGCCCGCCAGCGGGTAGTTGATGCGCAGCGTCTTCCGGTCACGCAGCCCCTGCGTCACCATGAAGTGCATCTCGTAGTCCCGATAAAGCGGTTTGCCGTTCAGCGTGGCGTGGCCGTAGCCCCAGCCCGCCAGGAAGCCCACGGTCTTCGGCCAGTTGTTGTCGCCGCAGCCGGAGTCCGTGCCGTGCTCGTGGATGTAGGCGACGATGCCGCCGTGCTGGCACGGGCTGAATTCGTGCCAGCGGTCCATCGCCAGCACCAGGTCGCCCTCGGGGATGCGGAGCTTTGCCTCGAACGTGCCGGTGTTCTTGATCTCGTCGACATCGATCTCCGCGCTGCCGGTGACCGGCTTCACGGTGCGCGCCTCGTTGTCGAGGTGGTCCCAGCCTTCGGGGTCGTTCAGGCCGCCGACCATGTAGATCCGGTTGGCCGACATCACGAAGTGCCCGTCGTACAGGTCGTGCTGATCGGGCGCGAAGATATGCACGCCCGCGCCGGGCTGCTGTCTGGGGTTCGGGGCCTGCTGCGCGGCAGGACCCAGACCAGCGACCAGCCAGATACCCAGGCCAACCGCACCCGCCGCCACCGTAAGGATTCGTCTCATCGCTACCTCCACCTGCACCAAGTCACCGAGTCAGCGACATCACACGCTGCCAATCCATGCTACTGCCAGCCATCGCGTCGCTCCAGACGGACTGGCGCGTCGATGCCACGCAGAACGATCAGCGCTTCGTGGTCGCCGGCACCAGCATCACGTCGACCGCAACCAGGTCCTGGAGACTGTCGCCTGTGGCGTCAACGGCAACATCGACACCCACCTTGATCTCCGACCGGTCGACCTTCTTCCGGTCGCGCGTGACGCGCGTGGCCGAATCCATCGCGATCGCCACCGTGGCCCCGTCGCGCTGTTTGACGTCGAGCGCCGTGGCGGTCACCTTCGACACCGTGCCGAGAATGCGGTAGTCATCGTGGGCGCTCACGGGCACGAGCCCGAACAGAAGCGCGGTCAGCGTCAGGATCAGGAAGTCTCTGCGCATACTCTCTCCTTTGAAGGTCCTACGGGCGGCCGGCGCCGTCAGCGGCGCCCCCGACGGGTGTCAACGTTTCGAGCGTTCTCAGCGTGTGGGTGGTCTGCGTGCGGTCCGACCGGAACTCGATGGCCGCACTGTAGAACCCCGAACTGACCAGGCGGACGCGCACCGGCTCCTCGCCGGTGTTGTCCCAGAACCAGCCGTGGATCCCCGCGAACGGCGCGGTGAAACTGCCGTCGGCCTTCTTCCGATCCTCCGTGTCGTAGCTCTCCGCCACCGGCCTGCCGTCGGCGCCCCGTTCTTCGCGCTCCCCGTGGAAGTCGTGTCGGACCGGCGCACTGGCCGTCCATGAGTACGCCATGGTCGCACCCTGTTCGAGTCGATACTTGTACTCGACGAACTCGTAGGGCTGCAGCACCACTTCATAGACGTCGAACTTGAAGGGACCCGGGTACTGGACGAGTGGTCCCTTCGAAACCGGCGTGGGAGTCGCACCCTCGATCTGCGGGGTGTCCACCGGGGCCGGAGGCGGCGCGGAAATGTTCGTCAGCCCCAGCCAGCGTCCGATCCCGAGCGGGTCGATCCCGTACTCCGCCGGAAGGACGGCGACGACGAGCACGACGGCCGCGACGGCCAGTGCGGCCACCGTCGTCCGCGCCAGCGTGGACAGCGACGGGGTTTCTGCGATCTCATGCGACGGGTTGTTGGTCATGGCATGTCCGCGAAGTAGCCGGCCAGCTGGTAGCCCGCCAGGACGAATCCGGCGGTCATCAGGGCGGCGTTGGTGAGGTAGGCGTGGCGAAGGAAGCCGGGCCGTGTGCGCCAGTATCCGAGCACGAGCAGCACCGCGGTCAGCGCCAGGAACTGCCCGACCTCCACGCCGCCGTTGAAGCTGACGATATTGGTGACCAGGCCGTTCGGCGACAGCGAGTACTCCTGCAGCTTGGTGGCGAGGCCGAAGCCGTGCACCAGGCCGAACACGAATACGGCCACCCTGGTGCTGGGCCGCACACCCAGGGCCCGGAAGCCGCCCATGTTCTCGAACGCCTTGTAGACGATCGACAGGGCGATCACGGCATCCACGAGGTGCGCGCTTGCGCGCACGCCCCCGAGCGCGCCGCCCAGCAGCGTCAGGCTGTGGCCCACCGTGAACAGGCTCACGTACAGCAGGATGTCCTTGAGGCGGTACAGGAAGAAGATGACGCCGACCAGAAAGAGCAGGTGGTCGTAGCCGGTCACCATGTGCTTCGCTCCGAGGTACATGAGCGGAATGACCGCGGGTCCGTCCAGCGAAAGGAGGTACTGCGCATCCCGTGACGACACGCCGTGCGCACTGACGTCCACCAGCGCCAGCGTGCAGCAGACTACGACAAGCGCCGCAGCCCCGCACGGGTGCCCGTGCTCCCGAAGCGCCCGCGCGACGGCACAACCGACTCGCAGCATCATGCGGTCTCCCGTGCTACATCCCCTGTCACGAGAGGGGCAGGGCCCGCGGCCGCCGACGGACGGCCGAAGCGCTCGTACAGGATCGGCACAACGACCATGTTCAGCGCGGTGGAGCTGAGCAGCCCGAACAGGATCACCATCGCCATCGGCGCCTGAATCTCGCTGCCCGGCTCTCCGGCCGAGAGCGCAATGGGCACGAGCGCCAGGCCCGCCGCCAGCGCCGTCATCAGAATCGGCACCACGCGTTCGGTCGCGCCGTGCACGACGGCCGTCCGGAAGTCCGTCACGCCCTCGGTCGTCTGCAGGTGCTTGATGTGCGACACGAGCATGATCCCGTTTCTGGTCGCGATGCCGAACAGTGTGATGAAACCGACGATGGAGGCCACCGACAGCACGCCACCGGCGAGATACAGCCCGGCGACGCCGCCGATGAGCGCCAGCGGCAGGTTCACCATGATGAGCACTCCGTCCCGGGCTGACCCGAACGCCGCCATCAGGATGAAGAAGATCGCGACGATCACGCCGAGCGAGAGCCACAGCAACTGGCTCGAAGCGTCCGCCTCGCTCTCGAACTGTCCGCCGTACTCGACGCGATACCCCTGCGGCAGCGCAACCGACGCGCTGACCCGTGCCCGGATGTCATCCACGACGCTGCGCAGGTCGCGGCCGGCCACGTTGCACTGCACGACCATGCGCCGCTGGGCGTTCTCGCGCATCACGAAGTTCGGGCCGCGGTCCTGCGCCAGTGACGCCACCGCCGACAGCGGCACCTGGCCGCCATCCGGCGTCTGGATGCGCGTCGCCCCCACGTCGCCCAGCATCGCCTCCTCGCCGCGCTCGTACCGGACGACCAGCGGCACGGCGACCTGGCCTTCGAGGATCTGTCCGACCTGCCTCCCGACGCGAGCGGTCTGCAGCGCCTCCGACACGGCGCCCGGCACCAGGCCGTAGCGGGAGGCCGCGGCGGCATCCACCTTCACACGCAGCGTGGGAATGTCGGCCTGGGCCTCTGCGGACAGGTCCACGACGCCCGGTACGCCCGCCATCTGGGCCTGCACCTGCTGGCCGAGCGCCCGCAGCGTGGGCAGGTCATCTCCGAAGATCTTCACGGCGATGTTCGCGCGGGTGCCCGACAGCATGTGGTCGATGCGGTGGGAGATCGGCTGGCCCACCGTCACGTTGGTCCCGGGCAGCAGCGACACCTTCTCGCGGATCTCGTCGAGGACCACATCCCTGGGACGTTCGGACGGCGTGAGCCGCACGTCGATCTCGGCGGACTCGACGCCCTGCACATGCTCGTCGAGCTCGGCCCGGCCGGTGCGCCGCGCCGTCGACGTCACCTCCGGCACGCTCCGGAGCAGCCGCTCGAGTGCGTTCCCGAGGGCGTTGGAGTCCGCCAGGCTGGTGCCCGGGATGGTGACGGCGCTGATGGTGAGCGCACCTTCGTTGAACTCCGGGAGAAACGATCGCCCACTCGACACGATGCCCGCCACGGCCGCTGCCAGCAGCAGCACGGCCGTCACGATGACGGCGCGCCAGTAGTGAAGTGCCCGCAGGAGCCATCGCTCGTAGACGGCCTTCAGCCAGCGTGTCAGCGCCGGCTCGGTGCCCGATCGAATCAGCGTCGACGCTGGCAGCAACCAGGCGCACAGCACCGGCGTGACCGTCAGCGCCACCAGCAGGGACGCCGAGAGCGCCACGACGTACGCGAAGCCCAGCGGCCGGAGCAGGCGCCCTTCGACGCTCCCCAGCACGAACAGCGGCAGAAACACCAGCACGACGATGACGGTGGCGAAGACCATCGAGCTGCGAATCTCGGTGCTGGCGCGATAGACCACCTCCAGCACAGGGCGCCGTTCCGGCTCCGGACGCGCCCTGTCCTGTCGCAGGCGGCGCACGACGTTCTCCACGTCGATGATGGCGTCGTCCACGAGCTCGCCGATGGCGATCGCCAGCCCCCCGAGGCTCATGCTGTTGATGGTGAGGCCGAAGCGATCGAGCGCCACGACGGCCGCCACGAGCGACAGCGGCAGCGCCAGCAGCGTGATCACGGCTGCCCGGCCGTTCATCAGGAACAGCAGGACAACCAGGACGACCAGACCCGCACCCTCGACGAGCGCGGTCACGAGATTCCCGAGCGCCTGTTCGATGAAGTCCGCCTGCCGGAACAGGTCGCGGTGAATCAGCATGCCGGCGGGCAACGTCCGCTGGAGGTCGTCGAGCGTGGCTTCGATCTGCGCCGTCAGTTCGAGCGTGTTGACGTTGGGCTGCTTCTGGATGCCCAGGATGACGGCGGGCTTCGCGTTGTGCGAGCCCTCGCCGCGCTTGATCGCGGACCCTTCCCGCACGAGCCCGAGGTCGCGCACCAGGACCGGCACGGA
>JBFXBH010000054.1:0-15812 GCA_050183355.1 Vicinamibacterales bacterium | reverse complement strand
GACGGGAAACCGGACCTCAACGGTGCGTGGGAGTCCGATCACGGCGGCGCGAACTTCGGCCTGCAGGCGCACCCGAGGGAGGGCCTGATGCCGCCCGGTCGCGGCATCGTGATCGCCCCGCCGGACAAGAAGCTGCCGATTCAGCCCTGGGCGCGCGCCGAGCAGCAGGCGCGCAACTCGTCGCTGCGGGGCTACGACGACCCGACGGCGCACTGCTTCCCGGCCGGCGTCCCGCGGGCGATGTACGTGCCGGCGCCGTTCTTCATCGTCCAGACCCGCGACACGGTGGCGACGCTGCACGAGCGCATGGCGTGGCGGGCGATCGGCCTGAACCGGACGCGGCACCTGCCGGACTCGACGCGCTACTGGCAGGGCGACTCCATCGGGCACTGGGACGGCGACACGCTGGTCGTCGAGACGACGAACCTCAACGGCCGGGCGTGGGGCAGCGAGGCCGGGGATGTGTTCACGTATGCCGCCCACGTGCGGGAGCGGTTCACGCCGGTCGACGCCGCCACCATTCAGTACGAGGCCACCATCACCGATCCGCTGGCCTACACCGCGCCGTTCACCATCGGCTTTCCCATCCGGCGCCTGAAGGGTGAGTTCCTGGAGCAGGCCTGCCGCGAAGAGGACCGGGATCTGCCGATCCTGAAGCGGATCCGGGACCAGGAGCGGGAGAAGCTCGGCATCAAGCCGAAGACGAAGTAGACCAGTTTGGAAAACGCCGGATCACGGCGTAGCATGAAGTAGTTGCTCCTCCAGCTGATCGCCCCCTCGTCTCGGCGTCCACGCATTCGGCAGTCCCTTCGAGCGGCAGCCCTCATCGAGGCGCTCGCGTTCCTGCTGTTCGTCGTCTGCGCGGGGTCGCCGGCCGGCGCCGAGCCGGTGCCGGTTACCGAGCCACCGGCTGAGGCGATGGAGGTGGGCGCCGGGGAGGACGAAGAGGACTCCCGGACCCACGCCCTGCCATCGGCCGAGCCGGAGACGGTCGGGTTCGACGATCAGGACCGCGGCATCGCCGTCCCGGTCATTCCGGTCCGCTCGGCCGTGTTCGCGCGGGCGTGCTCGCTCGCCGCCACGGTGTGGCCCGGCGGCCTGCACGCCGCGCTCGCGCAGATCCTCCTCGCCTCCGATCGGCCCCGCGGGCCGACCGCTCTCCTCTAGCTCCTCCACATTCCGGGCTGGCTCGCACGCTGAGTGGCACTCAGGCGTGCGGCGCGACGCGTGTGCGCTCAGGTCTGCGCACGACGTCGCGGTGTATCTGCCGACACCCGGATGCCACCAACACTCAACCTGAATGGATCGATCCGAATGCGTACCCGGCGTGTAATCAGGCGACTGTCGATGTTCCTGGGCTGTCTCGCCCTCATGGCGGCGGCCGGTTGTGACCACAAGGAAGAAGAGAAGCGGGAAGAGAAGGCGACGTACCCGGTCACGAGCCCGGTCCGGCAGGACACGGCGATCACCCGCGAGTACGTGGCGCAGATCCGGGCGATCCAGCACATCGAGGTGCGGGCGCAGGAGCGCGGCTATCTGGAGGAGATCTTCGTCGACGAAGGCCAGACCGTGAAGGCCGGCGAGAAGATGTTCCAGATCATGCCGCGCCTCTACCAGGCCGAGCTCCAGAAGGCCGAGGCCGAAGTCCAGTTCGCGCAGATCGAGTACCAGAACACGAAGGTCCTCGCGGATGGAAAGGTTGTGTCGCCGAACGAACTCGCGCTCGCCAAGGCAAAGATGGACAAGGCACAGGCGGAGGTCGCGCTGGCGAAAGTGCACCGCGACCTGACGGAGATCAGGGCGCCCTTCACGGGCATCATGGGCCGCTTCCAGGTTCGGCTCGGCAGTCTTCTCGACGAAGGCGAGCTGCTGACCACGCTCTCGGACAACAACACGGCCTGGGTGTACTTCAACGTGAGCGAGCCGGAGTACCTCGAGTTCAAGGCCCGTAACGAAGGCCGCGGGATCCCCGTGACGCTGGTGCTGGCCAATGGCCGGACCTACGACCGTCCGGGCACGGTCGAGACGATCGAGGCCGATTTCAACAACGAGACCGGCAACATCGCGTTCCGCGCGGCGTTCCCGAATCCGAAGGGCATCCTGCGACACGGAGAGACGGGCAAGGTGGTCATCACGACGCCGCTCAAGCACGCGCTCGTGATTCCGCAGAAGGCGACGTTCGAGACGATGGACAAGCGGTACGTCTACGTCGTCGACGACCACAACGTCGTCCGTCAGCGCCAGATCACGGTGGCGCATGAGCTTCCGCATCTCTACGTCGTCGCCGACGGGCTGACTGACACGGATCGTGTCCTCCTCGACGGTCTTCGCAAGGTGCGCGAAGGTCACGAGATCCTCGTCGACGTCCAGCCGCCTGACAAGGTGCTGGCGAGCCTCGACGTCCCCGCGGAGTAGGCGACATCATGTTCGCCCGATTCCTGCACCGGCCGGTCCTCGCGATCGCGATGTCGGTCCTGATCGTGTTCCTGGGCGTGCTCGCCATGCGTACACGCCCGTTGTCCCAGTTCCCCGAGATCGCGCCACCGCGGGTCATCGTCAGCATTGCGTTCCCGGGCGCGAGCGCGGAGGTGCTCGTTGACTCGGCGCTGATCCCGCTCGAGCGCTCGATCAACGGCGTGCCGGGCATGCGCTACATCGTCTCGGACGCGACGAGCGCCGGCGAGGCGACCATTCAGATCGTCTTCGATCCCGACGTCGATCCGAACCAGGCCGTCGTCAACGTCAAGACCCGCGTGGACCAGGCGTTGAACAAGCTGCCGCCCCTCGTCCAGCTCGAAGGCGTGACCGTGGCCTTTGTGCAGCCCAGCATGCTGATGTACGTCAACCTGTTCAGCAGCGACGAGAAAGTGGAGGAGAAGTTTCTCTACAACTTCGCGAACGTCAACATCATCCCCGAACTGCAGCGCATCAAGGGCGTCGGCCAGGCGACCATCCTCGGGAACCGCCTCTACGCGATGCGCATCTGGCTGAATCCGGACCGCATGCGCGCCTACAACGTCGCGACCGACGAGGTGATGAAGGCGATCGAGGAGCAGAGCCTGATCGGCCGGCCCGGCCGCACGGGACAGGCCACCGGGAAGAAGTCCCAGGCGATCGAGTACGTGCTCACGTACGAAGGCCGCTTCAGCCAGCCGGAGAAGTATGGCGACATCATCGTCAAGGCCAATCCGGATGGCGAGCTCCTGAAGCTGAAGGACATCGCCACCGTCGAGCTCGGCAGCGAGTTCTTCGACATCTACTCCAACATCGACGGGCATCCCTCGGCGGCCATCATGTTGAAGCAGAACTACGGCAGCAACGCCAGCGACGTCATCAAGGAGGTGAAGGCGAAGCTGGAGGAGCTGAAGCAGACGACGCTCCCAGCGGACATGCGGTACGAGATCAGCTACGACGTGTCGTCGTTCCTGGACGCCTCCATCGAGCAGGTCATCCACACGCTCGGTGAAGCCTTCGTGCTCGTGGCGCTCGTCGTCTTCATCTTCCTCGGCGACTGGCGGTCCACCCTGATCCCGACGCTGGCCGTCCCCGTCTCCATGGTCGGCGCCTTCATCTTCATGCAGATCTTCGGCCTGACGATCAACCTCATCACGCTCTTCGCGCTGGTGCTGGCGATCGGCATCGTCGTGGACAACGCCATCGTGGTCGTGGAGGCCGTCCACGCCAAGATGGCCGAGACGGGCCTCGGCCCGTACCGGGCCACCCAGCAGGTGCTCGACGAAATCGCGGGGGCCGTCATTGCCATCACGGCGCTGATGACGTCGGTGTTCGTGCCGGTGGCCTTCATGACGGGTCCGGTGGGCGTGTTCTACCGGCAGTTCTCCATCACGATGGCCACCTCGATCATCCTGTCCGGCGTGGTGGCGCTGACGCTCACGCCGGTGCTGTGCGCGATGCTGCTCAAGCCGCACGTGCACGGGGCGAAGAAGAAGACGCCGATGGCGTTCCTGCTCGACGGCTTCGATCGCGCGTTCGGCAAGGCAACGGGCGGCTACGTGAGCGTGCTGCGCCTGATCGCCAATCGGCGGCTGGTCACGTTCGCGATGCTGGCCGCCTTCGGGTTCGGCATCTTCACGGTGAACAAGACGCTGCCGGCCGGGTTCGTGCCGAACGAGGACCAGGGCATGATCTACGCGATCATCCAGACCCCTCCCGGCACGACGCTCGAACGCACGAACGACGTGTCGCGATCGCTGCAGAAGGTGGCCGAAGAGGTGGAGGGCATTCAGTCGGTCTCGAGCCTGGCCGGCTACGAGGTGCTGACAGAGGGGCGCGGCTCCAACACGGGCACCTGCATCATCAACCTCAAGCCGTGGTCGCAGCGCACGCACTCCGTGACGCAGATCATCGAGGAACTGGAGGCGAAGTCGAAGGACATCGGCGCCATCGTCGAGTACTTCGAGCCGCCGGCCATCCCCGGCTACGGCGCGGCCGGTGGATTCTCGCTGCGGCTGCTCGACAAGACCAACAACAACGACTACCAGGCCTTCGACAGGATCAACCAGGAGTTCATGGATGGTCTGCGGAAGCGGAAGGAGCTGACGGGCCTCTTTACGTTCTTCGCGGCGAACTACCCGCAGTACGAACTGGTGGTCGACAACGCCAAGGCGATGCAGAAGGGAGTCTCCATCGGCAAGGCGATGGAGAACCTGGACATTCTGATCGGCAGTACCTACGAGCAGGGCTTCGTCCGGTTCGGCCGCTTCCTGAAGGTCTACGTGCAGGCCGCTGCCGAGTTCAGGCGACTGCCGTCGGATGTCATGAACTTCTACGTGAAGAACGACCGGGACGAGATGGTGCCCTACTCGGCGTTCATGACGATGAAGGAGCGCCAGGGCCCCAACGAGATCACGCGCTACAACCTCTACAACTCGTCGGCGATCCGTGGCGGTCCGTCGGGCACGTATACCAACGGCGAGGCCATTCAGGCCGTGCGGGAGGTGGCGGAGCAGGTGCTCCCGCGTGGCTACGAGATCGCCTGGGAAGGGCTGTCCTACGACGAGGCGCAGCGCGGGAACGAAGCGCTCTACATCTTCCTGATCGTGCTGGCCTTCGTCTACCTGGTGCTGGCGGCGCAGTACGAGAGCTTCCTGCTGCCGTTCGCCGTGGTGCTCTCGCTGCCGGCGGGCGTGTTCGGGTCGTTCCTGCTGCTGAAGTGGATGGGCCTGGCCAATGACATCTACGCGCAGGTCGGCCTGGTCATGCTGGTCGGTCTGCTCGGCAAGAACGCCGTGCTGATGGTGGAGTTCGCCGTCCAGAGGCACCACGACGGTGCGACGGTGCTCGAGGCCGCCATCGAGGGCGCGCGGGTGCGCTTCCGTCCCATTCTGATGACCTCGTTCGCGTTCATCGCCGGCCTGATTCCGCTTGTCATAGCGACGGGGCCGGGTGCCATCGGCAATCGCACGATCGGGGCGTCGGCGCTGGGGGGCATGCTGTTCGGCACCGTCTTCGGCGTTGTCGTGGTCCCGGGCCTGTACTACGTCTTCGGCACGATCGCCGAGGGCAAGTCCTTGATTGGCGACGAGGAAGATCGCTCCGTGACCGAGGAGATGACCCACCATGCGTAACCTGATCCTCGTGCTGTCCGGCGCGCTGCTGGTGGGCTGCGCGCCGAAGTACACGCTGGCCCCGCTGCCGGAACCGAAGCCGGCCACGCCGGCCAGCTTCGACGCGTCGGCTGCGGAGCAGGCGGCGGCCGCTCCGGCGCCGGGCGCGGGTCATCAGACCTGGAAGCAGTACTTCAGCGACCCGGGTCTGGACGCGCTGATCGACAGCGCGCTCACGAACAACCAGGAGCTCAACGCGCGCCTGCAGGAGATCGTCATCACGCAGGCCGAAGTGATGGCCCGGCAGGGCGAGTACCGGCCGCGTGCCGGCGTGGTGGCGGGCGTCGGCGTGGACAAGGTGGGTGAGCACACCAGCCAGGGCGTGAGTGACGAGGCGCACGAGGTGGGCAATCCGCTGGCGCGGCTGCAGGGTGGCTTCGTCGCGGCGTGGGAGCTGGACGTCTGGCAGCGCATGCGGACGGCCGCGAAGGCGGCCAACCTCCGCTATCTCGCCTCCGTCGAGGGTCGGAACTTCGTGGTCACGGAGGTGGTGGCCGAGATCGCCAGCTCCTACTACGAGATGCTGGCGATCGACGGCCAGCTCGACGTCCTGCGGCGCAATATCGAAATCCAGCAGAGTGCGCTGGAGGTCGTGCGGCTCCAGAAGGAGGCGGCCCGGGCGACCGAGCTGGCCGTGCAGCGATTCGTGGCCGAGGTGCAGAAGAACCAGAGCCGGCAGTTCGCGCTCCTGCAGAAGCGGGTGGAGGCCGAGAACCGGATCAACGTGCTGCTCGGCCGCTACCCGCAGGCCGTCAGGCCGAGCGGGGAGGCGTTCAGGGCACCGTTGCGCGCCGCGGCGGCCGGCATTCCCGCCCAGCTCCTCGACAATCGTCCGGACGTCAGGCAGGCCGCGCTCGACCTGGCGGCCGCGAAGCTGGATGTCACCGTCGCGCGCACCGCGTTCTTTCCGGCTCTGAGCATCGAGGCCGGCGCGGGATATGAGTCCTTCAATGCGAAGCACCTGCTCGCCACGCCGGGCTCGATGGTCTTCAACCTGGCCGGAAACCTGGTGGCTCCGCTCATCAACCGGCGGGGCCTCGAGGCGCAGTACACGATGGCCACGGCCAGGCAGCTGGCGGCCGTATACAACTACGAGCGGACGCTGCTCCAGGCGTTCACGGAGGTGGTCAACCAGCTCGCGATGATCGCCAACCTGGAGAAGGGCTACGACCTGCAGGCCCGGCAGGTCGACACGCTGACGCAGTCGATCGAGATCTCGAACGTGCTCTTCAACGCGGCGCGGGCGGACTACGGAGAGGTGCTGCTCACCAGGCGCGATGCCCTCGAAGCGCAGATGGAACTGATCGAGACGAGGAATCAGCAGATGCAGGCGCGGGTGCGCCTCTATCGGGCGCTCGGCGGCGGCTGGCGGTAGCATGCGTCGGTGACCTCCGCCGCGCTCAAGGCCCACGCTGCGTCGCTCGGCTTCGACCTCTGCGGCGTGGCGCCGGCCACGCACGTCCCCGAACTGGCGTTTCTCGACGAGTGGCTCGCGCGTGGCTACGCCGGCAACATGGCGTGGCTGGCGCGGACGGCGGAGAAGCGCAAGAACCTGCAGCTCGTCGTGCCCGGTGCGCGGAGCGTCATCGTGCTCGGCACCGTCTACAACACGGACCGCCCCTATTCGACCGAGGTCGCCGACCCCGGCGCGGCCGTCATCTCCCGCTATGCCTGGGGCGACGACTACCACGACGTGCTGCCTGCCCGTATGGAACGGCTCGTCGGCTGGATGCGCGAGCAGACGGCCGACCCGTTCGAGGCGCGGTGGTATGCGGACACGGGGCCGGTGCAGGAACGCGTGTTCGCGGAGTACGCCGGCCTCGGCTGGATCGGCAAGAACGCGTGCCTGATCAACCCGCGGCTCGGGTCGTGGCTGTTCCTGTCGGTCATCGTGACGACGCTGGAGCTCGACGCGGACGAGCGCGGCTTCGACCAGTGCGGCCGCTGCACGCTCTGCATCGACGCGTGCCCGACGCAGGCGATCGTCGAGCCGCGGGTGGTCGACTCCACCCGCTGCGTCTCGTATCTCACGATTGAAGAACGCGGCGACATTCCGGAGCCGCTGCGGGCCGGCCTCGGGAACCGCGTGTACGGCTGTGACGTGTGCCAGGACGTCTGCCCGTTCAACCAGCATCCCGCCGTCAGCGAGGACCCGGCGTGGCAGCCGCGGCCCGGTCTCGACGGGGTGACCGCGCGGCAGCTCTGGGAGACCCCGGACGCCGGCCTGCGCCGTCTGACGAAGGGCAGCGCGATGACGCGCGCGAAGCTGCCGATGCTCCGGCGCAACCTGGCGCTGGCGCTGCAGGCCTCCGGCGACCCGGCCGACCGCGCCGCGCTGGACGCCCCCGCCCCTGAGCGGCCGTCGGCGGCCGACGCGCTGGTGCGGCGGCACATTAGAATCAGGGCATGACTTCGGAGACCCCGGGTATCCCGTCGGCGGCGCCGCTGATGCTCGTCTCGATGCCGCAGATGAACGACCCGAACTTCGCGAAGACGGTCGTGCTGCTCTGCGATTACACGTCCGACGGCGCCTTCGGTCTGGTCGTCAACCGGCAGATGACGGACCCGGCGTGGACGCTGGTGAAGCCGGAGACGCCCGTGCATGTGGATCCGGGCGTGCACCTGTGGATTGGCGGCCCGGTGGACCAGCAGCGCACGTGGGTGCTGATGTCGGAGCCGCAGGGCCCGGAAGAGGACCAGCGCGAGATCTGCCCGGGGGTGCTGCTGTCGGCCTCCCAGTCGCTGACGCTGCAGTTGCTGCAGTCCCCGCCGACCAGCAAGGTGCGCGTCATCGCCGGCTATGCCGGATGGGGCGCGGGCCAGCTCGAGCGCGAGATCGCCGAGTCCGGCTGGCTGACGATGCCGGTCGACCCGCAACTGATCTTCGGCGTGCCGTCCGAGGAAATGTGGGAGACGGCGCTCAGCCGCATCGGCGCCGCGCCGTCGTCGTTCCAGCAGAGCTCCGGCGTCCACTAGGCGTCCGGGTCCTTCCAGGGGTCGCCATGCGCTTCACCCTTCCTCTCACGGTGCTCGCCATGTTCACGCTGTCCTGCTCGGCTCCGGCGCCGGAGCCGTCGTCCCCGTCCACTCCTGCCGCCTCGGCGGAGGCCACGCGTCTCGAAGGCCTCGCGGCCCGGTTCGCGCCGGTCGACCTGGCGGCAGACGTCGGCGCGCTGCCGGAGCCCGAACGGAAGGCGCTCGGGAAGATCGTCGCGGCCGCGCGGATCATGGACGCGCTGTTCCTGCGTCAGGCATGGGCGGGCAATGAGTCGATGCTGCTGACGCTTCTCCAGGACCAGACGCCCGAGGGCCGCGCGCGCCTGCACTACTTCCTGATCAACAAGGGCCCGTGGTCGCGCCTCGATCACTTCGAGCCGTTCGTGCCCGGCGCCGGCACGCGCTCCGCGTCGGCCAACTTCTATCCCGCCGGTGCGACGAAGGCGGAGGTCGAGGCGTGGATCACGGGCCTGCCGAAGGCGCAGCAGGACGCGGCGACGAGTTACTTCACGACGATCCGGCGCGGCCCGGACGGCAGGTTCCTGTCGGTGCCCTACAGCCAGGAGTATCAGGGCGAGCTGGCGCAGGCGGCGGCGCTGCTGCGCGAGGCGGCGGCGCTGACGAGCCAGCCGACGCTCGAGGCCTTCCTCGAGACGCGCGCGGCCGCCTTTCTCACCAACGACTACTACGCGAGCGACGTGGCGTGGATGGAGCTGGATGCGTCCATCGAGCCGACGATCGGCCCGTACGAGACGTACGAGGACGAGTGGTTCGGCTACAAGGCCGCGTTCGAGGCCTTCATCGGCATTCGTGATGATGCCGAGACCGCCAAGCTGGCGCACCTCGGCGCGGAGCTGCAGGAGCTCGAGGATCACCTGCCGATCGAGCCGGCCTTCCGGAACAAGACGCTGGGCACGCTGGCGCCGATCCGCGTGCTGAACACCGTGTTCTCGTCCGGCGACGCCAACCGCGGCGTGCAGACGGCCGCCTTCAACCTGCCCAACGACGAGCGCGTCGTGCGGGAGAAGGGGTCGAAGCGCGTGATGCTGAAGAACAACCAGCAGGCGAAGTTCCAGATGGTGCTCGTGCCGATCTCGAAGGTGGCGCTCCCGGCCGCGGATCAGGCGCAGGTCTCCTTCGACGCGTTCTTCACCCACATCCTGATGCACGAGCTGATGCACGGCCTCGGTCCGCACAACATCACCGTGGGCGGGAGGGCGTCGACGGTGCGGCTCGAGTTCAAGGACACCTACAGCGCGACGGAGGAGGCCAAGGCCGACATCGCGGGCCTGTGGGCGCTGCAGTACCTGGTCGACAAGGGCACGCTGCCGAAGGTGCTCGAGTCGCAGATCTACACGACGTTCCTGGCGTCCTGCTTCCGCTCGATCCGCTTCGGCGTCAACGAGGCGCACGGGCGGGGCGTCGCGATTCAGCTCAACTACTTCCTGGATCACGGGGGCGTGAAGGTCGCGGCGGACGGCACGTTTTCGGTGGATGCCTCCCGCATCAAGCAGAACGTCACGGATCTCACGCGCGACATCATGACGATGCAGGCGACGGGGGACTACGCGGCGGCGACGCAGCTGATCGGGACGCTCGGCGTCGTCCGGCCGGAGGTGCAGCGCGTGCTCGATCGGCTGAAGGACGTGCCGGTCGACATCGAGCCGCGCTTCGTCAGCATCGCCGGGCTGTAGACGCCGGAGCTGAACGGCCGCGTTGCCGCTGCCGTCTCACTCAACACCGATGTCATCCCGCAACCGTCTCGTGCTCCGCGTCTGGTGGTCCATGCTGTGCGCCGCGGCGCTCGTCTGCGCGCCGTCCCGCCTGCGTGCGCAGGAGCCCGATCCCCACGCCGGCCACCAGGCGCCGGCGCAGCCCACCGACCCCCACGCCGGCCACGCCGCGGGCCAGGACGACGCCGCGCACGTGATGCTCGGCCCTGGCGACCTGCCGATGAGCCGCATCGGGTCCGGCACGAGCTGGATTCCCGAGAACTCGCTGATGCGCGGCGTGATGGCCACGCCCGGCGACTGGACCGTGATGCTGATGGGCCAGGCGTTCGGCCAGGTGCTGCGTGAGGGCGGCTTCTTCGGCGGCACGCAGGGCGGCAGCATTAACTGGGGCATGCTGATGGGCCAGCGCCGCATCGGGCGTGGCTGGCTGCTGCTGAGCGGCATGGCCAGCGCGGAGCCGGTCACGATTCCGGGGTGCGGCTACCCGAACATGCTCGCCACCGGCGAGCTGTGCGAGGGCAAGCCGATTCACGAGAAGCAGCATCCGCACGACGCGGTGATGGAGCTCGCCGCTTCGTTCACGTGGCCGGTGCGCGAGGGCGTCTACGCCCAGGTCTACGGCGGTCCGGCCGGTGAGCCGGCGCTGGGCCCTGCGGCGTTTCCGCATCGGGCGTCGTCGCTGGTCAATCCGATGTCGCCCATCGCCCATCACTGGCTGGACGCGACCCACATCACCTACGGCGTGGCCACGGCGGGCGTGTTCACCGGGCGCTGGAAGGCCGAGGCCTCCGTGTTCAACGGACGCGAGCCGGACGAGAACCGGACCGACCTCGACCTGGCCCGGATGGACTCGTACTCCGGACGCCTCTGGTGGACGCCGTCGCCGGCATGGGCGCTGCAGGTGTCGGCCGGCCACCTGCACGAGGCCGAGCCTCCGCACGAGGATCTTTCGACGGTCGACCGCAACCTCGTCACGGCCTCGGTCAGCTACAACCGGCGGCTCACGCGGCAGGACGGCCTCTGGGCGTCGACGGTGGCGTGGGGCTACGCGCGCGAGGCCGGCAGCGCGCCCACGCAGTTCGTGCTCGCCGAGACGGCCTTCGCCCGCGATGCGCACGACACCTGGTACGGCCGGGCGGAGCTGGGGACCAAGACGCCGCACGACCTCAGCATTCATGGCCTGACCGCGGCGCAGGGGCTGGGCAAACTGCAGGGCGGCTACGTGCGGCATCTCGGCCTCTGGAAGGGCTGGCAGCCGGGCGTCGGCTTCACGGTCTCCGCCGCCGTGACCAACGCGCTGCTGGCCTCGCGCTACGGGGGCCGCGTGACCTATGGTGGAGGGGTGTTCGTGAACATCCGGCCCGGGGTGATGCGGTGATTCGCTTCACCGCCGGCGTCGTCATCGGCGTCATCCTGACGCTGGTGGCCGCTGCCGGCGTGGTGCGCCTGACCCGGCTCGACGCGACCATCGCGCCCGGCTTCCTCGAACGCCAGTTGATGGCGTGGCTCCGCACGTTCTCCGTCCCCGGAGATGTCGCCGCACGCGCCAATCCGGTCCCCGCGACGGCCGAGGTGCTGCGCGACGCCCGCGCCCATTACGCGGACCACTGCGCGGTGTGCCATGCCGCCGACGGCAGCGGCGACACCGCGATGGGCCGCGGGTTCTCGCCGCGCCCGCCGGACCTGCGGGCCGGCGCCACGCAGCGCCAGCGCGACGGCGTGCTGTTTCAGGCCATCGAGCGGGGTGTACGCTTCACGGGGATGCCGGCCTTCACGACCGGCACGCCGGACGGGGAAGCGGCCAGCTGGGCGCTGGTCCATCTCATCCGCGAGATGCCGCGGTGGACTGCCGCTGACGTCGAGGACGTGCGCGCGCGGCAGCCGCGTCCGCCGGCCGACGTGCGCCGCGAGATCGAGGAAGAGCGGTTTCTGGCAGGAGGCAACTGATGAAGACGTTGATGCGCGTCGCGATCGCCGTCACCGCGCTTGGAGCGGCCATGGTCGGCACCGGGCTGGCCCACGACGGTCATACGCACACGGTCATGGGTGTGGTCTGGAAGGCCGGTGCCGAGCAGATTGAAGTGAAGACGAAGGACGGGAAGACGGAGACGATCCTCATCACCGACAAGACCGCGGTATCGCGGGGAAAGACGGCCGCCGACCTGTCGGATGTCGTGCCGGGCGCGCGGGTGGTCGTGGACGTCGGCACGGGCAAGAAGCCGCTCACCGCCCGCTCGATCAAGGTCGGCGTTGTGGAGCCGGGCGCGAAGCAGAAGCGCTCCTGACGCTGCGTGAGCGGGTCCTGTCGCCGAACAGCCCCGTTCGATGCTCGCCCTCATCGGGCTGCGCGTCTCTCGGGGCACCCCGTTCGGCGCCACCCGCCCGTGGCAGCGCTGACGCAACAGAACCTGCTCACGCAGCGTCACCGACGGGCAGCCTGACCCGTGCTAGTTCATCGAGCAGGCGCCGGGTCCCCGCGGGTCGCCGCACCGGCCGCACGCGCCGGGCGCGCTCATCTGCGGGGCCGACCCCGACCCCTTCGACTGGGCGGCGAACACCGACAGGCGCTTCTGGAGGTCGTGGCCCGCGCAGGCCGGGCAGGCCGGCTGTTCGGCGCCGCGCACCAGCACCTCGAACTCGTGATCGCACGTTTTGCAGGCGTATTCGTAGAGCGGCATCGTCGTTCCTCGACACAAGTGTAACCGCCCGCGGGGATCACGGACGCCCGTGAGATACTGAACAGATGTCATCCCCGCAATCCTCGCGCCCTATCGCCAATCCCCTCCGCAGGAACGTCGCCATCATCGCGCACGTCGACCACGGCAAGACCACACTCGTCGACGCGCTGCTCCGCCAGAGCGGCGTCTTCCGCGCGAACCAGGAAGTGATGGACCGCGTGATGGACAGCAACGACCTGGAGCGTGAGCGCGGCATCACGATCATGGCCAAGAACACGGCCGTGCACTACAAGGACCTGCTGATCAACATCGTGGACACGCCCGGCCACGCCGACTTCGGCGGGGAGGTCGAGCGGACGCTCTCGATGGTGGACGGCGTGATGCTGCTGGTGGACGCCTCGGAAGGCCCGCTGCCGCAGACGCGCTTCGTGCTGCGCAAGGCCCTCGAGCGCGGCCTCGCGCCGATCGTCGTGCTGAACAAGATCGACCGGCCGGACGCCCGGCCGCAGGAGGTCCTGAACGAGGTCTACGACCTGTTCATCGACCTCGACGCCACCGAACAGCAGATCGAGTTCCCGGTGCTCTTCGCCAACGCCCGGGCGGGCACGGCGAGCACCGACATGCACACGCAGGGGCCGGACCTGCAGCCACTGTTCGAGGCCATCGTGGACTACGTGCCACCGCCGCACGGCGACACGACAGCGCCGCTGCAGATGCTGGTCGCGAACCTGGACGCCAGCGACTACCTCGGCCGGATCGCGATCGGCCGGATCTTCAACGGCACGGTGCGGTTGAACGACCCGATTGCCGTGCTGAAGCTCGACGGGTCGTCGTTCTCGACGAAGGTCACCAAGCTCTTCGCGTTCGACGGCCTCAAGCGCGTCGAGGTCACCGAGGCGATGGCGGGCGACGTCGTCTGCCTCGCCGGCATCGAGAACATCACCATCGGCGAGACGATCTCCGACCCGGAGACGCGCGTGCCGATTCCGCCGATCGCCGTGGACGAGCCGACCGTCTCGATGATCTTCGGCGTCAACACGTCGCCGATGGCCGGACGGGACGGGCAGTACGTGACGTCCCGCAACCTGCGCGACCGGCTGCAGAAGGAACTGCTCGGCAACGTGTCGATGCGCGTCGAGGACACGGACACGCCGGAGCAGATGAAGGTGATCGGCCGTGGCGAGCTGCAGCTCTCGATCCTGATCGAGATGATGCGGCGCGAGGGGTACGAGATTCAGGTCTCGCGGCCCGAGATCGTGATCCGCGAGATCGACGGCAAGCGGATGGAGCCCGTCGAGGATCTGATCATCGACGTGGCGGAGGAGTTCCAGGGCGTCGTGATCGCGCTGGCCGGCACCCGCAAGGGTGTCATGTCGCGGATGGTGAACCACGGAAGCGGCCGGGTGCGCCTGGAGTTCCGCATCCCGACCCGCGGGCTCATCGGCTTCCGCTCGCAGTTCATGACGGACACCAAGGGCACCGGCATCATGAACCACCTGTTCGCGGCCTGGGAGCCGTGGCACGGCGCGATCCCGGCGCGTACGACCGGCGCGCTGGTGTCGGACCGTGCGGGTGTCGCGACGGCCTACGCGATCTACAACCTGCAGGAACGCGGCGAGATCTTCATCGAGCCGGCCGCGCCCGTGTACGAGGGCATGATCATCGGCGAGAACGCGCGCGCCCGTGACATGGACGTCAACGTCACGAAGGAAAAGAAGCAGACGAACATGCGCGCGTCGTCCGCGGACGAGGCCATCCGGCTGGTGCCGCCGCGGCTGCTGAGCCTCGAGCAGGCGATCGAGTTCATCAACGACGACGAGCTGGTCGAGATCACGCCGAAGCACATCCGGCTGCGCAAGCGGGTGCTGGCCGCCAACATGCGCCCGAAGCCGTCGGAAGACTGATCAGCGAGGGGACGCGGCAGCCGCGGCACCCCACAGGAAATGCGGCGCGGAGCGCGACTGAAGGGGCGAGCCAGGGCGCACTTCTGATGCGCCCACGGAGCGTGAGCACCGCATTTCCTGTGGGGTGCCGTGGCTGCCTCGTTCACCGTCGTGCCGGCGGAACCCCCGGACCCGCGGTGGCCCGTTACGTTCGATGGGCCGTGTTAACGTAGGCGTTCCGCATGTCTGAACCGTCACTCCCGTCCGCACTCTGGAAGCAGATGTCCGCCGACCGCCGCCTGAAGGCGGCCGAGGCGTTCTGGCAGGACCCCAACGGCGCGAACGAGCAGGGCGAGGCCATCGCCACCATCGCGCTCCGCCTGAAGTTCCGTCCGCGCAGCGTGCTCACGCTCCCGCTGGAGCGGAAGGTGAAGTATCTGGTCGGCCTGCCGGCCGTGTCGGAGCTCGTGGCCGCGCGGCTGCTGGTCGCGTACCACATCGCCTGTCAGCGGCCGATGATGGCGGCCTTTCTCGACCACCTCGGCATCGCCCACGAAGACGGCCTCATCGAGGATGAGGAGGTCGCGCCGCCCGGTGACGAGAAGCTCCGGGCCGCGGCGCAGGCGCTGGCCGCCTCGTTCCCGGCCGCGGACGTCGCGCTCTACCTGTCGACCCTGACCTGGCAGGACCCGGACGCCTGGGGCGCGCTGGCCGACATGCCCGAGAGTCAGGTCACCGCACCGCGCTAGGAAGGCTGGCCTGACATGGAGTGGATGTCGAGCGTCGAGGGGTGGATCGCGCTCCTGACGCTGACGGCGCTCGAGATCGTGCTGGGCGTCGACAACATCGTCTTCATCTCGATTCTCGCGGGCAAGCTCCCGCCGGCGGACCAGC
>JBFXBH010000053.1:0-16394 GCA_050183355.1 Vicinamibacterales bacterium | reverse complement strand
TTCTTCCTCGAAGGGCAGGAGATCTTCCAGGTGCCCGGGCCGGTCGGCACGCTGCTGAACACGCGGACCATCCTCGACCCGCAGTACGGACTGAAGCTCTCCGGCAAGGTGGGGCGGACGCTTATCGGCATCGTCGCCGCGAACGACGAGGCCCCGGGCAAGGTGGACAACCCCACGGACCCGCTCTTCGGGCAGACCGCGCAGGCCTTTGCCGCCCGTGCGCGCGTGGACGTCTACCGCCAGTCGTACATCGGCTTCATGGTCACGAATCGCGAGTTCGGCGGGAGCCACAGCCGCCTCGGCATGATCGACGGCGCGTTCGCCATCGGGCCGAGCATCCGGACCGGCTTTCAGGTGGTCTACTCCGACCGGCTCGGCCTGGACGGCCGCCGCCGCAAGGCGCCGGTGTTCAACGCGGACTTCCGGAAGGAGGGGCGGAATCTCACCTACTTCGGCGCCCACAACGACATCCACCCGGACTTCGGCAGCGACCTGGCGTTCATCCGGCGCGTCGACCAGCACCAGACCGTCGGGCGCATCAACTACCGCTGGTGGCCGAAGCGATTCATCGTCAACTCGGGCCCGGGTGCGGCCTACGACTTCTTCTACGACTACAACGGCGTCAAGACCGACGACCGCAGGCAGGTGAGCTGGAACACGCAGTTTCAGCGGAACATCTCCTTCAACACGTCGGTCGACCGCAACCTCGAGCGCTACCGCAACGTGGACTTCTGGAAGACACGGTTCAACTTCTCGGGGACCGTGCTGACGAGCCGGAAGATCCTGCTCCGCGCCGACGCCAGCTTCGGCGACGAGGTCCGCTTCATCGCGACGCCCTATCTCGGCCGCACGGTCGTCTTCAACGCCACCGTGACGCTGCGGCCGACGGCCCGCTTCCAGTCGCTCGTCACGCTGCAGACCACGCGCTTCACCGACGTCCGCGTGAACCGGACGGACTTCGACGTCAAGATCGTGCGGGCGCTCTCGACCTACCAGTTCACGCCGCGGCTGCTCATCCGGAACATCGCCGAGTTCAACACGCTCAACAAGACCTACGGCCTCAACATCCTCGGCACCTACCGCGTCAACGCCGGGACCGCCGTGCTGGTGGGCTACGACGACCGGTACCGTCAGGGTCCGCAGCTCAATCCGCGGCTGTTCGAGACGCCCGAGTACCAACGGACGAACCGGGCCGTGTTCGCGAAGGTCCAGTACCTCTATCGCTACTGAGCGGCGTCCCCCGCGGAAGCGCCCGTCGGCGGCCCTCTGATAACATCTGGGGTTCCTGCCGGGGTAGCTCAGTCGGTTAGAGCATGCGTCTCATAAGCGCAGGGTCGGCGGTTCGAGTCCGCCCTCCGGCACCATTCGACTCGCCCTGGGCGCCCTCGGCTCTGTTCGGGGGCGCGTCAGGCTCGCTCACGGCGAGCCGAAGATCCTGAGCACCATCGAGGGGCATCTGCATGTCGTCGCTCCGCGCGCGCGTCCGGCGGACGATTGAGCGGCACGACCTCTGCCCGCCGGGTACGCGTGTGCTGGTGGCCCTGTCCGGCGGGTCCGATTCCACCGCGCTCCTGACCCTGCTCCACGAACTGCTGCCGGCCGCCGGCGCCGCCATCGCCGCGGTGGCGCACGTCCACCACCGGCTCCGCGACACGGCGGACCGCGACGCCCGCTTCTGCCGCGAGCTGGCCGACCGGTTCGGCTATCCGTTCGACCTCGCCGAGGTCGACGTGCGGGCGGCGGCCCGGCGCGAGGGCTGGTCCGTCGAGGACGCCGCCCGCCGGGAGCGCTACGCGGCGCTCGAGGCCGCCGCGGCGCGGCGTGGCGCGGACCGCATCGCCACGGGGCACACGCGGGACGACCAGGTCGAGACGGCGCTGATGAAGCTGGCGCGCGGGGCGGGGCTCAGCGGGCTGGGCGGTGTCTATCCCGAGCGCGGAGCGGTGATCCGGCCGCTGCTCGACGTCTCGCGGGAGGAACTGCGCGCGCACCTGCGTGAGGCGGGCGAAGCGTGGGTCGAGGACGAAACCAACGAGGACCTCTCCAACCCGCGCAACCGTGTCCGCCACCTCGTCGTGCCGGCGCTCGCGGAGGCGCTCGGCGACGCCGCGCTCGACGGCCTGGCCCGCTCGGCGCGGCAGGCCGGGGAGGACGGCCGGTGGCTGGACGGGCTGGCCCTCCGCGAGTTCGAGCGGCTGTCCCGGCCGATGCCCGGCGGGGCGTCGCTCGACCGGCAGGACCTCGTGGCGCTGCCGGCGCCCCTGCGCGACCGCGTGCTGCTGCTGGCGATGCGCGGGCGCGCCGGACGTGCACAGATCCGCACGGAACACGTGCACGAGGCGCATGCCGTCGCCCTCGGACGCCTCCGTGCCGCCGAGTCGCCCGCCGGGCGGTGGGAACTTTCTGGCCGGAAGCTGGTCTTACTGGATAGGCCGTCAGACGCCCCCGGCGTGTCCCCGGTCCGGCTGCTCGTGCCGGGCACGGTCGAGTGGCCGGGAGCCGCGGCGGTGCTGACGGCTGAGGCGGTGAGGGATTCATCCCCGGGGCGGCCCGGCGAGCTGGCCGCGCTGGTGGCGACCCCGGCCGATCGGCAGTTCGCGGTGCGGTCGCGGCAGCCGGGAGATGTGATCCGCCTGAAAGCGGGCCGGAAGAAGCTGCAGGACCTGTTCGTGGACGCCAAGGTGCCCCGCCGGGAGCGTGACACCGTGCCGGTGGTGACGGACTCGAACGACAGCGTGGTGTGGGTGCCGGGGCTGGGGATCAGCGAGGACTTTCGCGTCCCGCCGGCCGAGGGCGAAGTGATACTCTTGCGTTTCACCCCCAAGGGAGAACAACAGGCGTGAATTCGACGCTTCGGAGCCTCGTGTTCTGGATGGTCCTGGTGCTGGCCGGGGCGGTCGTGTGGAACTTCTCCACGCGATTCCAGACGACCCATAAGTCCGTCGACTTCAGCGTCTTCATGTCGCAGGTCGATTCGGGCCAGGTGTCCAAGGCCACCATCAGCGGCAACGAGATTACCTACGCCACCAAGGGCGAGGAGAACTTCCGCACGTACGCGCCGGGGCAGTACGAGGGCCTGGCGAACAAGCTGATCGACCACGGTGTGGTGCTGTCCGCACGTGAGCCCACCTCGAGCCCGTGGGCGCCGCTGCTCTATTCGTGGGCGCCCATCCTGCTGATGGTCGGCTTCTGGGTGTTCTTCATGCGCCAGATGCAGAGCGGCGGCAACAAGGCGCTCTCCTTCGGCAAGAGCAAGGCGAAGCTGTCGTCCAGCGCCCAGAAGAAGGTCACGTTCAAGGACGTGGCCGGCGTGGACGAGGCGAAGGACGAGCTGCAGGAGATCATCGAGTTCCTGCGCGAGCCCCAGAAGTTCCAGAAGCTTGGCGGCCGCATCCCGAAGGGCGTGCTGCTGATGGGCCCCCCGGGCACGGGCAAGACGCTGCTCGCGCGCGCCGTCGCCGGCGAGGCGAACGTGCCGTTCTTCTCGATCAGCGGCTCGGACTTCGTCGAGATGTTCGTCGGCGTGGGCGCGTCGCGCGTCCGGGACCTGTTCGAGCAGGGCAAGAAGAACGCGCCCTGCATCGTGTTCATCGACGAGATCGACGCCGTCGGCCGCCACCGTGGCGCCGGCCTCGGCGGCGGCCACGACGAGCGCGAGCAGACGCTGAACCAGCTCCTCGTGGAGATGGACGGCTTCGAGTCCAACGAAGGCGTGATCCTCGTCGCGGCGACCAACCGGCCCGACGTGCTCGACCCGGCGCTGCTGCGGCCCGGCCGCTTCGACCGCCGCATCGTCGTGAACCGGCCGGACGTGAAGGGCCGCGAGGGCATCCTCGCCGTGCACACGAAGAAGATTCCCGTCGGCGACGACGTCGACGTGGCCGTCGTGGCGCGCGGCACCGCCGGCTTCTCCGGCGCGGACCTGGCGAACCTGGTGAACGAGGCGGCGCTGAACGCCGCGCGGTTCAACCAGAAGTCGGTGCGCATGGCCGACTTCGAGTTCGCCAAGGACAAGGTGCTGATGGGCGCGGAGCGGCGCTCCATGATCATCAGCGAGCAGGAGAAGAAGGTCACCGCGATCCACGAGGCGGGCCACGCCCTGCTGACCGTCACGCTGCCGCACGCCGACCCGATCCACAAGGTCACGATCATCCCGCGCGGGATGGCGCTCGGCCTGACGATGCAGCTGCCGACCGACGAGAAGCACAACTACACGCGCGAGTACCTGATGGACCAGATCGCGATCCTGCTCGGCGGCCGCATCGCGGAGGAGCTGACGCTCGGCAGCATCACGACCGGCGCCAGCAACGACCTCGAGCGCGCCACCGACATGGCGCGGAAGATGGTCTGCGAGTGGGGCATGAGCAACACGATGGGGCCGCTGACCTTCGGCAAGAAGGAAGAGCAGATCTTCCTCGGCCGCGAGATCGCCCAGCATCAGGACTACAGCGAGGAGACGGCGCAGCGGATCGACCAGGAGGTCAAGCGCATCGTCACGGCCAACTACGAGCGGGCCACGGCGCTGATCACCGAGCACAAGCAGCACATCCTCGACATGGCGGACGCGCTGCTGCAGCGCGAGGCGCTGGACGGGGACCAGGTTCGCCGGATCGTCGCGGGGCTCCCGCTCGACGTGCCCGCGCCGCCGGCCCCGGAGCCGCCGGCGCCCGCCGCGGACGCGCGCGGCCGCAAGGAGTTCAACCCTATCGTGCCGCCGATCCCGCCGCGGCCGCTGACCCAGGAGTAGGTCACCCCCTCAAGGGCCGGCTTCACCGCCGGCCCTTTCCACGTACGCAGGACCGCACTCACCGCACCCTGAAGCGTTGCACCGAGCGACCCCGCCAAGATGACGTTGTCCCGTGCCGAGGAACTGATCGCCGAGCTGGGCCTCCAGCCGCACCCGGAGGGCGGGTGGTACGCCGAAGTGTTCCGGTCGACATCGCCCGTGCAGCCGGCCGACGGGCGCGGCGTGCGCAGCGCGCTCACGACGATCTACTTCCTGCTCACGGCCGGTCAGACGTCGCGGCTGCATCGCGTGACCTCCGACGAGGTGTGGCACTTCTACGAGGGCGACCCGCTGGAGCTGACGATCGCGCCCGGCGATCTGGTGAGCCGCTCGCTCACGACGCTGGGCCCCGCTGGCGCGTCCTCCGCGCCCGTGTGCACCGTGCCGGCCGGGTGCTGGCAGGCGGCCCGGCCGCTCGGCGCCTACACGCTGGTCGGCTGCACGGTCGGGCCCGGCTTCGACTTCGCGGACTTCGAACTGCTCGACGTGGAGATCCGCCCGATCACCGCGGCCGAGACGCGGCCGCTGCGCCAGCAGGTGCTGCGCCCGCAGCAGCGCGTCGAGGAGCTGGTGTTCGGCTGCGACGCGGATCCGGAGGCGTTGCACCTCGGTGCGTTCCACCGCGGGCAGCTCATCGGCATCACGTCGGTCGCGCCGGCGCCGATGCCGGGGGTGGCGGACGAGACGGGTGTCTGGCAGATGCGCGGGATGGCGGTGCTGCCCGGGGCCCAGGGACAGGGCGTCGGCCGCGCGATCGTCGACGCGTGCCTTGCGCACCTCCACTCGAAGGCGGTGCGCCGCCTCTGGTTCAACGCGAGAACCGGCGCGCTGCCGTTCTACCGGACGCTGGGCTTCGAGACGGTGGGCGCGGAGTTCGACGTGCCGACCGTCGGCCCGCACTACGTGATGACGCGGCAGCTTCGAGCGTGACAGGCGGAGCCGACTGGCCGTGGTGCCGGCCGGGAGCGTTCGTCGGCAGCGCCGTTGGGAGCAAGCCGTCATGGATGCACGAGAAATGGCGCGAAGGCCACTGACACGCGTGGGGCTGGGGGCCCCCACGCCTTGCACGGATCGTTAAGCCGGAGCGCCGTTTCTCCGGCTTGCGGACCGGCGCAGCCGACGAATGCTCCCGGCTGGCATCGCGGCTCCGCGGCGCCGTCTCTCGTGCCGGTGCTCTCTGCGGCGCCGCCAACGGACACCCCCGGTCCGGACTCGCGCTCGAGCAGCGCATCTCAGAACCGCCAGTCGTTGCGTCTCACGGCCTCCGGGTTGTCGTGGCGGAACGTGCTGAAGACGAGGCCGCTGACGCCCGGCAGCGCCGTCAGGGCGGCCTCCTGCGCCTCGTGGCGCCCGTCCCACTGGCGCGCCACGTAGAGGCGAGTGGGGTGCCCGGCCAGCGCCGGAGCGTAGTTCGCGGCCAGTTGCTGCTCGAGCGGCGGCAGGCCTTCGCCTGTCAGGTAGTTCTGGACGTAGCCGGTCCCGCGGTGCATCGGCCAGAGGTCGTGCCACATCGACGGGCAGCGTGACGAGTTCTGGTTGACGATGAGCGCATCGATCAGCCCGTGCGCGACCCACGTGCGCCAGGCGAGTGTCATGTTGCCGAGCGGTGGACCCAGCACATCCCCGCGCGGGGCGCCGACGGCGAGCTGACGCCCCAGTCCGTTCATTGCCGCTCGCAGCTCGCGCAGCAGTGCCGTCAGATCCTCGCCGCGCAGGTCCCGCCAGGCCTGCCGGTCGAAGTCCTCGCGCAGGATGTCCACGCCGTGCCGCGCCAGGAACCGCTGGCGCACGGGCTCCGTGAAGCCGACCGCGTCGCCGTGCGCGGCCGGCTTGGACTGCGAACGCAGGCAGAGGAACAGGCCGTCGAAGGCCGACTCGCGTATCCAGCCGGCAAATCGCTCGACGAAGTGGCGCCGCACCTCGGGCCACGCGAGCGCCATGACGCCCGTCTGTGGCGTACCCGTCCGGTCGCACTCCATCCACCCGGGATGCGCGGCGCTGAACGCGCTCTGCCAGGCCACGTCGCGCCCGTGCATGGCGTTGTGGTGGCTCACGGCGCGGACGGCGGGGGGTGCCAGCGGCCAGCCCTCGTCGAAGACGGACACATACAGCCACGAGGCCAGGCCGGCCTCGCGGGCGAGCCGCGGCACGACCTCCAGCTCGCTCCACGTGATGTCCGGCGCCTGGCTCGGGTGGACGTGTCCTGGTGCGGCCTCGAACCGGCCGGGAATCCGGCGCCGGAAGACCCGCCAGTGCAGCGCCGTGGCGCCGAGGTCCCGGCGCCAGCCCTCCATGCGGCGGGCCACGGCGTCGGGCGTGGCCAGCCGGCCGTCGCCCTCGCCGAACGCGAGGTGATCGCCCCAGGACACGGACGCGATGTGCCCGGAAAGACGGGGTGGCGGGACGGCCGGCATCGTCAGGCATCGTGCACTTTCCCGCGGGATTTCGCTACGCTGTCCCTGTGCATCCCCGTCGCCGCTTCACGGTTCCGCTGCCGGGCGGGCGATCGCTCGCGCTGGGCGGCCGGACGCTGCTGATGGGCATCCTGAACGTGACGCCGGACTCGTTCTCGGACGGCGGTCAGCTCCCGTCCGCCGAGGCCGCCGTCGACGCGGCGCTCGCGATGGTCGCGGCCGGGGCGGACATCATCGACGTCGGCGGCGAGTCCACGCGGCCCGGCGCGAGGGCGGTGCCGGCCGGCGAGGAACGGGACCGCGTGGTGCCCGTGATCGCCGCGCTCGCGAGGCAGACGCCCGCCCCGATCTCGATCGACACCTACAAGCCGTCGGTGGCGCGGGCGGCGCTCGACGCCGGAGCCGTCATCGTCAACGACATCAGCGGCCTGCGCTATGAGCCCGAGCTGGCGGGCGTCGTCGCCGCATCCGGTGCGGCCTTCGTCCTGATGCACACGCGCGGTCGCTCGGCGGAGATGTACCGCGAGGCCACCTACACCGACGTGGTCGCCGAGGTGCTCGACGAACTGCGGGAGAGCGTGGCCTTCGCCACGGCGGCCGGCGTGGACCGCACCCGGATCATCATCGACCCCGGCATCGGCTTCGCCAAGCAGGCCGCCCACAGCTACGAGGCGCTGGCCCGCCTGCACGAGTTCGCCGACCTCGGCCTGCCGATCCTCGCGGGGCCCTCGCGCAAGTCGTTCCTGATGCGTCCGCTCGGACAGGAGCGCCCGCCGCGCGAGCGGGACTGGGCGTCCACCGCCGCCGTGACGACGGCCGTGCTCGAGGGCGCGCACATCGTGCGGGTGCACGCCGTGGCCGCGATGCGCGACGTGGTCCGGGTGAGCGACGAGATTCGGCGCTATCATCACGATCCCGCATGACGTGGCTGACTTCGCTCCTCGAGGGGCGCACCGTCTCCTGGCGGGACCTCGTCGACATCGGCATCGTCGCCGTCCTGCTGTACCAGGTGCTGCTGCTCATCCGCGGCACGCGCGCGGCGCAGATGGTCCTCACGTCGGCCGCGATCGTCGCGCTGTTCTACCTCTCCGAGTTCCTCGGGCTCGAGACCGTCAACTGGCTGATCCGGTTCCTCGTGCCGTACGTCGTCTTCGCGCTGATCGTGCTCTTCCAGGCCGATATCCGCCGCGCGCTGACGCTGGTCGGCCGCATGCCGTTTCTGCGGCGGCTCGCGCGCTTCCGCAACTCGATGGAGACCGTCGAGGAGATCGTGGTGGCCGCGGCGGGCCTCTCGGCGAAGCGCCTCGGCGGGATCATCGTGATCGAACGCCAGATCGGGCTCAGGAACTACATGGAGGGCGGCATCCCGCTCGACGCCCGCGTGACCTACGACCTGCTGAGCTGCATCTTCCTGAAGGAGTCGTCGCTGCACGATGGCGCCGTGATCATCCAGGGTGAGCGCATCGCGGCGGCCGCCTGCGTGCTGCCCCTGTCGGTCAACCCGGCCGTGGCCAAGACGCTCGGCACCCGTCATCGGGCCGCCATCGGGATCACCGAAGAGAACGATTCGGTCGCGGTGGTCTGTTCCGAGGAAACCGGCGTCATCTCGATCGCGCTCAAGGGCACCCTGGAGCGGGACTTCACCGCCGACACGCTGCGCGACCGGCTGACCGCGCTGCTGCGCTCGGGCAGCAGCGCGGCGCCCGCGGTCGACGAGGAAGGCGTGGTGCGCTGATGGCGCGCGCGCGCGGCGGCAACCTCTGGCGGCAGGTGGTGGCGGTACTCGTGGCCGCCGGGCTCTGGTTTCTCTTCGGCGGACAGACGGTCGTCGAGCGGGCGATCCGGGTGCCGCTGGAGTTCACGAACCTGCCGTCCGGCATCGAGATGACCGGCGAGGTGCCCTCGGTCGTGGATCTGCGCGTGCGCGGATCCGAGGCGGTGCTCGCGCGCATCGCCCCGGGCGAGCTGGTGGCCGTACTGAACCTGGCGGGAGCCGGGCCCGGTCAACGGCTCTTCCACGTCACGGGCGACGACGTCCGCGCGCCGGCAGGCGTCACGGTGGTGCAGGTGACGCCGTCGAGCGTCGCCGTGGGCTTCGAGCCGTCCGCGTCGAAGCTCGTGCCGGTGTCGCCGACGGTGCAGGGGATGCCCGCCTTCGGCTTCGAGGTCGGTACGATCACGTCCACACCGCCCGCCGTCGAAGTCTTCGGCCCGGCCGGCGCGCTGGCGGGCATTCAGGCCGTGATCACCGAGCCGTTGTCGGTGGCCGGCGCCTCGTCGGCGGTGACGGGCACCGTCACGGTGGGCGTATCGGACCGCACGCTCCGGGTCGGTCGTCCGCAGCGGGTCACGGTGGCCGTGGAGGTCCGGCCCGCGCCGGTCGAACGGATCGTCTCGGGCGTGCCGGTCGAGATCAGGGGAGGCCGCGCGGCGGTGTCCGAACCGGCCGCGGTGACCGTGACGTTGAAGGCGGCGGCGCCGGTCTTCGACGACCTGCCCGCCGGGTCCGTCCGCGCCTTCGTGGATGCGGCAGGGGCTCGATCCGGCGCCGCGCGGCCGGTGCAGATCGAGACGGCGGCCGGCGTGGCCGTGGTGCGAATCGAACCGGCCCAGGTGACGCTGCGCGCGCGGTGACGGCGATGGGGGAGACGCGGTTGTTCGGAACGGACGGGATCAGGGGACAGGCAGGTGTGGCACCGCTGGAGCCGGCGACGATACGCCGGATCGGCGCGGCTCTGGTGGACGCGGTCCGGACGGGCGACGCGCCCGTCCGCATTCTGATCGGCCGCGACACGCGGGAATCCGGTGCGTGGATCGAGCGCGAACTCGCGCACGGTGCCCGCCTGTCCGGCGCGGAGGTGGTCAGCGCGGGGGTGCTGCCGACGCCCGCCGTCGCCGTGATGACACGGAGCGCGGACTACACGCTCGGCGTCGTGATCTCCGCCTCGCACAACCCCTACGGCGACAACGGCATCAAGGTGTTCTCGGGCGCCGGCGAGAAGTTCACCGCGGCGCGGGAGCGGCAGGTCGAAGCCCTCGTGGCCGACACGTCCCGCCCGACGCCGCCCGGCGAGGCCGCGCCGGTGGCACCGGTCGACCACTGTGGCGCCTACCTGGCGCACCTCCACCGGATCGTGCCCGAGTCCGGCGCGGCCGGACTCCGGATCGGCGTGGACTGTGCCCACGGCGCCACCGTCAGCGTGGCGCCCGCGCTCTTTGCCTCGCTCGGCGCCGACGCCCATTTCATCGGCTGCGCGCCCGACGGCCGCAACATCAACGCCGGCGTCGGGTCCACCGCGCCGCAGGGCCTCGCCGCCGCCGTCGTCGCCGGCGGCTACCAGCTCGGCGTGGCGTTCGACGGCGACGGCGACCGCGCGATCTTCGTGGACGCGGCCGGCCGCATCGTCGATGGCGACGCGATCATGCTGCTCTGCGCGAAGCAGTGGCAGCGCGAGGGCCGGCTGGCGCACCAGACCATCGTGGCCACCGTCATGAGCAACATCGGCCTCGAGATGGCACTGAAGGACGCCGGCATCGCGCTCGTGCGCTGCGCCGTCGGCGACAAGCACGTGATGGAGGAGTTGCTCGCGCGCGGGCTCTCGCTGGGCGGCGAACAGTCCGGGCACGTCATCTTCACCGACCATCTGGCCACCGGGGACGGCATGGCGACCGCGCTCGAGGTGATCCGCACGATGCGCGCGACCGGCCGGAGCCTCGCGGACCTGGCCGGCGAGTTCACGGCCTACCCGCAGGTCCTCCTCAACGTCCGCATGGCGGAGCGCGTCGACCTGGCCTCGGTGCCCGAGATCGCCGGCGTGCTCGCCCGCGTCGAGCAGCGGCTGGCCGGTCAGGGGCGCCTGCTCGTCCGCTACTCCGGCACCGAACCGCTGCTGCGGATCATGCTGGAAGGCCGCGACACGGCCGAGATCACCGCCTGGGCGCAGGAGATCGCGGACACGGTGACGCGCCACGCCACGCCCGCGCGCGTCTGACTCGGCCGATGGTGAAGCTCTCGGTCAACATCAACAAGATCGCCACCGTCCGGAACTCCCGGGGCGGCGAGGTGCCGTCCGTGCTGCGCGCGGCTGCCGTGTGCGTGGAGGCCGGCGCGCCGGGTATCACCGTGCATCCCCGCGCGGACGAGCGGCACATCACGCGCGCCGACGTGCACGCGCTGGCGGCCTGGCTGGCGCCGCTCAGGGGGCGCGTCGAGTTCAACATCGAGGGCGACCCGCGTCCGGACCTGCTGGACCTGGTGCACGAGGTCCGGCCGGACCAGTGCACGCTCGTGCCCGTGCGGCCCGGAGAGATCACGAGCGAGGCCGGCTGGCCGGTCACCACGCCGCGGGCCGAGCTGGCGGCGTCCATCGCGTCGCTCAGGGCGCTGGGCGTCCGCGTCAGCCTGTTCGTCGACGCGGACCCGGACCCCGTCCGCTGGGCCGCCGGGATGGGCGCGGACCGCGTCGAGCTCTACACCGAGCCCTTCGCGAAGGCGTTCGCCCGGTCGCCCGAGGAGGGCGGGCGGGCATTCGCCCGTTACCGGACCGCGGCGGAACTGGCCGTGACCCTGGGACTCGGCGTCAACGCCGGGCACGACCTGGACCTCGAGAACCTCGTGCTGTTCCGGGAGCTGCCCGGCCTCGACGAGGTCTCCATCGGGCACGCGCTCATCAGCCACGCCCTGTTCGTCGGCCTGGACCGGTCGGTCCGGGACTATCTGCGGGTGCTGGCGGCGGCATAAGATCGGACCGGACGTACATGAAAGCCTCATCAATCACCTTCGCGCTCGGCGGCATCGTGTTCGGCCTCGTGGTGGGCTGGATCATCGGCGATCAACAGGCCAGGCAGGCCCAGCAGCGGGCGGCCGCGGCCGCCAGCGTCACGGCCGCCCCGGCGCAGCAGCAGGACGCGCGGCAGGCGCCGCCGCTCGATGAGCAGAAGGCAGCCGCGCTCAAGAGCATCGCCGAGCAGGATCCGAAGAACGTGCAGGTCCGCACCCAGCTTGCCAACCTGTACTTCGACTCGGAACGGTACCAGGACGCCATCGGCTGGTACGAGCAGGCGTTCGCGCTCGATTCGAAGAACGCGGACATCAGCACCGACCTCGGCGTCAGCTACTACTACACGAACGACGCCGACAAGGCGCTGGCGCAGTTCGACAAGTCGCTCGCCATCAACCCGGCGCACGTGAAGACGCTGCTGAACCAGGGCATCGTGCGCGCCTTCGGCAAGCAGGACATGGCCGGCGCGGCCGAATCGTGGCAGAAGGTCGTCGACGCGGCACCGGGCACACCGGAGGCGGCGGCCGCCCAGCGGGCGCTGGAGAGCGTGCAGTCGGCCGCGCATCAGGCCGGCGCGGCCGCGCCCGCGGGCAACTAGCCGTCCGGACGACGCCGTGCTGAGACTCGCGCTCGGGGCCCTGCTGATCATCATGCTGGCCCGCGCGTTCTGGAAGGTGGTCGACGGCGTGATCGAAGGCGCGACCGGCCGTCCTCGCACGCCGCGGCCGGGCGCGACGCCGACGAAGCTGGTCCGCGACCCGGTCTGCGGGACCTACATCGTGCCGAATCCGTCTCTGTCGATCGTCAAGGCCGGGACGACCGCGTATTTCTGTTCCGACCGCTGCCGAGAGAGCTACCGCACCCGATGAGCACACGCGCCGAGGAACAGATCCGGGCTGACATCGTCGAGATCGGGCGGCGGCTGTTCTCGCGCGGCTTCGTGGCCTCGAACGACGGCAACATCAGCGTCCGGCTCGACGACCGCCGGCTGATCACGACGCCCAAGAGCGTGTCGAAGGGCTTCATGACGCCGGACATGATGGTGGTCGTCGACTTCGACGGGAAGAAGGTGGCCGGCGACCGAGACCCGTCGTCCGAGCTGCCGATGCACCTGGAGATCTACCGCAGCCGGCCGGACGTCAACGCCGTCGTCCACTCGCACCCGCCGATCGCCACCGGCTTCGCCGTGGCCGGCGTGCCGCTGACGAAGGCGGTGCTCGCGGAAGTCGTGACGACGCTCGGCTCGATTCCGATCGCCGAGTACGGCACGCCCTCGACGCAGGAACTGCCCGACGCCGTCCGCAAGTACATCAAGGCGCACGACGGCCTGCTGCTCGCGAACCACGGCGCGGTGACGTGCGGCGCCACGGCGATGGCGGCGTACTACAAGATGGAGACCATCGAGCACTTCGCCAAGATCAGCCTGGTGGCGCGCCTGCTCGGCCGCGAGAACCTGCTGTCGAAGGACGAGGTGGATCGGCTCCAGGGCCTGCGCGGGATGTACGGCATCGCCGCGCCCGCGCCGCTCTGCACCGATCCGGCCGAGGCCGCGCTCGGCGCCGCCGTGGCCTGCCAGATTCTGGAGGCGCCTGATTCGGCGACCGAACGGCTCGTGCCGAGCGTGCCGGGGATCCCGGCCGGCGCAAGCGGTGACGGGGAAATTCGGCTAACATACCGGCAACTGACGGAGCTGATTACAGATGCCGTCAAGAGCCTGAGGGAGTAACGGAATGGGCGAAGCACTCGGGATGGTCGAGACGAAGGGGCTGGTCGCGATGATCGAAGCGGCCGATGCCATGGTCAAGGCCGCCAAGGTCACGCTGGTCGGGTGGGAGAAGATCGGGGCCGGGTACGTGACCGCGATCGTGCGCGGCGACGTGGCCGCCGTGAAGGCCGCCACCGACGCCGGGGCTGCCGCCGCGCGCCGTGTCGGCGAACTCGTCTCCGTCCACGTGATTCCGCGTCCGCACGCCAACCTCGAGGACGCCCTGCCGATCGGCAAGGCCGCCAAGTAAGACCGCGGCCGCCCCATGCTTCTCGCCCGCGTCGTGGGGACGGTCGTGGCGACCCGCAAGGACCCGCGGCTCGTCAGCAACAAGCTCCTGATCGCCCGCCCGATGGACCCCCGGGGCAAGCCCGAGGGGAACTACCTGGTCGCCGTGGACACGGTGGACGCCGGCGTCGGCGAAACCGTGCTGATCGTCTCGGGCAGCTCCGCGCGCATGGCCGCCGGCATGAAGGACTGCCCGGTCGACGCCGCCATCGTCGGCATCGTCGACTCCGTCGAAGTCACGGACTAGGCCGCCCCACACCCATGCAGCTCGCGCGCGTGGTCGGCAACGTCGTCACAACCCGCAAGGACGAGAACCTGACCGCCGTGACGCTGCTCATCCTGCAGCCGCTCGCGCCGGACGGCACGGACGCCGGCCGGACGCTCGTCGCCGTGGACGCGGTGGGCGCCGGCATCGGCGAGCGCGTGTTCTTCGTGCGCGGCAAGGAAGCGAGCTTTCCGTTTCATCCCGTCGAGGTGCCGACCGACGCCGGCGTCGTCGGCATCGTGGACCACTGGGATGTGGCGCGATGACGATCGGTCGCGTGATCGGCACGGTCGTCTCGACGCAGAAGCACCGGAAGTTCGAGGGCGCGAAGCTCCTGCTCGTGCAGCCGGTTGACCTCAACGACCAGCCGAAGGGCCCGGCGCTGCTGGCGGTTGACGGCGTGGGCGCCGGTGTCTTCGAGAAGGTGCTGCTCGTGATCGAGGGCCGCGCGGCGGCGGAGATACTGGGCCGCAAGGGCGCGCCGGTGGATGCCGCGATCGTCGGCATTGTCGACGACGTCGACGTGCAGGAGCACGTGGCCTGATGGCGACGATGACCGACCAGGAACTGCGGAGCCTCGTGCGCCAGGTGATCGACCAGCACCTGCCGCCGGCCGCGCCGTCACCCGCGCTCTCCCACGGCGACCTCCGGCACGCACCCGGCCCGCACGCGAGCCACCTGATGCTCGTCGTGGCCGAGAGCGACGGCCCGTGCATCATCGAGCCGGCGGTGCCGTGCAACCACTGCGGCTACTGCAAGTCGCTCGGCCACTGATGCGTGGGTCGCGGCGCCGGCCGGGGCGTTCGCTGGCAACGCCGGTCCGCAAGCCGGAGAAACGGCGCTCCGGCTTAGCGACTCGTGCAAGGCGTGGGGGCCCCCAGCCCCACGCGTGCCCGTGGCCTGCGCGCCATTTCTCGTGCATTCATAACGGCTTGCTCCCAACGCCGCCGCCGCCGGGCCCCGGCGACCCTGCGACTCGCCGTGTCGCCCTGACAGCGAGCGACGCCGGCTCTGCGGCGGTGGCGCGGTGAGACCCACGGTCCTGGTGACGGGCAGGCTTCCGTCGTCTGTCATCCGGCGGCTGGAAGACGTGTGCGCGGTGGAGGTCTATCCGGAGGGTGACCCGATGCCGCACGCCGAGCTGCTGGCGCGCATCCCTGGCAAGGACGCCGTTCTCAGCCTCATCACCGACCGGATGGACGCGGAGGTCATCGCGGCAGGGACGTCCCTCAAGGTCATCGCCAACGTGGCGGTGGGCTACAACAACGTGGACGTGGCGGCGGCCCGGGCGCGGGCCATCGTCGTGACGAACACGCCTGACGTGCTGACGGACGCCACGGCCGATATGGCGTTCGCGCTGATCCTCGCCGTCACGCGGCGGGTGGCCGAAGGCGATCGCCTGATCCGCGCCGGTGGGTGGACGCGCTGGGGCATGGACTTCATGCTGGGTGCGGGCCTGACGGGCAAGCAGCTCGGCATCCTCGGCTGGGGCCGCATCGGCCGCGCGGTGGCCGCGCGCGGACGTGCGTTCGGCATGACGATCGCCGGCACCGCGCGCTCCCCGATCACCGACGGCGACGTGCGGCAGCTTTCGATGGACGAACTGCTCGCCACGTCGGACGTGGTATCCGTCCACGTGCCGCTCGGCCCCGAAACCCGGCACCTGATCGGCCAGGCGCAGCTCGCCCGCATGAAGCGGAGCGCATACCTTGTGAACACGGCGCGCGGCCCGGTCGTGGACGAGGCCGCCGTGGTGTGGGCCCTGCGCGAGCGCATCATCGCGGGCGCGGGCCTCGATGTCTTCGAGGACGAACCCCGCGTGCATCCGGAGCTCGCCACGCTCGCCAACGTCGTGCTGACGCCGCACCTCGGCAGCGGCACCGTCGAGACGCGCACGGCGATGGCGGACCTGGCTGCGAGGAACGCGCTGGCCGTGCTGGCGGGTGGCGCACCGCTGACGCCAGTCGCCTAGAGCGTTTTCCTCTTGTACGTAGTACTCGGGTCGTGGTACCTCTCCGGTCGGAGGTGCCATGGCCCCGTATTCTCAGGATCTGCGGACCCGGGTGCTGCGCGATGCCGACGCCGGGCTGTCGTC
>JBFXBH010000052.1:0-16581 GCA_050183355.1 Vicinamibacterales bacterium | reverse complement strand
TCCGGCAGTGACGAGACGTTCGAGGTCACCACCGGCGTCCCGCTGGCCATCGCTTCAAGCGGCGGCAGCCCGAAGCCCTCGTAGAGCGACGGGAAGACGAACAGCGCCGCCAGCCGGTAGAGGGCCGCCAGCGTCTGGTCGCTCAGGAAGCCCAGGAAGCGGACGTGCTTGTGCAGCTTGTGCGTGTGCACCGCGTGCCGCAGCGCCGGGAGCTTCGAGATCTCGTCGCCGATGATGAGCAGCGTCAGGTCGGGGAAGCCGTCGCGGCGCAGGCCCGCGAAGGCGTCGATCAGCCGGACGAGGTTCTTGTGCGGCTTGATGTTGCCGACGTAGAGCACGAACGGATGGTGGAGCTGGTAGCGCTCGCGCACCAGCTCGATGTCCGCGCTCCCCGGCGCGGCGCCGAACTGTTCGTCGAGCGCGTTGTAGGTCACCGTGATGCGCTCCGGCGGCACGTGCACGAAGTGCAGGATGTCCTCCTTGGAGGCTTCCGACACCGTCAGGATCCGGGTCGCGCGATGCGCGGCGGCCCAGATCGACGCCCGCGCGTACACGTACGCCAGCCGGTTCGGCAGGTACTCCGGGAAGCGCAGGTGGATGCAGTCGTGGATCGTCACGACCGCGGGGCACGGCACGGCCGGTGGCAGCACGTAGTGCGTGGCGTGATAGAGGTCCGGCTTCTCCCTCCAGAGCAGCCACGGAATGTGCGCCTGCTCGGCGATGGAGTAGTTGCCCGAGGGCTCCAGCACGGTGCGGAAGTTCGGGCCCAGCGAGGCCGCGATGCCGAGGTCGCCTTCGGCGGTCAGCAGGAGGAACTCGGTCGTGCGGTCGAGGCGCGCCAGGTGCCGGAGCAGGTTTCTGATGTAGGTCCCGATGCCGAAGTCGTGGAGCTTGCGGGCATCGATGGCGACGCGCATGGCAAATCATGGCACAGCGGCCGCGTGGCCCCGGCTCCGCCGGCGCAGCCGCCGTCCGGGCCGTCAGCGCCCCCGCAGCGCGAGGTAGAGCCGCAGCGCCGGTACCCAGCGCGGGTGGTGCTTCCGGTAGAAGGCGAGCTGGCTCTCGCGGTACCGCGCGTTCGTGGCGGCCGGCGCCGTCGCGGCCGATCGTCCACGCAGGTGAATGACCTCCGACGACGGCGCGAACAGGATGTCCCCGCCGCGTGCCCGGAGCGCGGCGCAGAAGTCGACGTCCTCCGTGTACATGAAGTAGCGCTCGTCGAGCAGGCCCACGGCCTCCGCCGCCTCGCGCCGCACGAGCAGGCAGGCGCCGCTGACCCAGTCCACGAGGCGTTCTTCCCGGCTGAGCCGCTCGACCTGCGCGAGGGCCGCGGCGTCGCCGCGCGCGAGGCGGCGCATCAGCGCGCGCTGGTGCCACTCGGCCCGCGGGCTGATCATCCGGCCCCAGGACAGTTCGGGATTGCCCGCACCGTCGATGAGCCGCGGTCCCGCGGCGGCGGCCGACGGGTGGCGGTCCAGCGCGGCGACGAGCCGGTCGAGCGCGTGCGGCGGGACGACGGTGTCGCTGTTCAGCAGCAGCACGAGTTCGGACGCGGTGGCGCGGATGCCGAGGTTGTTGGCCTTCGCGAAGCCGAGGTTGTCGCCCGCCTCGATCAGCCGGACATCCGGACAGTGCTCGCGGACCCACGTGGCGCTGCCGTCGCGCGACGCGTTGTCGACGACGACGATCTGCAGCGTGACCGCTGGCGGGGTGTCGCGCAGCGAGGCCAGGCAGCGCGCCAGATCCGTCTTCGTGTTGTAGCTGACGATGACGATGGCCAGGCGCGGCGTCGCCGTCATCGTCCGCCCCGCTCCGCGGCGTTCGCGAGCGCGGCCAGCACGGTCCGCGCGCAGGCCGTCCAGGAGTACCGGGCAACGACCGCCGGTGCGGCGCGCAGGATCGCGTCACGCCGCGTCTCGTCGTAGAGCACCCGGTCGAGCGCGTCCGCGATGAGCGCCGGGTCGGGCCGGGCCACGTACTCGGCCGCGTCTCCGAACACCTCGCGGGCCACCGGCGTGTCGAGCAGCACGGGCGGCACGCCGTGGACGAGGGCGTCCAGCGGTGGGATACCGAACCCCTCGTAGCTCGACAGGTACGCGAACGCGCGTGCCGATCCGTACAGCCGGGCGAGCGCGTCGTCGCCGACGTAGCTGTGCAGCGCGATCCGCTCGGCGGCGCCGGAGTCGCGGCGGGCGGCCTCCAGGTCCTGCGGGGGCCAGGTCCGGTTCTCACCGACGACGGCCAGCGCGGCGTGCGGACGGCGCGCCACGAGACGGCCGAACCCGGCCATCAGCTCGGGCACGTGCCGCCGGTTGAAGACGGAGCCGGCCATCAGGACCGTGTGCCGCGGCGCGTCGGCCGGGCGGGTCACGGCGAGCCCGCTGGGTCCGGGTGCGGCGAGGTGAATCCGGTCGAGCGGCACGCCGAGGTACCGGTGAATCTCCCGGCGTGAGAACTCGGTCAGGGTCAGCACCGCGGCGGCGCGTCGCGCCGACGCGCGGGTCAGCAGGCGCCGGCGGAGCCCTTCGCGCCACCGGAACCACTCCGGATGCGCGGCGAACGAGACGTCGTGGATCGCGACGACCAGCGGCGTGGAACCGACGACGGGGCCGGAGTACGCCGGTGCAAACAGCACGTCCGCCATGGCGACCTTCGCCAGCCCCGGAAACGCAATCTGCTCCCAGTACGGACCGCGCCCCGGGCGGACCGCCGTGCGCCAGCCGGCGCGGTCGAGCAGCGGGTGCTCGAACGGACGGTCGCCGCACCAGACGATCTCGTGTCCGGCCGCCTCCGGCAGGTCGCGCCAGACGCGCGCGACCTCGGCCAGGTACCGACCGACGCCGGTCGGCCGGCCGCAGAGCTCCCGCGCGTCGACGGCGATGCGCATGCCGGCCCTAGCCCCGCTCGCTCCGGCGGGTCACGGCGCTCTCGTACGCATCGCGGAGGCGGCTGGCCGCGGCGTCCCACGTGTAGGCACGCGCCCGCGCGAGTCCGCGGTGGGCGGCGGCCGTCGCCTCGTCGTCGTCGGTCGTCAGCCGGATCAGCGCGGTCGCGAACGCGTCCGCGTCGTCCGGGTCGATCACGACGCCGGCGTCGCCAGCCACCTCGGGCAGCGCCCCCCGGTTCGACACGAGCACCGGCACGCCGGCGGCCATCGCCTCGAGCACCGGGATGCCGAACCCTTCGTCGAGCGATGGCAGCACGAGCAGGCGCGCCCCGGCGAACAGCGCCTCGCGGTCCGCATCCGGCACGTAGCCGCGGTAGTCGACGCGCCCGGCCAGCGGCGCCTGCGCCCAGCGTGCGGCCCAGGCCTCCGCGCCGGGGGCCATGGCCCCGGCCACGACGAGCGCGGGCAGCCGCGGCTCGCGGCCGAGCGCGAGCGCGTACGCGTCGAGCAGGCTGCCGACGTGCTTGCGCGGATCCAGCGTGCCGATGAACAGGATGTAGCCATCGCGCGGCACGTTGGGCCCGCGGCCGAGCGTCCGCCACGCCGGCGCACCCGGCGGGCACACGAAGATCCGGTCGGCCGGGACGCTGAACGTCAGCTCGACGAGCCGCGCCGTGTAGGCCGAGTTGGCCACCACGGCATCGGCCCGCCGAGCGTGGCGGGCGGCCAGCAGCGGGTAGTCGCGCCGGATTTCCCGCGCGCTGTGTTCCGGATGGGTCAGGAAGTGCAGGTCGTGGATCGTGACGACCTGCGCGGCACGGGACGCCGGGATCAGCAGCGGGTGTAACGCATGTACGACGTCGGCCGGACCCGTGAGGCGCTCGATCGGCGGCCAGCCGCGGCGGTGCCAGAGCCAGTTGAGCGCGCGCACGGGAATGCGGTGGTCCGACACGTCCGCGCGCATGGCGGCACCGGCCTCGCGCGGCAGGCGATCCTTCCACGAGCTGGAGAACAGTACGAGCGCATCGCCCGCACGCTGCCGCCGGGCGTAGGCCGTGGCCAGGTGGTGGACGTACTCGCCAACCCCCGTTCGCGCCCGCAGGGCCGGCCGATAGTCGACAACCACCCGCACGCGCACGAGGGTACCATGGGGGCTGCACCGGCGAGGCCGCCGGTGGGGGAGCCGGATGCGGATCGCGGTCGTCGGGACAGGCTATGTGGGGCTGGTGGCAGGCGCGTGCTTCGCCGAGAGCGGCAACGACGTCGTCTGCGTCGACACGGATGCCGCGAAGCTGAAGATGCTGCGCGAGGGCCGGATGCCGATCTACGAACCCGGTCTCGAGGAGCTGGTCCGCCGCGGCGTCGCCGAGAAGCGGCTGACGTTCACCCCGGCGCTGGCGAAGGCGGTGCGTGACTCGCAGGTCATCTTCATCGCCGTCGGCACGCCGCAGGGCGAGGACGGTTCCGCCGACCTCCAGCACGTGATGAAGGTAGCCGAGGACATCGCGGCGGCGATGGACGGCTACAAGGTCATCGTCGACAAGAGCACGGTCCCGGTCGGGACGGCCGCGCAGGTGTCCGCGGCGATCCGGAAGAAGACCGCGCACCCGTTCAGCGTCGTCAGCAACCCGGAGTTCCTGAAACAGGGCGCGGCCGTCGAGGACTTCCTGAAGCCGGACCGCGTCGTGATCGGCGTCGAGGACGACCGCGGCCGGGACGTGATGCTCGAGCTCTACGCGCCCTACACGCGGACCGGCGCGCCGATGCTGGTGATGGACTGGGCCAGCGCCGAACTGGCGAAGTACGCGGCGAACGCCATGCTCGCCGTGCGCATCTCGTTCATGAACGAGGTCGCGAACGTCTGCGAGCGGGTCGGCGCCGACGTGGACCAGGTGCGCCGCGCGATCGGCAGCGACCGCCGGATCGGGAACGCCTTCCTGTTCCCGGGCATCGGCTACGGCGGGAGCTGCTTTCCGAAGGACGTCAAGGCGATGCTGAAGTTCGCCGGCGACAAGGACTACGACTTCCGGATCCTGCAGGCCGTCGAGGCCGTGAACCAGTACCAGAAGACCGTGCTGTTCGAGAAGATGGCCGCCCACTTCGGCAATCTGAAGGGCAAGGTCGTGGCGGTGTGGGGGCTGGCCTTCAAGCCGCGCACCGACGACATGCGCGAGGCGCCGGCGGTGCCGCTGGTCGAGGCGCTGCTGGCGGCCGGTGCGAAGGTCCGGGTCTACGACCCCGAGGCCATGGAACAGGGCCGCCGGATCTTCGGGGACCGCGTGACATATGCGAAGAATCCGTACGACGCGGTGAAGAACGCCGACGCGCTGGCGCTGGTGACCGAGTGGAACGAGTTCCGCCGGCCGGACTTCGAGCGGATCCAGAAGGCGATGCGGACGCCGGTCGTCTTCGACGGCCGAAACATCTTCACACCCGGGCAGATGCGCGCGGCCGGGTTCACCTACTACTCGATCGGCCGTTGACGACCGTCCTCGTCACCGGGGGCGCCGGCTATATCGGCAGCCACACGGCCAAGGCCCTGCAGCAGGCCGGCTACCGTACGGTCCTCTACGACAACCTGTCGGCCGGGCACGCCGGGGCGGCCCTCGGCGCGCCGCTGGTCGTCGGCGACGTCGCGGACGTCGCGGCGGTGCGGCGTGCGCTGCGCGAGCATCGCGCGGAGGCCGTCCTGCACTTCGCCGCGTGGCTGTCCGTCGGTGAGTCCGTCGCAAAGCCGCTCGACTACTACCGGAACAACGTCGCCGGCACGCTCGGCCTGCTCGAAGCCATGGCGGCCGAGCGGTGCCGGCAGCTCGTGTTCTCGTCGACGTGCGCGGTGTACGGCGAGCCGGTTACGACGCCGATCGACGAGGGCCATCCCACGCAGCCGATCAACGCCTACGGGCAGACGAAGCTGGCCATCGAGCACGCGCTGCCGCACGTCGAGCGCGCCCACGGGATCCGGTCCGTCAGCCTCCGCTACTTCAACGCGGCCGGCGCGGACCCGGACGGTGAGCTGGGCGAGGACCACACGCCGGAGATTCACGCCGTGCCCCGCGCGATAGACGCCGCGACGGGCGGCGCGCCGTTCTCGGTGTTCGGGACCGACTATCCGACGCCGGACGGCACGTGCCTGCGGGACTACGTCCACGTCGCCGACCTGGCGGACGCCCACGTGCGCGCGCTGCGCTATCTCGAGCAGGGCGGCGCCTCGATGACGTGCAACCTCGGCACGGAGCATCCGTCGTCGGTGCGGGATGTGATCGCCGCCGTGACGCGCGTGACCGGCCGCGCGGTCGTGCACCAGACGGCCGGGCGCCGGCCGGGCGACCCGGCCGTGCTGTATGCCTCGTCGGAGAAGGCGCGGGCGGTGCTGGGATGGGTACCGCGGTACGCCGCGCTCGACGAGATCGTGGCGCACGCATGGGCCTGGCACCGGCGTCACCCGGCGGGGTACGCGGGAGGCCGTTCGTAGTGGCCCGGCGCGCGCCGCTCGCGGACCCGCTGCTCTCGGTCGTCATGCCGGTCTACAACGAGGCCGGCACCGTGGAGGAAGTCGTCCGGCGGGTCCTGCGCGTGCCGCTCCGGATCCAGCTCATCGTCGTCGACGACGGGTCGACGGATGGCAGCCGGGCCTGTCTGGACGCGCTGCAGAAGGAGCTGGGCTTCCGGCTGGTGCTGCAGCCGTCGAATCAGGGCAAGGGTGCCGCCCTGCGTCGCGGATTCGCGGAGGTGAACGGCGACATCGTCGTCATCCAGGACGCCGACCTCGAATACTCGCCGGAGGAGTATCCGCAGCTCATCGACCTGATCTGCCAGGGCAAGGCGGACGTCGTCTACGGGTCTCGGTTTCTCGGCCGGCACCGGGCGTTCCTGTTCGCGCACTACGTCGGCAACCGATTGCTGACCTTCGTCACCAACCTGCTCTACAACACGATGCTGACCGACATGGAGACCTGCTACAAGGCGATGCGGGTCGACGTGCTGCGCTCGATGACGCTCCGGTCGAACGGGTTCGGGATCGAGCCGGAACTGACGGCGAAGATCTTCAAACGCGGGTATAAGGTGTTCGAGGTGCCCATCACCTACGACGGTCGCGGGTACGAGGACGGCAAGAAGATCAACTGGCGCGACGGAGTCGTCGCGCTGTGGGTGCTGGTGCGTTACCGGTTCAGCGAGTGAAGGCGTTCTTCCGACTGACCTCGTTTGCGATGCCACACCGGGGCCGGCTGCTGGCGGCCTTCGCGGCGATGCTCGTCTACGCGGCCGGGTCGGCGGGGCTGGCCGCGCTGATCCAGCCGGTCTTCGACCAGGTCCTCACGACGCGGACCGGGCTCGGCTGGGTCATCACGGGCCTGCTCGGCCTCTACGCCGTGAAGGGCATCGGCGCCTATCTTTCCGCGAACCTGATGGCCGACGTCGGCCAGCGTGTCGTCCGCGATCTCCGGCAGGCGCTTTTCCGCAAGGTGCTCGACCAGTCCTCGTCCTTCTTCGCCAACCGGGCGGTCGGAAAGCTCCTGTCCCGCATCATCAACGACGTCACGCAGGTGCAGCAGGCGGTGTCCGAGACGCTCGGCGACCTGGCCCGCGAGTCGCTCGCGCTCATCGGCTATGTCGGGCTGTTGTTCTGGTACGACGCCCGGCTCGCGACCGTCTCGCTGACGGTTGCGCCGCTGGTCATCTATCCGCTGACGACGCTGGGCCGGCGCGTCCGCCGGACCACACACCGCAGCCAGGAGGCGCTCGAGCAGTTGACGCACGTCGGCGCCGAGGCGTTCGCCGGCCAGCGCATCGTCAAGGCGTTCGGCGCGGAGGCGCGGGAGGCGGCGCGGTTCGACGCCGTGTCGGAGCATCTCTACAGCACGAACATGAAGGTCACGCGGGTGCTGGCCGTGCTGCCGCCGCTCATGGAGTTCATCGGCGGGCTCGCCTTCGCCGGCGTGCTCTGGTACGGCAGCCAGGAGATTCAGGCGGGCCGGCTGACGACGGGCGGCTTCACCGCGTTTCTGGCGTCGCTGTTCCTGATGTACGGGCCGGCCAAGAAGCTGAGCCGGGTCAACGCCAACATTCAGCAGGCGCTGGCGGCCTCCGAGCGGATTTTCGAGACGCTCGACCTCCAGAGCGAGATCGTGGACCGCCCGGGCGCGACGGCGCTGCTGCCGCTCGGCGGCACCGTGGAGTTCGACCGCGTGCACTTCCGCTACACGTCGGGGTCCGCCGAGGCGACGCTCCAGGACGTGAGCCTGCGCGTCGAGGCCGGCACGATGCTCGCGATCGTCGGCCGGAGCGGCGCCGGCAAGTCCACGCTCGTGAACCTGCTGCCGCGCTTCTACGACGTGACCGCCGGCGCCGTGCGCATCGACGGACGCGACGTCCGGGACGTCACGCTGCAGTCGCTCCGCGCGCAGATCGGCATCGTGACGCAGGACACCGTGCTCTTCGACGACACCGTGGCCGCCAACATCGCCTACGGCCGGCCCGACGCCTCCCGCGCGGAGATCGAAGCCGCGGCGAAGGCGGCTCACGCCGATGAGTTCATCGCGAGCCTGCCGTCCGGCTACGACACGCTGATCGGCGAACGCGGGCAACTGTTGTCCGGCGGGCAGCGGCAGCGGCTGGCGATCGCGCGGGCGCTGCTGCGCGACGCGCCGATCCTGATTCTGGACGAGGCCACCTCGTCGCTCGACACCGAGTCGGAGCGCCTCGTGCAGGACGCGCTGTCCGTGCTGATGGCCAATCGCACGTCGTTCGTGATCGCCCATCGGCTCTCGACGGTTCGGCGGGCGGACGCGATCGCCGTGCTCGAGCAGGGCCGGATCGTCGAGGTCGGCACGCACGAGTCGCTGCTGGCCGCCGGCGGCCTCTACGCCCGCCTCTACGAGATGCAGTTGCGCGACGACCTGACCGAGACGCCGGGGCTCGAGGCCCCCGAGGTGACCGCCTGATGATGACGTCGATGACGGGCTTTGCGTCCGCCACCGCCGAGTGCCCGTCGGCCGCCGTGGCCGTGACGGTGCGCTCCGTGAACCACCGGTTTCTGGACCTGCAGGTGCGTGTGCCGTCGGCGTACGTCGACCTGGAGGGGAAGCTCCGGGCCCAGGTGCAGCAGCGGCTGACGCGGGGCCGCGTCGAGCTGATCGTCAGCGTGCAGGCGCGGCAGGCCCAGGCGCCGGCCGTGCGCGTCGACGAGGCGCTGGTCGGCGCGCTGGCGTCGGCCGTCGACCGGCTGCGCGCCGCGGGGTACGTCCAGGGGGCGCTCGCACCCGGCGACGTGCTCCGGATTCCCCAGGTGCTGGCCGTCGGCGACGGGGGCGCACCGGGTGACACCGCACCGGACCCGGACGTGGTGGCGACGATCGAGGCCGCGTTGGGCCGGGCGCTGACGGACCTGGAGACGATGCGCCGCCACGAGGGCGGGATGCTCGGCGCCGACCTCGAGGCCCGCCGGGCCACGCTGGCCCAGCTCATCCGCGAACTGCAGCAGGCGGCCGAGGAGGGACGCGTGGCGCTCGAGGCCCGGCTGACGGAACGCGCCAGGGAGCTCGGCGCGCAGGTGCCGGTCGATCAGGGTGCGCTCGCGCAGGAGATCGTCCGCGTCGCGCAGCGCTCCGATATCAGCGAGGAACTGGCGCGGTTTCGCGGCCACCTGGCGCACTGGGAGGCGCTCGTCGCCGCTCCAGAGGCGTGCGGGCGGAAGCTCGACTTCCTGCTGCAGGAGATGAACCGCGAGATCAACACGCTCGGCGCGAAGGCGGACGGCATGGGGGTCTCCGGGCGCATCATCGCCGCGAAGGCCGAACTGGAGCGCATGAAGGAACAGGTGCAGAACGTTGAGTAGCGCCGCGTCGGGGGGCACCGTGCGGGGCCAGCTCTTCATCGTGTCGGCGCCGTCGGGCACCGGCAAGACCACGCTCGTCGAGCGCCTCGTCCGCGAGGTCCCGCGGCTGCGGATGTCGCGGTCGTACACGTCGCGCGGCGTCCGCCCGGGCGAGGCCGACGGCGTTGACTATAATTTCGTCAGCCGCGACGTGTTCGAAGCCGGCATCGCGGCGGGCCGCTTTCTGGAGTGGGCCGACGTGTTCGGGAACTACTACGGTACCTCCCGCGAGGACACCGAACGCGTGCTGGACGCCGGGGACGACCTCGTCCTGGTGATTGACGTGCAGGGCGCCCGGCAGGTGCGCGCGACCGGCATGCCGTCGACGACGGTGTTCGTGCTGCCGCCGTCGGCCGATATTCTGGAGCAGCGGCTGCGCGGCCGGAGTCGCGACACCGAGGAGCAGATCCGGCGGCGGCTGGAGACGGCCCGGGCGGAGGTGGATGACGTGGCTGCCTACGACTACGTCGTCGTCAACGACGACCTCGAGCACGCCTCGGGCCGGCTGAAGAGCATCGTGCTGGCCGAGCGGGCCAGGACGCCGCGGATGCGGGCGGTGGCCTCGGCGATCGTGCGCACGTTCCACCGGCAGGCGGGAGAATAGGAGTCCCATGGCACTCGTCGCGCTCGGCGTGACCGGCGGCATCAGCGCCTACAAGTCGGTCGAGGTGTGCCGGGGCCTCCAGAAGCTCGGCCACGACGTCGTGGCCGTGATGACGAAGTCCGCGACGAAGTTCGTCGGGCCCCTGACCTTCGAGGCCATCACGCGCCGCGAGGTGATCACATCGCAGTGGACGCCCGGCGCGAACGCCGACATCGAGCACATCGCGATCGCCTCGGACATCAGCCTGCTGCTCGTCGCCCCGTGCACGGCCAACGTCCTCGGCAAGTTCGCCCAGGGCCTGGCGGACGACTTCCTGTCGTCGCTCTATCTGGCGACGACGGCGCCGGTCCTCATCGCCCCGGCGATGAACACGAACATGCTCGCGCACCCGGCCGTGCAGGCGAACCTGCGGACGCTGGAGGCCCGCGGCGTGCGCCGCGTCGAGCCGGGCGAGGGATATCTGGCGTGCGGCTGGGTCGGCAAGGGCCGGCTGGCCGAGCCGGACGACATCGTGGCCGCGGCGCAGGCGATCCTCGCGCCGGCCGACGCGGCGTGGCGCGGACGGCACGTCGTCGTGTCAGCCGGGCCGACTTTCGAGGACATCGACCCGGTCCGCTATGTCGGCAACCGGTCGAGCGGCCGGATGGGCTTCGCCGTCGCGGCCGAGGCCCGGCGCCGCGGCGCGCGCGTCACGCTCGTCTGCGGGCCGACCCGCGTGGACCCGCCGCCGGTGGACGAGCTCGTCCGCGTCCGCAGCGCCGCCGAGATGCACGCCGCGGTGATGGCCGCCGCGCCCGCCGCGGATGTCGTCGTGATGGCGGCCGCGGTGGCCGACTACACGCCCGTCGCGCCGGCCACCGGCAAGATCGCCAAGGCCGACGGCCCGATGGTGCTGACGCTCGAGCGCACCCGCGACGTACTGGCGGATCTGGGTGCGCTGCCGTCGCGCGGCGCGGGCACGGGGCCCGTGCTCGTCGGCTTCGCGGCCGAGACGTCGGACGTCGTCCGGAAGGCCACGGCCAAGCGTGCCAGGAAGGGTGTGGACCTCATCGTGGCGAACGACGTGTCCGACGCGAGCATCGGTTTCGACGTCGACGCCAACGCCGTCACGATCATCGGCGCGTCAGGGGCCGTGGAGGTGCCGCGCCAGTCGAAGGCGCGCGTCGCGGCGGCCATTCTCGACCAGGTGACGCCGCTGCTCACGTCAGCCGCCGCGCCGGTCCGCGCGTAACGGGTCCGTCCGATGACCCGGGATGACCTCGCCGCCCACCTGGCGTTCTTCGCCGATCTCGGAGTCGCCGGTGTGAGCACCGACCCGGCCTGGCGGGCCCGCGCGGTGCCCGACCCGGTCGCGCCCGCGGCCGCCCCCCCGCCGTCTCCGGACGTGGAACTGGCACAGGCCGCGCGGGCCGGTTCGCCGGATACCCGTTCCGTGCCCGTGACCGTGGCCCCCCCGGCCGAGGCTGGTTCCGCGGACACGCTGCTGCCGTTGATCCGCGCCGACATCGGCGAGGACTGCCGCCGCTGCAAGCTGCACACGCTCGGCCGGAGCCGGATCGTGTTCGGCGTCGGCAACCCGAACGCCGATCTGATGTTCGTCGGCGAGGCGCCCGGTGCCGACGAGGACGCACAGGGCATTCCGTTTGTCGGGAAGGCCGGCCAGCTCCTGACGAAGATCATCGAGGCGATCAACCTGACGCGCGACGAGGTGTACATCGCCAACGTCATCAAGTGCCGGCCGCCGGGCAACCGGAACCCCGAGCCCGATGAGGTCGAACAGTGCGAGCCGTTCCTGTTCCGGCAGATCGACGCCATCCGGCCGAAGGTGATCGTCGCGCTCGGCAAGTTCGCCGCGCAGTCGCTGCTGCGCAGCGCCGAGCCGATCTCGAAGCTGCGCGGACGCGAGTTCCCGTTTCGCGACGCGATTCTGATGCCGACGTTCCACCCCGCCTATCTGCTGCGCAATCCGTCCTCGAAGCGCGAGGTCTGGGAGGACATGAAGCGCGTGCGGGAACTGCTGGCCCACAGGGCCGGCCGGTAGCCATGCCCGCGGCGCCGTCACACCGGGGCGGCGGCCCCGCGGCGCCGGCGGCGCGCGCCGTTGCCGTCGCCGTTCCCGTCCCATATCTCGATGCCCTGACGTATCTCGTGCCGGACGGCACGGCGACGCCGGCGTCCGGCGTGCGCGTGCGCGTCCCGCTCGGGAAGCGGACGGTGGTCGGGACGGTGCTCGCGTCCGTGTCGGTGGCGCCCGGCGTCGAGGCGAAGCCGATCCTGGACGTGCTCGACGCCGAGCCGTTCGTGCCACCCGCCGTCGTCGAGCTGTGCCAGTGGGTGGCGGACTACTACGTCGCGGGCGTCGGGGACGCCATCGCGGTGGCACAGCCGCCGGGGTCGCGCAGGCGGGAGTCCGCGTTCCGCACGGTGCGCGTCGTCCACGCGACGGCGTTCGGGCTCGACACGGCCCGCGCGGGAGGCGGGGGCCTGACCGCGAAGCAGCGCGTCGCCCTCGACGAGGTCGCCGGCGCGCCGGGCGGGCTTCCGTCGCGCGCGTTGAAGGACCGCGGCGTCACGCCGGCCGTCGTCGCGAAGCTCGTTTCCGCCGGGCTCGCCGTCGTGCGCACCGAGCGCGACGACCGGGACCCGCTGGCCGGGCAGCCGGCGGCGGCCGGGGCGGAACCGCTGGATCTGACCGCGGACCAGACGTCGGCGCTCGACACGCTGCGCGTGCTGGCGGCCACCGGCGAATTCCGGGCGGCCGTGCTGTACGGCGTGACGGGCAGCGGCAAGACCGAGGTGTACGTCCGGCTGGCGGCGTCGGTCGTGGCCGCGGGCCGGCGTGTGCTCGTGCTGGTGCCGGAGATCGCGCTGACGCCCTCGGCCGTCTCGCGCTTCCATCGGGCGTTCGGCGGGCGCGTGGCCGTGCAGCACAGCGGCCTGTCGGACGGCGAGCGGCACGACCAGTGGCACCGCATCCGGCGCGGCGACGTGGACGTCGTCATCGGCACGCGCTCGGCCGTGTTCGCGCCGGTCGATCGGCTCGGCCTCGTCATCGTCGACGAGGAGCACGACTCCTCCTACAAGCAGGAGGAGTCTCCGCGGTACCACGGCCGCGACGTCGCCGTGATGCGCGCGAGCCGCGAAGGCGCGCTCGTCGTCCTCGGGTCGGCGACGCCGTCGCTCGAATCGTTCCGGAACGCGGATACCGGCCGCTACGCGCGCGTGGCGCTCGACCGGCGCGTTCTCGATCGGCCGCTGGCCAGCGTCCGCATCGTCGACATGCGCGAGGTCTACGCCGACGAGGGGCCGGACGTCGTGATCAGCCCGGCGCTGGCCGAGGCGATCGGCGTCCGCCTTGAACGCGGGGAGCAGTCGCTCGTGCTGCTGAATCGCCGCGGGTGGGCCACCTCCGTCTTCTGCCGCCAGTGCGGCACGCCGATGGAGTGCCCGCACTGCAGCGTCTCGCTGACGGTGCACGGCGGGCGCCGCCGCGCCGCCACGGCAACGGAGGCGGGCGCCGCGGAGGCGGTGCCGGGCCGCGGCGTGTCGCCCGAGCGAGTCCGCGGCGCGAAGGCGCGGTGCCACTACTGCGACTACACCGTCCCCGTGCCGCCCCAGTGCCCGCGGTGTGCCGCGCCGTACATGGAGCAGGCGGGCTTCGGCACCGAGCGCGTGGAGGCCGAGGTCAGGCGCCTGTTCCCGGACGCGCGCGTCGGACGGATCGACCGCGACGCCATCCGGAAGCGCGGCACGCTCGCGACGCTGCTCGCGCAGTTCGCCGCGGGGGAGATCGACGTGCTGGTCGGCACGCAGATGATCGCCAAGGGGCACGACTTCCCGCGGGTGACGCTGGTCGGCGTCATCTCGGCGGACGTCGGCCTCGGCCTCCCGGACTTCCGCGCCGCGGAGCGCACGTTTCAACTCCTGACGCAGGTGGCCGGGCGTGCGGGCCGGGGCGAGCGCGTGGGGGAGGCGATCATCCAGACGCTGAATCCCGCGCACTACAGCGTGGAGCTGGCGTGCCGGCAGGACTATCCCGCGTTCTACGAGAAGGAGGTCGCCTACCGGCGGGCGATGCAGTATCCGCCGCTCTTCGCGCTGATCAACGTGATCGTGCGCGGGCCGACCGAGGCCGAGGCGATGGGCGGGGCACAGCAGCTCGCGCGTGGCCTGCAACCCGCCCAGGGGTTCCTCGTGCTCGGGCCCGCGCCCGCGCCGCTCGGGCGCCTCCGGGGCGAGCACCGCGTCCAGTTGTTCCTGAAGGGGCCGAAGCGGACCGAGATGCGCAACGCCCTGCGCCGCGCGCTCGACGCGCTGCCGGCGCTCAGGCGCCGGGTGACGGTGGACGTGGATCCGATGTCGGTGCTGTAGGCGCCGTCGCCGGGGCCGCCGCCTGGAACTCCGGCTCGTTCAGCTCCGGGCCGGGCTGCACGAGATCCATGACTTCAATCGGTGTCGGCGTGAAGCAGACCACGAACATGCCGAGCGCCCCGGCCGCGAGCCACTTCCGGCCGCGGTCGAGCGGCACGTCCTCATCGAAGACCGGCGGGTGCCGCGCGCCGAACTTCCAGATCATGAAGAACGTCATCAGCGTCCACGCCACCCACGACGCCGAGAACCACGACAGCGCGACGAGGCCCAGCAGCATCGCGAGGGTCACGAGGGTCGAACGCCGCCCCAGCACGGCGTACGAGATGTGGCCGCCGTCAAGCTGGCCCATCGGAATCAGGTTGAGCGCCGTCGCGAGCAGGCCGAACCACGCCGCGAACGCCATCGGGTGCAGGTTGATGGTCTCGCCGTCGGGGATCGCGCCCCACTCCAGCCACGCGATCGCCTGAAAGAGCAGGGGCTCACCCAGCTCCAGCCCCTGGAAGTCCGGCGGCACCTCGACGACGTGGGAGAGCCGCAGGCCGATCCAGAGCACCGGGATCGCCACGACGAAGCCGGCGATGGGGCCCGCGATGCCGATGTCGAACAGGGCGCGCTTGGTCGGGATCGGTTCGCGGATGCGGATGAAGGCGCCGAGCGTGCCGGTCAGAAACGGCGCCGGCAGGAAGTAGGGCAGCGACGCGTCGACGCCGTAGCGGACGCACATCAGGTAGTGCCCCATCTCGTGCGCGCCGAGGATCGCCAGCACGGACAGGCTGTACCAGAGCCCCTCCGTGGCCAGCAGCGGCAGCGAGAAGTCGTCCGGGATGTTGGTGAAGTCCAGGCCCCAGCTCGCGTAGTGCTGCACGCCGACGGACGTGGTGGTCAGGAACGTGGCCAGGAGCAGCAGGCCGTACTTCCACTTCCGCTCGCGCCGCGGCGGCGCCAGCGGCGGCGGCACCCAGACGTCGTCCGCCCCGAGGGCGGCCGGAAGCGCGGGGGGAGCGTCGAGTTCGGGGATGCCGGGGGTGGGGCGGTCCACTACCCGAGATTCTGGAGGTCTTTGCCCGGTTTGAACCGGATCGTGCGGCCCGGGGGGATCCGGACCTCCTTGCCCGTCCGGGGGTTCCGGCCGATGCCCCGCTTCCGGGGCTTGACCTGAAACACCCCGAAACCGCGCAGTTCGATGCGGTCACCCCGCTGCATCCACACGCGCATGGCGTCAAAAACCGCGTCCACGGCCACCTCGGCCTTGACCTTGGTGATGTCGGCGATCTTCGAGACTTCGTTGACGATGTCGACCTTGATCACGGGATGCTCGTCAGGGGGGCGCGAACGCCGTAACTACTATAAAAATAATCACTTAGGCTGTCAATGAACGCGCGGAATCGGCGATACTTGAGGGCGTCCGGCCACCCCCGGGCGTCCCTCAGAGACCCTCGTGCCCGCCAAACGCCCCTCCGTCGTGCTCGTCGGCCGTCCCAACGTCGGCAAGTCCACGCTGTTCAATCGTTTAACGGGAACACGACGCTCGATCGTCACCGCGATCGCCGGAACGACCCGGGATGTCATCTCGCGCCCGGTCACCCGGGACGGCGTGGCCTTCGACCTGATCGACACCGGCGGCATGTTCGGCGAGAGCGAGGACCCCCTCCACGAACTGGTGCTCGAACGGGGCAAGCGCGCGATCGAGGAGGCCGACATCCTGGTGTTCGTCGTGGACGGCCGGGCGGGCCTGGTCTCGGGCGACGAGGAGATTGCGGCCGCGCTCCGGGGCCGCGGCAAGCCGGTGTTCCTGGCCATCAACAAGACCGACGACAAGCGGGCCCGGACCGGCGCCCTCGA
>JBFXBH010000051.1:0-16751 GCA_050183355.1 Vicinamibacterales bacterium | reverse complement strand
ATGATGAGAATCGGCACGACCGCGAGGTCCTGGACGACGAGCAGCCCCAGCATCACGCGGCTGGCCAGCGTCGAGAGCGTGTTGGTGGCCGTCAGCGTCTTCAGCACGACCATCGTGCTGGACAGGGACACCATGGCGCCGAGCCACACGGCGTCGGTCGCCGGCATGCCGGTGACGGCGCCGGCCACCCAGGTGCCCGCCACGGCGGTCAGCCCGATCTGCAGCGGCCCTCCGATGAGCGCCACGCGCCGCACGGGCCGCAGATCCTTCAGCGAGACCTCGAGGCCGAGGGCGAAGAGCAGGAGCGCCACGCCAATCTCGGCGAGCACTTCGATGTCCTCGATGTGGGTGATGGTGGGGCCCGCGGTGTGGGGGCCGACGACCACGCCGGCCGCCACGTAGCCGACGAGCAGGGGCAGCCTCAGGGCACGCGCCACGACCGCGCCCGCCAGCCCGGCGAGCACGATGATGACGAAGTCGGCCGCGATGCCCATTCGCGATTCTCCCCCGAGCCGTCGGCGGAGTTCAAACGCGGTGGGGCGGGGTCAGACGCTGCTGCCGAACTGCTCCAGCGCGACGCGGACGAGCTGGCTCCGCGTGCGGACGCCCGTCTTGTTGAACAGGACCTGCAGCGCCGCCTTGACGGCGCTCTCCGAAATCCGCAGCTCCGACGCCATCTCCTTGTTCGCGAGCCCTTCCATCAGGAACGTGAGAATCTGGCGCTCGCGGTCCGTGAAGCGCAGCGTGCGCGAGTCGTCGGCGGACGCCACCTGCACGAGCTGGCGCAGGTAGTGCTCGTCGATCAGGACCTTGCCGTCGTGCACCTCGCGGATGCTGCGCGTCAGGTCCTCGGCGGCCCGCTGCTTGTGGAAGATGCCGGCCACGCCGGCCGCGATCATCCGCCGCGCCTCCCGGTCGGGCAGCCCGGCGGTGACGAGCAGGATCCGCCCGGTGAAGCCGCGGTCGCGCAGCGTCGCGACCATCGTGTCCGCCGGCCGGTCGCCGAACATGTAGTCGAGCAGCAGGACGTCCACCTCGTGCCGGGCGAGCCCGGCGAGCGCGTCTTCGATCGTCGAGGCCACGCCGACCAGCTCGAAGCCCGGGTCCGCGGCGAGCAGCCGCGCGAGGCCGTCCCGGAACAGCGCGTGGTCGTCGGCCATGAACAGCCGGATGGTGGCGAGGCTAGCTGGCACGGAACGTCTCCGCGAGGGTGGCCCGCACGAGCGGCACCACGACCTGGAAGCGCGCGCCCTCGCCGGGGCCGGCGTAGCGGAGGTCGCCGCCGACGCTCCGGGCGAGTTCGCGCGAGATGTAGAGCCCGAGGCCCGCGCCGCCGCCGGCGGAGTCGGCGCCCTCGGGCCGGACGGGGTGCAGGTGGAACAGCGCTTCGGGGTTGGCCACGCCGGGGCCGTTGTCCGTGACGGTCACGACGGCGTCGTCCCCGTCGACCTCCACCGACACGACGAGCCGCGGCGCCGGACGGCCCTCGACGGCGCGGAGGCTGTTCTGGCACAGGTTCAGGAAGATCTGCAGCAGTCCGTGGGCGTTGGCGGCTACCGGCGGCAGCGTGTCCGGCACCTGCCAGGCGATGGTGCCGCCGATCTCGTCCCAGTCGGGCTCGATCACGACGCGCAGGTGGTCGAGCACGGCCTTGAGGTCGGTGGACCGTTCCTCGCCCGCCGACGTGGCCCTCAGGTCGAGGGACGCGAGCTCCGTGAGGCCGTTGACCAGCCGGGAGAGGGCTTCGAAGTCCGCCGTGCCGCGCAGGTCCGTGCGGCCGCCGAGGTTCGAACACACCACGGAGATCGCCGAGCACAGGTTCCGGATCTCATGCGAGACGGCGCTGGCGAGCAGGCGGTTGTAGTCCAGCAGGTGCTGGAAGTGCGCCCGTTCGCGGTCGCGGACCTCCTCGGACATGTCGACCACGATGGCCGCGAGGCAGCGTTCCTCGCCGCGCCCGTACACCGAGAACCAGGCCTGGATCGGAAACAGGTGCCCGTCCCGCCGGCGCGCGAGACCGGTCACGGACGTGCGGACCATCCGCTCGAACGAGGTCGCTTTCAGCGCGTTGGCGAACATGGGGAAGCTGCCGTCGACCTGTCGGCCCTCGAGCGCGCCCGGCGCCTCGCCGAGCATGTCGTGCGCGGCCCGGTTGGCCGCCAGCACCTCCGACCGCGCGTTGAGCGTGAGGATGGCCGCCGGACTGCTTTCGGCCATGATGCGCAACTGCTCCTCGGCCTTCCGGCGCAGGTGCTGCTCCCGCTGCACCTGCCCGAACGCGTCGAGCAGCCGCCGGCGGTTGTTGCTGACCTCCACGAGGAGCATCCCGGTCGCCGCGTAGGCGATGCTCGCCATCGTGAACTTGAGAAACGCCTCGAGGCTCGAGGCCGACGGCGTGAATGGTGCCCGGACGAGCGCCGCCGCGAGCGCGAAGAGCACGATCTGCCAGCGGTTCAGGACGGTCGCCGCGATCAGGACCGGAATCGTATAGAGGATGCCCAGCGAGAAGTCGAGCCGGGAGTACCACTCGATGGCGGCCAGCACGCCGACCAGCGCGAAGGCGACGGGGAGCACCCGCGACCGTTGGATGACGTTCTCGGGAATCCGGACTCCGAAGACGGAGAGGCGTGTCGGCATCAGCGATGAACTGTTCCCTGAATTCTGCGTCCGGCAGCCGTCGGATGCGATAACCAAGTCTACCGATATCCGAAAGATAGCCTCGCTCCATGGCCATCCGTCAGACGGACGGAGGCCTGCTTCGGACGATCGAGCGCCGAGAGATAGCGATGGCGCGGCCCATCCGGGCGATAGCCTGCGGGCATGTTCAGCCGTCTCGTTTCGTTCATGACGATCTTCGACGATCGGTTCGAGGATCTCGAGCGCCACAACTGGAAGTCGACCGTCTACCGCGACTTCAGCGCCGGGCTGATCGTCGCGATGACGGCGATTCCGATGGCGATGGGCTTCGCGATGGCCATGGGCATGCGGCCGGAGCAGGGCATCATCGCCGGCGCCGTGGCTTGTCTCGTGGGCCGCACGTTCGGCGGCTCGAAGTACCAGGTCTACGGCCCGACCGCCGCGTTCATTCCGGTGATCGCGTCACTCCTCTCGAAGTACGACCACGGTTTCCTGATCCTGTGCTCCATCATCGCCGGCGTCATCCTGATGATCATGGGGCTCGCCGGCGTGGGCCGGATCGCGAAGCTCGTGCCCAACTCGATCATCGTGGGCTTCACCGTCGGCATCGGCGTCACGATCGCGCTGACGAACCTCGACTCGATTCTGGGCGTGCAGTTCGAGGGCAGCGGCCTCGGCGGGGTACTGACGGGCATCGTCGCGAACGTGGGCAACGTCAATGGGTACGCCCTTGGCATCGGCCTCGCCACGTTCCTGATCACGCGCTATCTGTTGCGGGTCTCGATCTTCATCCCCGCACCGCTCATCGCGCTCGGCGGGGCGACCGTGCTCGGCGCTACGCTCTTCCAGGGCACAGGTCTGACGCTGATCGAGGATCAGTACGGCAAGATCCCGAACAACTTCTTTGTGTTCACGGGGCCGTCCATGCCGGCCCTGTCGGCGACGGTCCTCGCCGACATGGCCTACTTCGTGTTCGCGATCGTCTTCGTCTCCGGCATCGAGAGCCTGCTGTGCTCGTCGATGGCGGACCGCCTCGCCGGCAACAAGCGCACGCCGTTCAACCCGGACAAGGAGTTCTGGGGGCAGGGCCTCGTGCAGGTCATCACGCCGCTCATCAACGGCTTCCCGTGCACCGGCGCCCTGGCGCGCACGGCCACCAGCATCAAGTCCGGTGCCGTCACACCGCTCGCCGGGTATTTCAAGTTCGCGCTGAAGCTCGGCATGGCCTACTACATGGCGCAGTACCTGAACCTCGTCCCGATGGCCTGCATCGGCGGCATCCTGCTGTGGGTGTCGACCAACATGATCAAGCCGGCCGAGATCCGGCACGTCTGGAGCGCCGACCGCGCCCACGGCCTGCTGATGGCCTACACGGCGGTGATGGTGCCCGCGACGGACTTCCTGACAGGTGTGCTCTCGGCGCTGATCATCTACTTCGTGTTCCGGAAGAGCTTCGGCGAGCTTCCGGATCCGGACGCCCAGCGCGTGCCGCTCAAGGCGCAGCCGGGGCGCACGCCGGTCCCGGCATAGGTGCCCGCCATGGAGCGTATCGAACAGATCGTCGTCGCGCTGGGGTCGCCCGAGGGCGATGCCTCGCTCCTGCACTACGCGGCCCTCCTCGTCCGGCTGACGGGCGCCGTGGAGGTCCGCGTCGTGCACGTGGCCGAGGCGGCCGCCCCGGCCGCGGCGCTGCGCGAACGGATGCGGCGGCACGTGGCGGCGACCGTCGGCGAGACGGCGGCGACCGTCGAGTGCGACGTGCTGCACGGCGCCCTGACGGATCGGCTGCTGGAGTATGTGACCGAGTTCCAGGCGGACCTCGTGCTCATCGGGAGCAAGAAGCACAAGCTGGGCGCCCGGCTCGCGATGGTCGCGCCGTGCTCGGTCGGCGTCGTGCCGGACGGGTGGCCGGCGCGCCTCTCGCACCTGCTCGTGGCCGTGGACTTCTCGGCCGGCGCGGCGGACACGCTGGACTGGGCCACGCGGATCGCCTCCGGCGACCCGGCGATCCGGTGCACCGCCCTGCACGTCATGACGCCCGAGTCCACCGAGATCTTCGCCGGTGGTGAGTCGGAGGAGGCGCACACGCTGACGATGCGGCGGACGATCGCGGCGTCCGACCACCACGGCGTCGACGTGGCCTCCCGGCTGGCCACCGTCGAGCGCGGCGCCGACGTGGGTCGCCGCCATCGGTTCTCGCCGGCTGCCGCGATTCAGGGCACCGACATCGCGCAGACGATCCTCGCGCAGGCGCAGGCGGCAGGGGCCGACGCGGTGGCGATCAGCACCCGCGGGCGCAGCCGGTCGGCCGCGATCCTGCTCGGAAGCGTGACCGAGAAGGTGATCGAGCGCGCCACGCTGCCGGTACTGGTCTGGAAGCACGGCGGCAACCTCGGTCTCACGTCGATTCTGCTCGGCCGCGCCGGACGGCCGGTCGAGCTCAGCGTCAACTGACGGTCGTGGCCGCGCGGTCTCCCATCGAGGTGTCTTCTGCCAGGTCGCCGGACCTCCGGCTGCTGTTCGCAACCTCGTTCTCCGCCGCCTGCGTGCAGGCGGGTCGCGCGGTCGCCCGGCTCGCCGAGGCGTGCCACGTCGAGTTGACGTTGGTCCACGTCGTTCCCCCGGGGGGACGGAACATCCGCGTGCACCAGCGGCTCGAACAGTTTCTGCACGAACACGAGGTCGGCCGCCGCTGCCGGCGGGTGCTCGTGGAGAGTCCGGACCCGGCCGCCGCGGTCGCGGAACTGTGCGAGCACGAGCGGTTCGACGCCGTGGTGGCGCCCGGGTCCAGCCGATGGGGTGTCTCCCTCAGCCCGGCGGCGTCGTTCAGGGGCCAACTGCTCCGGCGCTCGCGTGTGCCCGTCTGGACGGCCGGGAGGGCGCTCTCGGCCGCCGCGTTTCACGGTCGAATCGCCACCGTGGCCTGCGTGCTGGATCTCACCTCGGGCGATGACGCCTGGTGGACCGCCGCCGAGGCGTTCGCCGACCGCGTCGGCGCCCGGCTGCAGCTCCTCGCGCTGGTGCCGCCGGTGGACGAGGGCCTGCTGACCTACGCGCTCGACGCGCGCGCGCCGTTGACGGTGGCCCGCGCGGTCGAACGGCTCCGCGCCCTGTCCGCCGGGTGCGCGGCGGGCATCGATGTGCAGGTCGGAGAGGGCGTGTCGGCGCTGAACGCGCAGATCGCCCGCTGTGGGGCGGACCTGCTGTTCGTCAGCCGGCGGTGGAGCCTGCGCGGCCTGGACCGCCTGCGCTGCCCGGTCGTGTCGGTGGACACCGCCTCGATCGGCCCGGTGCCGTGGTCGTTCCAGGACGCCGTCGTGCGGCGCATCCCGGTGCTGACGCTGGACCGGGACGCCGTCGCCAGCGCCTGACGCGCCCTATGCCTGCCGCGCCGCGATGGCGGCGCCGCGAAGGCCGGCGTCGGTGTCCGTCACCACGTGCACGGCCGTGCGCGCCAGCAGGCCTGCCATCGGATCCTTCCGATTGAACGCGTCGAGAAACGGCCCGCGCGTCAGCACGGGCAGCAGGGCGCCGGCGATCCCGCCGCCGATGTAGACGCCGCCGGACGGGAGTGTGCGCAGCGCCAGATTGCCGGCCTCCGCGCCCAGCGCGCCGGCGAAGACGTGCAGCGCCTCCACGCAGGCGTCGCACGTGGCCGCCAGACCGTTCCCGGTGACGGCCTCCGGCGTCGACGCCGCGCAGGCGCGCCCCGCGTGCGTCAGCCTGGCGACCGCACTGAGTCCCCTGCCGCTCAGTACGTCCTCGACGCTGGCGCGCCCGTGCGCGTGCCGGAGACGGGCCGCCAGTTCCCACTCCCGGTCGGTCCGCGCCGCGAAGTCCGCGTGCCCGGACTCGGAGGCGAGCACGTGGAACCGGCCGTCGATGCGGACGACGGTCGCCTCGCCGAGCCCGGTGCCCGGCGCCATCACCGCGGCCACGACGCCCGCGCCGGCCGCCTCGAGGCTCGCGTCGCCTGCCTGCAGCGTGACCCGGTGCGCAACGTCGAGCCCCGTGACGCACCAGCCGAAGGCGACGAGGTCGTTGACGACGACCGCGTGCCGGGCACCGCTCGCCGTGGCGACCTCCGCGGCGGACACGCCCCACGTACCGTTGGTCAGTGCGCCGCGCCCCTGCTGCACGGGGCCGGCGATCCCGACGCCCGCCGCGCGCACGTCGAACGGCGCGCCGTGGTCGGAGGTGAAGCGGGTCCAGAGCTCCGCGAACGAGGCGATCGCGGCGGTCGGATAGCTGCGGATCGCGATGGGCTCAGGCGCGGGCGCGTCCGTGAACAGACCGATGCGTGCGTGGGTTCCCCCGATGTCGGCGGCAAGCAGCATCGCGTTCCTGAATTATAGTGACCGTGCCCGTGGCTGCGCCCCGTCTCCTCGATGCCGACCGTCCCCTGGTGGGAGAGACAGTCGTCTTCGCCGGCAAACTCCTCACGCTCGATCGCACCGAAGCGCAGCAGCTCGCGCGCCATCTGGGCGCGGAGGTGTGCGAGGAAGTGACCGACCGCGTGACGGTCTGCGTCAGCGCGGCGGACGGCGGTGGCCGCCGGCGCCGTGTGGACCAGTTGAACGCGCAGACGCCGGACCGGATTCGCGTCGTGAACGAGGATCAGTTCTGCGAGCTGGCCGACGTGCCGTCGCCGACGGCGCTCCGCGCGCAGTACCACTCGCGGCGCGACCTGCTCGAACGCTATCGGCACCTGCGCGCCGACCACCTCGAGTACCTGCGGAAGTGGGGGCTCGTGCAGCCGGTCTACCGCACGCACGCGGACTGCTTCTTCGCGTTTCAGGATCTGAGCACCATCCGCCAGGCCGGGACGGAGCTGGCCGGGGGCGCGTCGTTCCGGACGGTGCTGCGGTCGCTGCTGGCGGCGCGGGACGGGCAGCTCGCCTTCGACTTCCGCCTCGACGCGGCACCGGCGCGCGTGGTGGAGCTCAAGCCGAAAGCCCCGCCGCCGATGGCAGCGATGCTCGGACGCGTACCGGATCAGGCGGCGTCCCAGGCCGAGCAGTTGTTTCTGGCCGGGTCGATCCTGGACAGCGGCAGCGCCGAGGGGCAGGCGGAGGCCGCGGAGGCCTACCGCCGCGCGCTCGAGCTCGACCCCTACCTCGTGCCGGCGCTCGTCAACCTCGCGAACATCCACTACGCGAAGGACGAGACCGTCGAGGCGCAGGCGCTCTACGAGCGCGCCACGTCCCTCGACCCGGACATGTTCGAGGCGCACTACAACCTCGGGAACATCTACCACGACCTCGGCCGCTACCCGGAGGCCCAGATGTCCTACCGCGAGGCCCTGCGGCTCAACCCGGCCTATGCGGACGCGCACTTCTACCTGGCCGTCGCGCTGGAGAAGGCGGGCCGCTCGGCGGAGGCCCGGCCGCACTGGAAGGCCTACCAGCAGCTCGCCCCGAACGGCGAGTGGGTCGAGCTGGCGAAGGAGTTCTCGGAGTAATCCGAGCCGATCACTCGACGTCAGATCCGGAGGAGTATGATCCCGAGCATGGCTAACTCAAGGCAGCTGACCGCCATCATCGAACGTGAGGGCGACGGCTACGTGGCGCTCTGTCCGGAAGTTGACGTTGCAAGCCAGGGCGAGACGATCGAGATGGCGCGGACGAACCTGCAGGAGGCCTTGGAGTTGTTCTTCGACACGGCTTCTCCCGAGGAAGTCACCCGTCGCCTTCACGCCGAGGTCTTCGTCACGCAGGTCAGCGTTGCCGTGCGCTGATGGGGAGGCTGCGCCGGCTGTCCGGACGCGCAGTCTGTGAGATCCTCCGGGCACACGGTTTCACAGCGGTTCGCCAGCGTGGCAGTCACATCGTGATGCAGCGCCTTTCGGCCGAGGGCAGCACTACCGTGCCGGTTCCCGATCACGCCGAGATCAGGGTTGGCACGCTGGCGAGCATCATCCGGCAGAGTGGCGTTCCGAGAGCTGCCTTCGAAACGGAGTGAGCCCCGTCGCTGAGGGTACCCGCTCAGTACCCGTAGTCGCCCGGGTCGCGCTTCTTGGGCGTGCGCCGCAGCTTGTAGTGCGTGCAGTCCGGACACCACGCCTCGGCGTCGAACGTGGTCGTGCCGGCGTAGGGCTTCACTTCCCGGTGCGTGCAGAACTCCGTGGCGCCGCCTTCCGGCGGCTGGTACCACCGGCACGAGCGGAAGCGCAGCACTGCGGCGGACGGCGGGGCGACCGGCTCGCTCATCCCAGCTCCACGCCCAGCGCGGTTTCGAGCGCCTTGAGCGCGCGCATCTCGTCCGGCGAGGCCAGCGTCAGCGCGTGGCCCGTGGCGTCCGCGCGGCCCGTGCGGCCGACGCGGTGCACGTAGGTCTCCGGCGTGTCGGGCACCTCGAAGTTCACGACGTGCGCGATGCCGTCGATGTCGAGGCCACGTGCGGCAACGTCGGTGGCCACCAGGACGGGATAGGTGCCCGAGCGGAAGGCCTCCACGGCGGCCATGCGCTGCTGCTGCGTCCGGTCCGCGTGCAGCGCGGCCGTGCGGATGCCCATCGACCCGAGGCGGCTCGCCAGCCGGTCCGCGCCGATCTTCGTCCGGCAGAACACGAGCACCGGACCCATCGTGTCGTTCTTGATCCAGCGGGCCAGCCACTGGATCTTCTCCGCGGCCGGCAGCGTGTGCACGGCGTGCGTGACGCTCTTCGCCGGGCCGCCGCGGCGGCCCACCTGCACGTAGGCGGGGTCCCGCAGGAAGTCCTTCGTCAGCTTGAGCACTTCGCCCGGCATCGTGGCGGAGAAGAGCAGCGTCTGGCGCGTGGGCGGCAGCGCGGAGAAGATCCGCTGCACGTCGGGCCAGAAGCCCATGTCGAGCATGCGGTCCGCCTCGTCGAGCACGAGCACTTCGAGCGCGGCGTACGACACGGAATCGTGTCGCATGTGATCCATCAGCCGGCCCGGCGTCGCGACGACGATGTCCACGCCGGCCTTGAGCGCCTGCTCCTGCGCCGTCATCGGCACGCCGCCGAAGACGGCGACGCTGGAGATCTGCGTGTGGTACGTGAGCCCCTGCACCTGATCCTCGATCTGCTGCGCGAGTTCGCGCGTCGGCGCGAGGACCAGCGCGCGGGTGGCCGCGGTGCGGTTCACATCCGCCGTCAGGAATCGCTGCAGGATCGGAATCAGGAACGCGGCGGTCTTACCGGTGCCGGTCTCGGCGCAGGCGATCACGTCGCGCCCGGCGAGCGCGTACGGGATCACGCCGCTCTGCACGGGGCGGGTCGCCGGCCAGCCGAGGTCCTTCGTGCCGGCGAGCAGCCGCGGGTCGATGTTCAGCTTGTCGAACGGAATGGGGGCCGGGTCGAACACGGCCTCTTCGTAGGCGACGGGCGTGGTGTCAGGCCGGGGGAGCGCGGCCTTCTTCGGCCCGCCGCCTCCAGGACCACGACGCCGGCGCGGACGCGGGCGGGCGGTTGAGGACTCAGACACTAGCGAGCACGGAAGGTGATGATCCCGCGGACGGGGTCGTAGGGCGAGACGCCGACGGTGACGCGGTCACCGGGAACGACCTTGATGCGGAAGCGGCGCATGCGGCCGCTGAGCTGGGCGAGGACTTCGTGGCCGGCGTCGCATTCCACCCGGTAGAGACCGCCGGAGTGCACCGCCACGACGGTGCCTTGCATATCAATCAGATCGTCTTTGCTCAATCAGGTTCCTTTCCGTGAGCAATCAGTGTGCCATACCGGCGCCGGGAAAGGGGCACGGAACTTCAGAGCGCCCGGACGGCCGCCTCGACCTCGTGGGCGAGGGCCGGAAAGTCTTCTCCGCGAAGGCGTAACGGGCGTCCGAACGCCACGCGGACCCGGCCGGGCCGGGCCATTTTCCACGTGGCGTGGAGCACCTGATTCACCCCGTCGACCCGGACGGGCACGACCGGCACGTCGAGCCGGGAGCCGATCAGGCCGATGCCGCCCCGGAACGCCGTGATGGTCGCGTCGTTCGACCGGACGCCTTCCGGGAAGATCAGGACCGACCAGCCCCGGCCCGTCAGCTCGCCGATGTAGCCGAGCGTCTGCCGCGCGCCGGCCTCGCGCTGCGGGATCGGGAACGCGTTGAAGAACAGCGCGGCGAGGTAGTAGTTCAGCGAATTGGTCAGCCGCTGCCGCCACGTGTGCGCCGCCGGGAAGAAGTGCGCCTTGAAGAACTCCTTGGCCATCGCCGGCGCCACCCGCGCGCGCACCGACCCGGGCAGCGCGGCGAGGATCACCGGCACGTCGAGGTGGCTCTGGTGGTTGGCGGCGAAGATCACCGGCCCGTCGAGCGCGCGGACGTGTTCGAGCCCGCTCACCGTCATGTGCGCGAACAGACGCGTCAGCGGAAGAATCCAGGTGGCGAGCGACACGCGGCGGACGACGCGTGCGGGCCACGTGCGATTCCACGACGGGAACTCGACCGGCTCGGTCGCGGCGTCCGCCGCGGCGGGCGCGCTGAGCAACTGCTTCAGCTCCTCGACGCTGGTGGCCTCCGCGAAGCGGGCTTCGTCGATGCGCGTCTGGAACTTGTCCTCGAGCGCGACCATCAGCTCCACGCGGTCCAGCGAGCTCAGGCCGAGGCCGTCGAGCGTTGTCGCGCCGCTGACGGCGCGCCCGCCGGTGAAGCGGGCGAGCAGGCCCTCGACCGAGTCGTCCGCCCGGCCGGCGGTGGATGGCTGACCGCCGCCGGCGAGCCACGCGCGCACCTCGCGCCGCTTCAGCTTGCGCGTGCCGTCCGTGCGCGGCAGCTCCGCGCCGGGCCAGCGCGAGATGCCTTGAATGCGCTGGTGGTCCTGCAGCTGCGCGTTGGCCGCGCTCACCAGGGCGTCGAGGTCCGTGCCCTCGGGCGCGACGACGACCGCGTGCACGCGCTCGTCGCTGCCCGCCGCCACGCCGACGACGGCCGCATCCGTCACGCCCGGCAGCGCCGTGAGCACGCGCTCGACGTCCTCCGGAAAGACGTTGAGGCCGTCGGGCCGGACGATCATTTCCTTCTTCCGGCCCTTGATGAATACGCGGCCCTGGGCGTCGCGCTCGCCGATGTCGCCCGTGTGCAGCCAGCCGTCGGCGTCCAGCGCCGACTCGCTCGTGGCCGTCGCGTCGGCCGTGTAGTACCCCGACGTGACGTTCTCGCCGCGCACGAGGATCTCGCCGTCGCCCGCGATCCGGATGTCGACGCCGCCAATCGGCGTGCCGACCGACCCGGCGCTCGTCCGGAACGGATGGTTGAGCGTGACGATCGGCGCGGTTTCGGTGAGGCCGTAGCCCTGCACGACCGCGAAGCCGAGCTTCCGCCAGAAGGCTTCGAGGTCCGGCGCGAGCGGCGCGGCGCCGACGACGAACGCCCAGAACTTCGGCCCGAACGCCCCGTGCACGCGGCGGAAGTGCCACCAGCGGCCGGGGATCGACCACGTGCCCGTGTCCGCGACCTCCGGCCACGCGCGCTTCGCGTGCTCGCGGAGTACATCCAGCATCTTCGGCACGCAGACGACGACGGAGACCCGACGCGAGCGGATCAGCCGGATCAGGTCGTGCGGGTTGAAGCTCTTCGTGAAGATGACCGTGCCGCCGAGCATCGGGGGGACGCTCGTGGCCATCGACTGCCCGAACATGTGGCTGAGCGGCAGCAGGTTCAGGAAGCGGATCGGGCTGAACGGCCGGGCGTAGCCCCGGTACTTCCGGACTTCGCGCTCGACGGGCACCACGTTCGCCAGCACGTTCCGGTGGCGGATGACGACGCCCTTCGGTTCGGCCGTCGCGCCGGACGTGAAGATGACCTGCGTGATGTCATCGCGCGTGACCGCCACGTCCGGCCACGGGCCGTCGGCCTTCCAGTCGAAGTCGGCGAGCGGCCAGCACGGCGTGCCGGCGGATGCGGGAAGTGCCGCGGCGGCGTCGACCTCGTCGCCGACGAGGGCGAGCCCGGCATGAACGATGCCACGGACGCGCGCGACGAACTCCGGTGATGAACGGTAGTCAATCGGGACCGCGACGGCCCCGATCAGGAGACACCCCCAGTAACAGGCGATCCATTCAGGCCTGTTTTCGGCCCACAGGATGACTTTGTCGCCCTTCGTGATGCCGGCTGCAGCAAGGCGTGCAGCAAAGCCGCGCGCGGCGCGACCGACGCGTTCGTAGGAAAAACTGCGACGTTTGAATCCGTCGTCATACACAAGAAAGTCGCCACGTTCCGTGACGATGTCCTTGAAGACGTCGAGAAGGGTGTTGCGATCGGGCATGTAACCTGAAGCGATCCTGTGTCTGCGTCGTGCCGTTCGGCGTTCGCTGACGTAGAATACCCGCTCGCGATCATGCGGGTCTTCCTCACGGGCGCCACCGGGTACGTCGGCTCTGCCATCCTCGATACGCTGCTGCGCGGCGGGCATCAGGTGACGGCGCTCATCCGGGACCCGGAAAAGGCCGAGGCCGTGGGCGCGCGCGGCGTGCAGACCGTGCTCGGCGAGCTCGCCAATCCGGCCGGCTACCAGGCGCACGCCGGGACGTGCGACGGCATCATCCACGCAGCGATGGAATCCTCGCGCCGCGCGGGCGAGGTGGACCGCCTCGCGATCGACGCGTTGCTGACCGCGGCGCACAAGCGCGGCAGCGCGCCGGTCGAGCGGACCCCCTTCTTTCTCTACACATCGACGTCCTGGGTCATCGGCAAGGCCATCCGGCCGGCCTCCGAGAAGGTGATTCCCAAGCCGACGCCGCTGGCGGCCTGGCGCCCCTCGCACGAGCGGCTGGTGCTCGAAGCCGGTGCCACCGGGCGCGTCCGGACGGCCGTCGTCCGCCCCGGCATGGTCTACGGCCGGTCCCGCGGCCCCATCGCCGAGCTGGTCAAGGAGGCGAAGAACGGCCTGATCCGGGTGGTCGGGACGGGCCAGCAGCACTGGGCGTGCGTGTACGACAAGGATCTGGCCGACCTCTACGTCCGGCTGGCGGTATCCGACGAGGCGTCAGGCATCTTCCACGCGAACGACGAGGCCGACGAGAAGGTCGAGGACATCGTCAACGCCATTGCCGAGCACCCGGCGATGCGCCCCGACATCCGGCTCGTCTCACTCGAAGAGGCCCGGACGACGATGGGCCTCTACGCCGACGCGCTGGCCCTCGACCAGCGCGTCCGCAGCCCGCGCGCGAAAGCGCTCGGCTGGACGCCGTCGCTCCGCTCCGTCGCCGGCAGCATCGCACGCCTGTTCGAAGAATTCCGCGACTCCAAGTCCGCCGCCGCGTAGGCAGCCTCGTGTGCCGGCTGTGCGCACAGCGAGGCACCCATGTGCTAACGGCAGGTCACCGGAATGTTCACGGCAAAGCTGCCTGATGCCGCACCCCAACTGAACGACGCGCGGGTCATCGTGGCGGGACAGACAGGGCGATTCGCATTGTCGTATCGCGCGCCCTGCCGGTCCTGCATCGAGAGCGTGACCGTTTGTGGAGGTACGGACGTAAGCCGTCCGACGAATCGCCACGAAGGAGTCGGAGTCAGGCCACCGGTATAGACCTCGTATCCGATATCCGCGATATTCCTGTCGAAGTTTGCCCGGACGGTCATCGTGCCGGAGCAGTCCATGTTTCCCAGCGCCGTCCCAGTCGGAAGTGTGCATGACACCGAGCCGCTGATGAACGTGATGGTGTTGTCCGGGGTGCTCGCCGGTGGAGCGGGCGCGGGAGTCGGCGTAGGCGTTGGCGTGGGCGCCGGAGCGGGTGCTGGAGCGGGAGCCGGCGCTGGCGCTGGTGCCGGTGCCGGTGTGGGCGTTGGTGACGTCGGGCTGCTGCCAGTACCGTTGGTTGAACCACCGCAATAGGCGGCGAGCAGGGCGGCAAGCAGAACGGACGTGAACCGTGTGACGTGGGACATCGATGCTCCTCCCGAGGAAGATCCGTTGCCGGGACGATGACGAAGGTCGTGCGTCGCCTCAACCGGTGAATGGCGGCATAAGGCGACATGCGCGGATTCCGGGTGCGATGGGGGCGATGGAGGACGCCGGACTGCGGTAGAGTCCGGCGTCAGTCGCATGTCCGATGGGGCCGGCTTCCGGCGTCTCGATTCCTGGAAGGCGATCGCCGCTCACCTGGCTCGCGACGAGCGAACGGCCCAGCGGTGGGAGCGGCAGTTCGGCTTGCCCGTCCGGCGTCTACCTGGTGGGCGCGGCGCGTCCGTGTACGCCTACGCTGAGGAACTCGACGCCTGGCTCGCAGCGAATCACCCGGCCACCGGCGCCAACGGTCTGCAGTCCGCCCCGTTGACCCTCGACACCTCGCCACCGTCGTCTCCCGCGCTGTCGACCCACGAACTCCCGGCGCCGTCGGCCTCGGTCCGAGGTCTGCCACGGCGTGGGATCGCCCTGGCGGCAACCGCCGTGGCGGTCGCGGTCGGCCTTGCCGGCTGGCGCGCGTGGCGCACGCCGGTCAGCGACGCCGAGCTCACGGCCGCGCTCGAGCCGACGGCGATCGTGGTTCGCGACGCCGCGAACCGGCAGCGGTGGGAGCACCGCTTCGACGGTCAGCGTGTGGAGCCGCCACAGGAGCGGCAACGGCATCCAGTGGAGCGGCTTGCAGGCGGCCGTTCAGGGTTCATCGGCGCGACCGGACTGCACGTCTCGCTCTCGAACGAGACGGTCAGCAGCGGGCGTCTGATGGTCTTCACGCTCGACGGCAAGCTGACGGAGGCGTTCTCGTTCGGTGACCGCGTGCAGTTTCAGGACGGGGCGTATGGCGCGCCCTGGGGCATCACGGACTTTCGCGTGGCGGCGCACGGCGATCGTCCCGTCGTCGTGGCGGCGCATCACTACGCGTGGTGGCCAAGCCTGGTGACAGTGCTGGACGGCCAGTGGCGGCGGAGCGGGACGTTCGTTCACGCGGGCTGGCTCGAACGCACGCACTGGCAGGCCCCCGACCGCCTGGTTGTTGCAGGCTACAGCGAGCCGTTTGACGGCGGCGTCGTGGCGCTCCTCGACGCCGCGGCGCTGGGCGGCCAGACACCGGTCCCAACGGGCAGCCCCTACTTCTGCACGTCCTGCGGGCCAGGACGCCCGGTCCGCTACGTCGTCATGGCGCGATCCGAGGTCAACCGCGCGTCCCGATCGCGCTTCAACCGTGCGCGGCTGGAGGTTCATGCCGATCGCATCGTGGCGCGCACGCTCGAAGCGGCGTCGTCGGAATCCGACGTCGCCGAGGCCGTCTATGAGTTCACGCCGGAACTCGATCTCGTCCGCGCGTCGTACAGCGATCGCTACTGGGCACGACACCGTGCGCTGGAGTTGGAGGGCGTGCTCGACCACCCGCCCGAGCGGTGTCCCGATCGGGACGGTCCGCGCATGGTCAGCGTGTGGGAGCCGCGCGCCGGCTGGCGCACGGTTGTTCCTCGGCGCTGACGATGGGGACTCCCGGTCCGCCGCCGCGTAGCGGATGGACGCCGCCTCCCCGGCGGCGCCAGGGTCCCGGTGTCGCTACTGTTTCGTCAGCACCAGTTGCACCGTGTCCGTCGCCGCTCTCCCGACGATGCCGATGCACGGCTGTGAGAACGTCCGCGTCATCGTCGCCGAGATCGACGTCGCCGTGGGCGTCGCGGTTGCCGTTCCCGTGACGCTGCACCCCGCAGGCCCCCCGAGGGGCACGAACACTCCCGCCGGCAACGTAAACGTGAACGTCGCCTGCGCGCCGGCCAGGGCTGCGGTCATCGTGCCGGTCACGGTGTTCGGCGGGCCGCTTTCGCCGGCCGGCCGCGGCATCGTGAGCACCGCGGTGCCGCTGGCGTTGGACCCGCTCTGGGTCGCCGTCCACGCGAGCCGGTCCGGGTCGGGGTCCGCGGTCTGGCCGAGCGTGCCCGACCAGCTTCCGGCGAGGTTCAATGTTGTCGACGCCGGCGCCGGGGCCGGCGCCGGGGTTGGTGTGGGAGCCGGCGCGGGCGTGGCGGTCGGCGACGTGGGGGTTGACGGACCAGAGCTCGAGCCGCCGCAGGCCGCGGCAACGGTGGTCAGGCACAGCACGAACGCGAAACGACGAACAGGACGCATGGCGACCCTCCGGCGGCGGCTACGGCCTCGTCAGCGTTCCGCCGCTCGTGCCGCTGCTGGTCTGTGGTGGCGGGCACGGAATCTCGCCGCAGTTGGATGCGACCG
>JBFXBH010000050.1:0-17039 GCA_050183355.1 Vicinamibacterales bacterium | reverse complement strand
TTCGAGGCGATGGCCGCCGTCGGGCTCGGGCAGAGGAAGCGCCCACCGCAACCGCCGGCCGCGGGCCTTCTGACGGTCGAGGCACCCGTTGATCAGGATCCGGGTGAACCAGACCTCGAACGGTCGCGCTTCGGAGTAGGACGTCATGTGCAGAAACACCTTCAGAAAGGCGTCCTGGACGGCCTCTTCGCTCTCGCCGGCGTCGCGCAGATAGCCATAGGCAATTCGCAGGGCCCTCCGGTGCAGCAGGTCCACGAGGGCGGTGAAGCGCTCCCGCGCCTCCTCACGATGGCCGGCCACCAGCAGACGCTTGATCCCGCTGGCCACCTGCGAGGCTTCGCTGAGCGGCGCGGGGTCCTGCGCCGCGGGCGCAGCAGGCAGCGATACGGGCGAACGGGAACGTCTCGGCATGTAATACCGCTGGACCGGCTGAAGCGTTTACTCAGGATCAACTATAGCCGCAAAGCCTACTGTTAACTTGTGTTACGCTGACAATCTTCCCGGGGCACCAACCCCCCATTTGCAGCAGAAAGGTCACAGCGGCACATGAGCGAGCAGTCAGGTAAGTCCCTCCACGCCATCGGCTTCCCCACAACCGGAAGACAGCTTTGGAACCTCAGTGAGCCGGCCTTGTACGAGGAGGCCGTTCGACGGGCCGAGGGCGTGCTGACTGCCGACGGGACGTTCGCCTGCCGCACCGGGACCCACACGGGCCGCTCGGCCAACGACAAGTTCTTCGTGAAGGAGGCCTCCAGCGACCAGCACATCCACTGGGGGACGACGAACCGCCCGATCGACGAGGCCCACTTCGACGCGCTGCACCGGGACATGGCCGCTTTCGCGGCGGACAAGGACCTCTTCGTGCTCGACGCCTGGGCCGGCGCGGACCACGGGTACCGGATGCCCGTCCGCGTGGTGACCGAGTTCGCGTGGCACAACCTGTTCGCCCGCAACATGTTCATTCCGGAGAACGACCAGGCCGCGCGCGCCGCCCACACGCCCCAGTTCACGGTCGTCGACATCCCGAGCTTCAAGGCCGACCCCGCCCGGCATGGCACGCGCTCCGAGACGTTCATCATCGTCCACCTGGGGCGGCGCCTCGTGCTGATCGGCGGCACGAACTACGCCGGCGAGATCAAGAAGTCGGTCTTCACGATCCTGAACTACACGCTTCCGCTGTCCGGCGTGCTCTCGATGCACTGTTCGGCGAACATCGGCGCGAAGGGCGACACGGCGCTCTTCTTCGGCCTCTCGGGCACCGGCAAGACGACGCTGTCGAGCGACCCGGCCCGCCAGCTCATCGGCGACGACGAGCACGGCTGGAGCGACACGGGCACGTTCAACTTCGAGGGCGGCTGCTACGCCAAGGTCATCAAGCTCTCGAAGGAGGCCGAGCCGCAGATCTACGCGGCGTCGCGCCGCTTCGGCACGATTCTCGAGAACGTCGTCGTCGACCCGGTCACGCGCGCCATCGACTTCGACGACGGCTCCCTGACCGAGAACACCCGCAGTTCCTATCCGCTCCGGTTCATCGACAACGCGGTCCCGTCGGGACAGGGCGGGCATCCGGCGAACATCGTGATGCTCTGCGCCGACGCCTACGGCGTGCTGCCGCCGATCGCGCGCCTGTCGCCGGACGCGGCGGCCTACCACTTCCTGTCGGGGTATACCGCCCGCGTCGCGGGCACCGAGAAGGGCGTGACGGAGCCAAAGGCGACGTTCAGCACCTGCTTCGGCGCGCCGTTCCTGCCGCTGGCCCCCGGCGTCTACGCGAAGATGCTCACCGAGAAGATCGCCAGGCACAACGCCCGGGTGTGGCTGGTCAATACGGGCTGGACCGGCGGCCCGTACGGCGTCGGCAGCCGCATGAAGATCGCCTACACGCGGGCGATGATCAACGCCGCGCTGAACGGCGAACTGGACGCGGTCGAGTACCGGCGCCATCCGCAGTTGAACGTCGACGTGCCGGCCGCGTGCCCGGGCGTCCCGTCCGGCGTGCTGGACCCGCGGTCGACGTGGCCGGATCCGAAGGCCTACGACGAGCAGGTCACGAAGCTCGCCGGCATGTTCATCGACAACTTCAAGACCTTCGAGGCGGGCGTCACGGCCGCCGTCAAGGACGCCGGTCCGCGCCCGTAGGCGGCGCCGCGATCAGGCCACAGCACGGTGCAGTACGAGGCTGTCATCGGGCTTGAGGTCCATGCCCACCTGCTGACCCGCACGAAGATCTTCTGCGGGTGCTCCACCGCGTTCGGCGCGCCGCCCAACGCGCAGGTCTGTCCGGTCTGCCTCGGCCTGCCGGGCGCGCTGCCCGTGCTGAACCGGCAGGCGGTCGACTACGCGATCAAGGCCGCGCTGGCGCTGGGCTGCGACGTCCAGCCGGAGTCGATCTTCGCGCGGAAGAACTACTTCTATCCGGACCTGCCCAAGGGCTATCAGATCTCGCAGTACGAACGCCCGCTCGCGCTGAACGGCGCGATCGACCTGACCGTCGACGGCCAGGCATGCCGCGTCGGGATCACGCGCGTCCACATGGAAGAGGACGCGGGGAAGTCGCTGCACGAAGGGTTCCTGGACTCCGCCCGGCGCAGCTACATCGACCTCAACCGGAGCGGCGTGCCGCTCATCGAGATCGTCAGCGAGCCGGACATGCGCACGGCCGCGCAGGCGGCCGAGTACTTCAGCCGGCTCAAGGCGCTCCTCGTCTGGATCGGCGTCAACGACGGCAACATGGAGGAAGGGTCGCTGCGCTGCGACGCCAACGTCTCCGTCCGGCCCGTCGGCGAGACGAAGCTCGGCACCAAGGCCGAGGTGAAGAACGTCAACTCCTTCCGCTACCTCGAGAAGGCGATCGAGTACGAGATCGCCCGGCAGATCGAGCTGGTCTCGCAGGGCGGCTCGGTGACGCAGGAGACGCGCCTGTTCGACTCGTCGACCGGGAAGACGCATTCGATGCGCAGCAAGGAGGAGGCGCACGACTACCGCTACTTCCCGGAGCCGGACCTGCCGCCGCTCGTCGTGGACGCCGCGCGCGTGGAGGCCGTCCGGCGCACGATGCCGGAGCTGCCCGAGGCGCGGAAGGCGCGGTTCGTGGCCGAGTACGGCGTGCCGGCTTACGATGCCGGCGTGCTGACGCAGACGGCCGAGACCGCCGCCTACTTCGAGGCGGCCGTCGCGGCGTGCGGGAACGCGAAGGCCGTGAGCAACTGGATCATGGGTGACGTGCTCCGGCGCGTGAAGGAACACGACCTGAGCGTCGCGGCCTTTCCGATCGAGCCCGCACGGCTCGGCGGCCTGGTCGTGCTGGTCGACAAGGGCACGATCAGCAGCGCGATGGCGAAGGACGTCTTCGCGAAGATGTTCGAGTCGGGCCGGAGCGCCGAGGCGATCGTCGCGGCGGAGGGCCTGGCGCAGATCGGCGACGCGGGCGCCCTGGAGGCGATCGTGCGCGACGTGATCGCGGCCAACGCCGACGCCGTGGCGCAGTACCGCGCCGGGAAGCAGCAGACGTTCGGATTTCTCGTCGGGCAGGTCATGAAGGCGAGCAGGGGCAAGGCGAACCCGCAACTGGCGAACCAGGTCCTCAGGGACGCCCTCGCCGAGGAGCCGGTCCGATGAGCGCACGCCCGATCATCGACATCAGCGGCCTGTCGAAGCTCTACGCGCGCGGACTGCCCGCGCTGCGCGACATGACCCTCTCGGTCGAGCGGGGCGAGTTCATCTTCATCACCGGGCCGAGCGGGGCGGGGAAGTCCACGCTGCTGCGGCTGCTGCTGCTGCAGGAGCGCCCGTCGAACGGGCGGATCGTCGTGAACGGCTACGACCTCTCGACGCTTTCGAAGGCGCAGATTCAGGAGTACCGCCGCGGGATCGGGTTCGTGTTCCAGGATTTCCGGCTGATCCCGGCGAAGACCGTGCTCGAGAACGTCTGCTTCGTGGCGGAAGTCCTGGGCATGACGGAGTCGCAGCAGAAGCGCCGGGCGTTCCAGGTCCTGAAGTCGGTCGGCCTGCAGCACCGGATGAACGCCTATCCGAACGAACTGTCCGGCGGTGAGCAGCAGCGCGTCGCGATCGCGCGTGCGCTGACGTCCGACCCCAGCCTGCTGCTGGCGGACGAGCCGACCGGCAACCTCGACCCCGACCTGGCGCTGGAGATCATGAACCTCTTCCGCGAGATCAACGCCGGCGGCACGACCGTCATCGTCGCCACGCACGACCGCGAGCTGATCCGGCTGGTCGGCTGCCGGACGCTGCTGCTCGATCAGGGCACCATCGTGGAGGTGGCATGAGCGGCCTGCGGTTTTCGTTCCGCGAGGGGGTGTCGAGCCTGTGGCGCCGGCGGACGTCGAGCGCGCTGGCGATGACGGCCATCGCGCTCGCGGCCCTCGTGCTGTCGTCGCTGCTGCTCGTGACGTCGAACCTCGAGCGGGTGCTCAGCGGGTGGTCGAGCGCGGCCGAGTTCTCGGTGTATCTGACGGACACGGCCAGCTCGGATCAGCGCGGCGCCGTGGAGGCGGCCGTCGATGCCTCGGGCATCGCCGAGCGCCGCGAGTACGTGTCGAAGGTGGACGCGCTCGCGCGCTTCAAGCGCGACTACGCCGAACTCGAGGCGCTGGCCGCGGCGCTCCAGTCGAACCCGTTCCCGGCATCGGTCGAGGTCCAGGTCCGGACGGAGCGGCAGGGCAGCGCCGAGGTGGAGGCCCTGGTCGAGGCGCTGGCCACGCTGCCCGGGGTGGCCGACGTCCGGTACGACCGTGAATGGATCCGGCGGGTGACCGGTGGCCTGGCGATGGTCCGGCGTCTGGGCCTGCTGATCGGTCTCATCATGACTGCCGCCGCCGCGCTGACGGTGGCCGCGGTGATCCGCCTCGCCTTCGACGCCCGCCGCGAGGAGATCCGCCTGATGTATCTGGTCGGCGCGCCGTACCGCTTCATCCGGGGGCCGTTCGTCGTCGAGGGGCTCGTGCTCGGGGGCCTCGGCGCCGCCGTGGCCGTGCTGGTGCTCTGGCTCGGGTACCGCGCCGCGTTCGCGTGGTGGACGCCGACGCTGTCGTCGCTCGGCGCGCTGGACGCGCTGCGTTTCCTGCCGGCCCAGATGGCGGCGTTCGTCGTGCTCGGGGGCGCGGTGGTCGGGTCGGCCTGCGGCTTCGCCGTGTCCCGGCGCACCACGTGACGCGCGGCATGTGTAAAGGGTTTGACACCGGGTTCGGGGAGTCGCTAGACTGTCTTTACCGTCTGACATGCCCGCGTTGAGGAACCGTCTCTCGCGCTTCGTGACAGAGCCTTCCAGGAGTGCCGGCCCGGCACTGTTTTCTCTTTCTGATTTCTACCGTGAGGAAGTCGTCCGCTGTCAGCGCTGTCTCGAAGACCGGCGGGAGCTCTATTCCGCCCAGACGATCCAGGACGTCGAGCGGGCGTTGTCGAAGATCATGGCCAGTCTGGACCGGCTCTGCTGTTCGCCGGAGGCCGGGGAGATCGTCGGCCATCTCCTCCGGCAGTTCGATGTCGCCGCCGGGCTGGTGAATTGGTCCGACCCCTCGCAAGTCCACTGATCGCGCTCCGCCGGCGTGGCCGGCCCTCCGTCACCAGTCCATTCCCTGCCATCCGTTCCGCGCCGTTCGCCTGCGCGCCCTGTTGTTCGTTCCGCAATGTCCACACCTGAAGACCTGCTCGCCCGCCTCCGCGAGACCGGCGTGCTGCCCGCCACCACCCGCGACATCCTCCGCCGCCTGAAGACGCCGCGGGACCAGCGCACGCATCTGAAACGTCACCTCCGGACACTGGTCCGGGCCGGTGACCTCGTCGAACTCCGCGGTCAGCGCCTCGCGCTGCCGGGTGGCGACGACACCTCCGCCGGACGGTTCACGCGGCATCCGTCCGGCTACGGCTTCGTGACGCCCGATGCCGCCGCGAGCCGTGGCGGAGAGGACATCTTCATCCCCGCGCATGCCGTGGCCGACGCGATGCACGGGGACCGCGTGCTGGTGGTCCCGGAACGGCAGACCGCCCGCGGGATCGAGGGACGCATTGCCCGCGTGCTGGCCCGCGGACAGCACACGGTCGTCGGGCGGTTCGAGCGCGACGGCCGCGGCCGCGGCTACCTCGTGCCGTTCGACCCCCGGATCGGCGACCCCGTGGAGATCCCGCCGGACCGGACCCGCGCCGCGGAACCGGGAGAGATGGTCGTCGCCGCGATCACGCGGTGGCCGACGCCGCTGGCGGGCGCGGCGGCGGACGTGACGCGTGTCCTCGGCCCCGAGGACGCGCCGGGCGTCGACACCGAGGTGATCATCCACAAGTTCGAGATTCCGGACGCCCACGGCGCCGAGGCCGTGGCCGAGGCCGTCCGGCTCGGCCAGACCGTGAAGGCCGCCGACATCGCCGGCCGCACCGACTTCCGGTCCTGGCCGACGGTCACCATTGACGGCGAGCATGCGCGCGATTTCGACGACGCGATCACGCTGGAGCGCCTGCCGAACGGGCACTACTGGCTGGGCGTCCACATCGCCGACGTCTCGCACTACGTCGCGGAGGGCAGTGCGCTTGACGAGGAGGCCTACGAGCGGGGCACGTCCGTCTACTTTCCCGAGCGCGCGGTGCACATGTTTCCGCCGGAACTGGCCACCGGGCTCTGCAGCCTCCGGCCGCAGGTCGACCGGCTCGTGCAGTCGTGCCTGATGGAGGTCGACGCCGCCGGCACGGTGGTTCGCTACGAACTGCACGACGGCGTCATCCACAGCAACGAACGCATGACCTACAGCGCGGTGAACGCGATCCTGACCGATCGGGATCCGGAGCAGCGGGCGCGCTACGCCGCGCTGGTGCCGCTGTTCGAGCTGATGGGCGAGCTGTTCACGGTGCTGAACGCCCGGCGCCGCCGGCGTGGCGCGATCGACTTTGACCTGCCGGAGGCGGACGTCGTCCTGGACCTGGACGGCGTCATCGAGGCGATCGTGGCGAGCGAGCGCAACGTCGCCCACCGGCTGATCGAGGAGTTCATGCTGCTGGCCAACGAGACGGTGGCCGCGCACCTCGAGGCGTCGGACATCCCGGCGATGTACCGGGTGCACGAGCCGCCGGACGCGAAAAAGGTGCTGGACTTCCAGGAGTTCATCTCGACGCTCGGCTACAGCCTGGCCGATTCGGGCGAACACGTCCGCCCGCGTCACTTCCAGACGCTGGTCGAGCGTATCCACGGCACGCCGGAGGAGCGGCCCATCGCGGCGCTGATGCTCCGGACCATGCAGAAGGCCCGCTACGACGCGCAGCCGCTCGGCCACTTCGGCCTCGCGACGGCGCACTACGCGCACTTCACGTCCCCGATTCGCCGGTACCCCGATCTCGTCGTGCACCGGATGGTGCGGGCGGGACGCGCCGGGCTGTCGGCGGAGCAGCGGCAGGAACTCCAGGACGAGCTGCCGGAGGCGGCCAGGCACCTCTCCAGCCGGGAGCGCCGGGCGGACGAGGCCGAACGCGAGCTGCTGCAGTGGAAGAAGGTCCGCTTCATGGCCGACAAGGTCGGCGAGGTCTTCCGGGGGTACATCACCGGCGTCGCCGCGTTCGGCCTGTTCATCGAGCTCCAGGAGCACTACGTCGAGGGCCGGGTGCACGTGTCGACGATGGCGGACGACTACTACCGGTACATCGAGGATCATCACGTGCTGCGCGGCGAGCGGCACGGCCGCATCTTCCGGCTGGGAGACGACGTCGAGGTGCAGGTGATTCGCGTCGATCAGGAGCGCCGGCAGATCGACCTGGGGATCAGCGATGTGCTGGAGGCGGTCCGGAGGACATCGGGCCCCCGCCACGAACGCGGCGGGACGAGAACGAAGCAGGAACGGCGGAAGGCGCAGCGCCCGGGGAGGAAGGAACGGAAGGCCGCGCGCGCTGCGGGCAGCCCTCCGCGGAAGCGACGGCGCTAGGCGTCGGGCGACTTGGTGCCGGCGTCCTCTTTCGAGGCGTCCTTGAAGTTCCGGATGCCCTTCCCGATGCCGCGTCCGAGCTCCGGCAGCCGGTTGGCGCCGAAGATGACGATGACGATGACCAGAATGATGACGAGTTCCGGGATGCCCAGACGGCCCATGACAACCTTCTTCCTCTGCAGTCCGGCCCTCGCGCGGGCCGGGTGCGCCGGCGGAGCGAACCGCCTGACGCTGTGCGGATTGTACCACCCGCCTGCCCGGAATATTTGCCGGCGGCACCCGGGTCCGGAAGACTATGGGTGCGAGGACGTGGCGTGACCGAGCGGGAGTTGTACACGGTGGCGGTGTTCCAGGATGCGGCCGCGGCGGAAGCCGGTCTGCAGGCACTGGTGGCGGACGGGTTTGCCGTCGCGTCCGTGCATGCGATGGCGGTCGCCACGGAGGCCACCGGGGCCATGCTGGCGCGCGTGTTCGGCGCGCCGGCCGCGGCGCTGGACGTGCGGGGGCTCGGCGCGGTCCAGGCCAGCGGCGCGATCGTCCAGCAGTTGCAGGGGGCGGATGACGTGCTGACCACCCGGGGGCTCGCGGCGGCGGCGGTGCGGCTCGGTTTTCAACACCACGACGGGCGCCTCTTCGAGCGGTTGACGGCCCGCGGCGGCGTGCTGGTCGCCGTCGCGACCGCGGCCCGCGCGGCTGACGCGCTCGCCCTGCTGCACGCATACGGTGGTGGCAATGCGGCCATCGGCGCCTGGACGGGGCGCCTCTAGAAGCTCTCTCATAAATGGGGCCGTGGCCGAATGCAGGCGCCATTTATGAGAGAGCTTCCAGTCCGTCCGTACCGGGCGACACGGCACGCGCCGGCGATTGCGGGGGCCCGGGGGCTCTGCGAGAATGAACACGGCCGAGCCCATCCATGACCCCGCCACTCGACGAGGACGCCGCCACGGTGCATCCCGGGTACGTCGCCGTCAACCTGTCGGCGCGCGGCGGCGGGCCGTTCCTCGAGTATCAGCAGCCGAAGCGGATGAGCGGCGCGCTCGTCGCGTCGACGGTTGCGCACGTGCTGGGCGTGATCAGCCTGATCCTGCTGTCGCGCATCTCCCCCGAGTTTTCCCCTGAAGGTACGCTGCCGGAGCGGGCGCCCCGGGAGATCGTCTGGCTCGCCCAGCCGGGTCCCGGCGGCGGCGGTGGCGGCGGCGGGAATCAGATGAAGGAGCCGCCCCGGAAGATGGAGTTGCCCGGGCGGGACCAGATCACCGTGCCCGTGATGAAGCCGGCGGAGCCGGTGCCGGTGGAGACGCCGCCGAAGGAGGAGCCCGTTCCTGAGCCGGAGATCAACATTCCGGCGAAGGCGATGGAGGCGGGCATTACGACGGCCGTCGGTGCGATCGACGCCACCAGCCCGAGTTCGGTGTCGCAGGGCAGCGGGAGCGGCGGAGGCGCGGGCACGGGGACCGGCACGGGCAGCGGCTCCGGTCAGGGGAGCGGCCTCGGCGCCGGCTTCGGCGGCGGAACGGGTGGGGGCGCGTATCAGCCGGGCAACGGCGTCTCGGCGCCGAAGCTGCTGAAGATCGTGCAGCCGCAGTACACCGCGGACGCGATGCGGGCCAAGGTCCAGGGTGTCGTCGTGCTGGAGTGCATCGTGATGCCCGATGGCACCGTCGGCGAGGCGCGCGTCAAGCGGTCCCTGCCGTTCGGGCTCGACGACGAGGCGATCAAGGCCGCCCGCCAGTGGCGGTTCTCTCCCGGGCTCCGGCAGGGCGAGCCCGTGCCGGTCATCATCGCGATCGAACTGTCGTTCTCGCTCCGCTGACGGCGGCCCGTCGCGGGTCAGGCCCCCTCTGTCTCGGGTGCCTCCCGGAGGAACTCCACGTAGAACCGCGCTCCGGTGTCCGGGATCACCTGGTGGGGGACGCCGGGCGGGATGATGCCCGGCTCAGCGGGCGTCACGGTCCACGCCGCCGGCGAAGGACCGAAGAGGCTGTAGCGGACCGAGCCCTCGACGACGACCAGTCGCCCCCAGACGCCCGGGGACGTCCGGTGGTCGCGCCTGAGACCGGCGGGTGTCGTCTCGGCGTCGAACTCCGGCGTGCGGCGAACGGGCACCAGTCCGGCGGGCAGCGTCAGCATGGCGGGGCCTCACGAAGAAAAAGGGCCGGCGGGGAAGTCCCCGCCGGCCCGTCGAGCATACAGGTCCGCGCCCGGGGGCGCGGCGTGTCCTAGTACATCCCGCCCATGCCGCCTCCCGGAGGCCCGGCCGGCGCGGCCGGCTTCTCTTCGGGGATCTCCGAGACCAGGCATTCCGTCGTCAGCAGCAGCGACGCGATGGACGACGCGTTCTGCAGCGCCGAGCGGACGACCTTCGTCGGGTCGATGACGCCAGCCTTCACCAGATCCTCGTAGACCTCGGTCTGCGCGTTGAAGCCCTCGTCGGCGTTCTTCAGCTCACGGACCTTCGACACGATGATCGAACCTTCGTGGCCCGCGTTGGTCGCGATCCACCGCATCGGCTCCTCGATCGCGCGCTTGATGATCTGCAGGCCGACCTTCTGGTCGCCCTCGAGCACCAGCTTGTCGAGCGCCCGGGACGCGCGGAGGAGCGCCGTGCCGCCGCCGGGGACGATGCCCTCCTCGGCCGCCGCCTTCGTCGCGTGCATCGCGTCTTCCACGCGCGCCTTCTTCTCCTTCATCTCGGTCTCGGTGGCTGCACCGACCTTGATGACGGCCACGCCGCCGACCAGCTTCGCGAGGCGCTCCTGCAGCTTCTCACGGTCGTAGTCGGAGGTCGTCTCGTCGATCTGCGCACGCAGCTGCTTGACGCGGCCGCTGATGCCGGCCTGCGTGCCGGCGCCCTCGACGATCGTCGTGTTGTCCTTGTCGATGACGACCTTCTTGGCCTTGCCGAGGTCCTCGAGCTTGATGTTCTCGAGCTTGATGCCGAGGTCCTCCGTGATCGCGCGGCCGCCGGTCAGGATCGCGATGTCCTCCAGCATGGCCTTGCGGCGGTCACCGAAGCCGGGCGCCTTGACCGCGGCGGCGACGAGCGTGCCGCGCAGCTTGTTGACCACGAGCGTGGCCAGGGCCTCGCCGTCCACTTCCTCGGCGATGATCAGCAGCGGCTTGCCGCCGCGCGCGACCTGCTCCAGGACCGGGAGGAGGTCCTTCATCGAGCTGATCTTCTTCTCGTGGATCAGGATGACCGGGTTGTCGAGCACGACTTCCATGCGCTCCGGGTCGGTCACGAAGTAGGGGGAGAGATAGCCGCGGTCGAACTGCATGCCCTCGACGACGTCGAGCGTCGTCTCGAGCGTGCGCGCCTCTTCCACCGTGATCACGCCGTCCTTGCCGACCTTCTCCATCGCCTCGGCGATGATGTTGCCGATCGTCGAGTCGCTGTTGGCGGAGATGGTGCCGACCTGCGCGATGGTCTTGTTGTCCTTGACGTCGCGGCTGAACTTCTTCAGCTCCTCGACGACGGCGTCAACCGCCTTCTCGATGCCGCGCTTGAGCTCCATCGGGTTGGCGCCGGCCGTCACGTTGCGCGCGCCCTCGCGGTAGATCGCCTGCGCGAGCACCGTGGCGGTCGTCGTGCCATCACCGGCGAGGTCGGACGTCTTGCTCGCCACTTCGCGCACCATCTGGGCGCCCATGTTCTCGAGCGCGTCCTTCAGGTCGATTTCCTTGGCGACGGTGACGCCGTCCTTCGTGATGAGGGGGGAGCCGAACTTCTTGTCGAGGACGACGTTGCGGCCCTTCGGACCGAGGGTGACCTTCACTGCGTCGGCGAGGGCGTTCACGCCGCGCAGGATGGCCTGCCGCGACTGCTCACCGTAAATAATCTGCTTTGCCATTGCTGCTGTTCTCCCTTGTCCGCGCTTACTTCTTGCCGTCGATGACCGCGAGCACTTCGTCCTCGCGCATGATCAGGTATTCCTCGTTCTCCATCTTGATCTCCTGGCCCGAGTACTTGCCGAAGAGGATGGTGTCGCCGGCCTTGACGTCCAGGGGCTGGCGCGTGCCGTCGTCCTTCACCTTGCCGGCGCCCGCTGCGATGACCTTGCCCTGCTGGGGCTTTTCCTTGGCGCTGTCCGGGATGATGATGCCGCCGATCTTCTGCTCGCCCGAGTCCTCGAGGCGCTGAACGATGATGCGGTCGTGTAGCGGTCTGACGTTCATTTCGGTCGACTCCACTGACTGGATAGGTTGGTGTTCGGGCCTGAACGGCCGGTGGTCCGGGGCGGCGGGGGACCCGCGCTCCAGCCGGGAGGTAGCTTAGCACTCTCGCGACGAGAGTGCCAAGCCCCGGCGCCGCCGGGGAACTACGACTCGCTGATGAGCCGGCGGGGGATGCGGTAGACCTGCAGCTTCCGGCGGAGGGTGTTGCGGTGCATGCCCAGCCGTTCGGCCGCCTGCCCGAGGCTGCCGCCGACGGAGCGGAGGGCTTCGATGATGAAGCGTTTCTCGAATTCGGCCAGCGCGTCCTCGTAGCGGATCCCGGAGGACACCATCTCGCTGACGAGGCGGTCGAGCTGCTCCTTCACGCCGCCTCCTTCACGGGACCTCCGGCAGGTCCGAGCCCGTCAGCCGGCGATAGGCCTCGAGGTACTTCTCGCGCGTCCGGACCACGACCTCGTCCGGCAGCGACGGCACGGGGGGCTGCTTGTTCCAGCGGATGCGCTCCAGGTAGTCCCGCACGAACTGCTTGTCGAAGCTGGGCTGCGGCCCGCCGGGCCGGTAGGCGTCGGCCGGCCAGTACCGGGAGGAGTCGGGTGTCAGGGCCTCGTCGATGAGAAGCAGGTCTCCGGACGGCGTGAGGCCGAACTCGAACTTGGTGTCGGCGAGGATGATGCCCGCCCGGGCCGCGTGGGCGGCGCCGAACGCGTAGAGCGCCATCGTGACGTGCTTCATCCGGGCGACGAGATCCGCGCCCGCGAGTCGACCGGCTTCGGCCTCGCTGATGTTGATGTCGTGCCCCGTGTCCGCCTTCGTGGCCGGCGTGAAGATCGGCGCGGGCAGGCGGTCGGATTCCTGCAGACCGGCGGGCAGCGGGATGCCGCAGACCTGGCCGGTGGCGAGGTACTCCTTCCACCCCGACCCCGACAGGTACCCGCGGGCCACGCACTCGATCGGAATCGGCTCGGTTCGCGTCACGAGCATCGACCGGCCCCGGAGCCGGTCCGCGTGCGGCGCGAGGACGGCGGGATACCGGGCGACGTCGGTCTCGATCAGGTGGTTCGGCGTGATGGCGCCGGTCAGGCCGAACCAGAACCGCGAGAGCTGCGTGAGGATCCGTCCCTTGTCCGGGATGCCGGACCCCAGGACGTAATCGAACGCGGAGATCCGGTCCGTGGCCACGATCAGCAGCGCGTCGCCGACGGCGTAGACGTCGCGGACCTTGCCGCGGCGGAAGAGGGGCAGACCCGGGAGGGCGGATTCGAGGAGCGGTTCGGCGTGCGTCACAGGTGTTCCGGGGAAGGGGGCGATCTTAGGGCGTGCCGCGCCTGAGCCGCAACCGTACGCAAGCACGACGGTGTGCGGACCGGATCACCCTGATATATTGTGGACGCCTTCCGAGTGTTCAGGCATCCCTTGAAATCGCTTCGCACGGTCGCCGTGTCGCTGCTCGCCGTGGCGCTTGTCGTGTGGTTCCTCCGGCATGCGAACCTCGGCGACGTGTGGCGCGAGATGCGTTCGGCCGACCGCGGGCTGCTGCTCGCCGGCACGACGCTGTTCGTGCCCATGATGCTGATCCGGGCGATCCGCTGGCGGTATCTGATGCGGCCGATCGGTCCCGTGCGCATCCGCAACGCGTGGCGCACGACGATGATCGGCTTCGCGGCGTCCAACGTGCTGCCGGCGCGCATCGGCGAGGTGCTGCGCCCGTACCTGCTGGCCCGGGCCGAGGGCCTGAACGCGACGTCGGCGTTCGCCACGATCGTGGTCGAGCGGCTGCTCGACGGGCTCGCCGTGCTGGCCCTGCTGGCCCTCTACCTGTCCGGGGTGATCGGCCCGCCCCCGCGGAACGCCCTGATGGCGACCGTGGCCGCGTCGTCGGCCATCACGGCCGCCGCGATTCTCGCGCTGCTCGTGCTGATGGCGGTGCTCTCGGCGCATCCGGAGCGCGTGGGGCGGCTCGTGCACAGCACGGAGCGGGTCCTGCCCGTGCGGATGGCCGCCATGCTCGCCCGGGTGGCCGAGCGGTTCTCGCACGGCCTCGGCGTGGCGCGCGCGCCGCGGCTGCTGGTCGTCTCGACCGTCTGGACGTTCGCGCTGTGGCTGACGATCGCGACGCAGACGTGGATGGTCTCCCGGGCGTTCGGCATCAACATGACGGCCGGCGGGACCTTCCTGCAGCAGACCCTGCTCGTGATCGGCATTGCGATGCCGACGCCGGGCGGCGTCGGCGGCTTTCACGAGGCCTACCGGATCGGCGCGACGACGTTCTTCCGCGCCCCCAACGATGCGGCGATCGGCGCCGCGCTCGCGCTCCACGCGATTTCGTTCATTCCGACGACGCTCCTCGGCGGCCTCTTCATGCTGCAGGACGGCCTGAACGTCAGCCGGCTGCGGCGGCTGGCCGACGAGGGAGCCACGGTGACCTCATGAAGTGTCCCTTCTGCAACCACCTGGGCGACAAGGTCGTGGATTCGCGCGAGAGCAAGGAGGGCGAGGTCATCCGCCGGCGTCGCGAGTGCCTCGAGTGCGGCAAGCGGTTCACCAGCTACGAGCGGATCGACGAGATCCCGTACATGGTGGTGAAGAAGGACGGCAGCCGCGAGCGGTTCGAACGACAGAAGCTCATTGCCGGGCTGCTGAAGGCCTGCGAGAAGCGGCCGGTCAGCGTGGCGGCGCTCGAAGGTGTCGCGGACCGGATCGAAGGGGTCCTGCAGGACCGGCCCGACAAGGAGATGACGACCCAGGAAGTGGGCGCCATCGTCATGGACGAGCTCAAGCGGCTCGACAAGGTGGCCTACGTGCGGTTTGCCTCGGTCTACCGCCACTTCCGGGACATCGGGGAGTTCATGAACGAACTCAAGGATCTTCTCAGCACGAAGGAGTAAGGTTCAGCGGATGGCCGTTCCCTCGCGGTCCGCACCCGCGCCGCACCCGGCGGTCCCGCCGCCGCTCCGGCGGCTCGACGTCCCGGGCCCGGCGCCCCGCCCGTTCCGCGACAACACGCGGCTCATCGTCTTCGGGATCATCGCGCTGCTCGGCGTGCTCGGTGGCCTGCTGGTTCTCGCGGGGCAGTCGAGCAGCCTCGCGCCCGACTTCCTGACGGAGTTCGTCCTCTACGCGCTCGTCGTGACGGACGTCGCGATGCTGGCGGCGCTGACGTTCGTCCTCGCGCGCAACATCGTCAAGCTGGTCGTGGAGCACCGCCGCGCCCTGCCGTTCGCGCGGTTCCGCGTCAAGCTGGTGGCGGTCCTGCTCGGGATGACGCTCATCCCGGCGCTGCTCGTGCTCATCGTCGGCAGCGAGCTGATTCGCACGAGCGTGGACCGCTGGTTCGACGCGCCGATGGAGGAGGCGCTCGCCTCGGCGACCGCGGTGGCCGGCGACCTGTATCAGGAGCGGCAGGCGCGCGTGGGCGACGCGGCGCGCCGCGTCGCGGACGCGCTGGCCGGGGCGGACCTGGCCGCCATCGCGGCGGGCACGACGGCGTGGCCGGCCGCGTTCGCCGGACGCCGGGACGGCGAACCGGCCGTCCACCTCTTCCGGCGCGCGGAGACCGGTGTGGCCCGGGTAGGCCCGGCCGGAGACGCCGGACCGGCGGACGCCGTGGCAGCCCGGTTGGCGCGGGCCGCCGTTGACGGACGGGCCGAGGCCGGCGCCAACGAGCGCCTCGACAACGCACGGGACCTGATGGCGCTGGCGGTGCCGCTCGCCGGGCCGGACGGGCAGCCGGCCGGCGCCGTCGTCGCGACCGACGTCATGCAGGGCGCGGTGGCGCTGCGCGCGCGCCGCGTGACGGGTGCCTACGAGGCGTACCAGCAGGCGCGCGTGCTGCGGCAGCCCCTGACGGCCGTCTACCTGTCGTTCTTCGTCATGCTGACGCTGCTGATCCTGGTCGCGGCGACCTGGATGGGCCTGTATCTGGCGAAGCGCATCACGCGTCCCGTGCAGATGCTCGCCGCCGCGGCACGAGAGATCGGCGCCGGGCATCTGGACCATCGCCTCGTGCGCGAGACGGCCGACGAGTTCGGCTCGCTCATCGACGCCTTCAACTCGATGGCCACCGAACTGGCCGCCAGCCGGCGGCGGCTGGAGCGGACCGCGCTCGACGTCGAGCGGAAGCACCAGGACGTCGAGGCCCGCCGCCGCTACATCGAGACGATTCTGGAGCGCGTGGCCACCGGCGTGATCTCGGTGGATGAGACGGGTGCCCTGCGCACGGTCAATCCGGCGGCGGCGCGGCTGCTCGGGCTGGCCGGCGACCTGTCGAACCGGCCCGTCGCCTCGGTGTTCGGCGGCGCCGAACTCCGCCCGCTGGCCGACCTCATCGAGGAGGCGGCCCGGAGCCGCCGGGAAGTGCGCCCCCGCGAGATCGCGATGACGCTCGACGGCCGGGAACTGCACCTGTCGGTGGTGACGACGCCGCTGGCCGGCGCGGACGGGCAGGCGGAGGGCGTGGTGCTCGTGTTCGACGACGTCACGCCGCTCATCCGCGCGCAGAAGGTGGCGGCGTGGCGGGAGGTGGCGCGCCGGCTGGCGCACGAGATCAAGAACCCGCTGACGCCGATTCAGCTCTGCGCCGAACGCCTGCGCCGGCACTTCAGCGGCGCGCCGGATGCGACGCGGGCGCTGGTGGACGAGTGCACGACGACGATCGTCGGCGAAGTGGATTCGCTGAAGGGCCTCGTCGACGAGTTCGCGCAGTTCGCCCGGATGCCCGCGCCGCGGGCCGTGCCGACCGACCTGCACCAGCTCGTCAACGACGTGCTCGCGCTCAACGACGGCCTGCTCGCGGACGTGCGCGTGACCCGGCGCTTCGCGCCGGACCTGCCGCCGGTCTCGGCCGACCCGGAGCAGATCCGCCGGGTCGTCCAGAACGTCGTCGACAACGCGATCGAGGCCATGGACCGGAAGGGGGAGATCGCCATCGAGACCGAGCACGAC
>JBFXBH010000049.1:0-17420 GCA_050183355.1 Vicinamibacterales bacterium | reverse complement strand
GCGGTGAGCTCGGCCATCACGGCCGTGGCCGTCTGCGAGTACCGGCGGATGGCCGCGGCGTCGCGCAGCGAGACGGGCGGGTTGTTCCGGACCTTCTCGAAGTCGGCGTCGCCGCGCGCCACCGGGTACTGCTGCACGCTGAAAGAATCCGCGCCGGCCTGGCTCAGGATCGCGGCCGTGACGGACTCGTTCAGGCCGCGAATCAGCGCGACGACGACGATGATGGAGGTCACCGCGACGATGTTGCCGAGCACGGTCATGAACGACCGGAGCTTGGCGCCCCAGATCGACCCGAGGGCGATCCGCGCGGATTCGAGAATCTGGTTCACGGTGTCGGGTTCGTCTTGATCACGTCGCCGTCGTAGAGCCCGCGGACCACGCTGTAGGGCCCGGTGATCACCTGGTCACCGACGGAGAGGCCCGAGAGCACCTCGAAGTAGCGTTCGCCCCCGATGCCCACCGTGATGGGCACGAATGCGGCCTTGCCGTCCTTCAGCGCAAACACGCCTTCGGTTTCCCTCCGGGTCTGGCCCGGCTTCAGTTCCACAGGCGCCGCCGGCTCGGGCTCGGTCGGCGCGCCGAACCCGCCGCCGAAGCCGCCACCCCCGAAGCCGGCGCGCGCACCCGCCGGCCGGCGCTGCGGCACCGGCGTACCGTTGGCCTCGAAGACGAGCTCGCGTACCGCCACGGCCGGAATCGGCACCGCCGGCACCTTCGCCCGCGTGGCCGTCGTGATGTCCGCCGTGCACGTGAAGCCGGGCCGGACGTCCGGCACGGGTTCGTCGAGCGCGACCACGACCTTGAAGTTCGTGGCCTGCGTGCCGGTGGTGGGTCCGGCGCCGCTCGTCTGGATCGGGCTGTTGCCGATCTCGGTGACGTGGCCCTTGAACGTCCGGTCGGGGATCGCATCGATCGTGATGGTGGCCGGCTGGCCGAGCGCCACCTGCGGAATGTTGGTCTCGTCGACCTCGACCTCGGCCTGAATCTGCGACATGTCCGCGAGCGTCAGCAGCACCGTGCCGGCGTTGTTCATCGTGCCGATGACGGCGGTTTCGCCCTCCTGGATGTTCCGCCGCGTGACGATGCCGTCGATCGGCGACTCGATGCGGACCTTGCTCAGGTCGTACTCCGCGCTCTGCAGCGACGCCCGCTCCTGGGCGATGCGCGCGGCCTGCGAGTCCACCTGGCGCTCCCGCTCGCGCAGCGTCGATTCGGCCGCCTTCGCCTCGCTCTCGGCGCGTTCGAGGTTCTCGCGCGTCGTCAGACCCTCCTTCCAGAGGTCGCGCTGCCGGGTCAGGTTCTTCTGCGCCAGCTCGGCCTGCACGCGCGCGGTCTCGACGGCCTGCCGCGTCTGCTCCAGCGAGCCCTCGGCGGCCTTGAGCGACGCCGCCCCGCCTTCGACGCGTGTCCGGAGCGACTTCGGGTCGATCTGCAGCAGGAACTGGCCCTTCGTGACGCGCTCGCCCTCCTGCACGTTCAGGTTGACGACCCGGCCCGAGGTATCCGCGCTGATGTTGACGAGGCGGTTGGGCTGAATCTTGCCCGAGGCGGACACGATCGCGGCCAGGTCGCGCAGCGCGACGACCTCGGTCGTGACGACGATCTCCTGCTGCTTCGCCCGATAGCGGGTGAACGCGGCGTAACCGCTCCCGGCGACGACCGCCAGCACGAGCACTCCGATGACGACCTTCTTCATCCTGTCTCCAATTGGTGGCCGGGTTCTAGGCGCCGCCCGTGATGAGCATCGTCACGGCCAGCAGCAGGCCGGCCACGGCATACGTGGCCGAGAGCGCGGTCACGACCGGCAGGGCGCGACGGCCCGTGAGCGAGGCGGCGGCGAGTCCGACGATGACGGTCCACCACACCACGAACAGGTCGACCGACCACAGAAAGCGCGCGGCGGGCGAGGCCTCGTCCAGCATCGGGGCGAACGTGCCGAGCGTCAGCGGGCTCGCCAGCGACTCACGCAGGTAGCTCACCGGCAGCGCGACGACGTCACGCAGCGCCAGTGGCAGGCCGGCGTACCCGGCGAGCGTCAGCGCGGCCGCCCACGAGGTCCCGCGCGGGCCGGACAGCCTGAGGCCGGCGGCGGCGACCACCGGGAGCAGCAGGCCCAGGGCCACACCCATCGCCGCGCCGTAGGCCGGCGCGTACGCGCCGAATGACGTGATGCGCGCGAAGGTGGCGTCGTCCATGACGACGCCGAACGCCTCGGCGCGCTGCACCCACTGGTCGATGAAGGCCTGCCGGCCGACGGCCGTGGCCAGCAGCGCCACGCGGGCCGCGACGAGGACGAACGCCGTGCCCGCGATCCACGCGAGCGGTGACGGATGCGCCGCGAGCCGGCGTACAGTCTGCGCCGGTGACAAGAGGACTGCCCGGACGGTGGTCACTAGAGTCCCTGATACGATCAAAATTCTGTGGGTGTTGCAGCCCTGCGGGGACTGCGCTGAGGAACTGGCTGGAATTGTAATTGTATGCCTCCAAAACGTAAGGCGTGGCCGCTGCTTGCACCGGTTCTGTGGTTCCTCGCGGTTCCCGCTGGCGCGCAGACGCTCGAGACGGTGGGAACCCGTGCATCCGGGATGGCGGGCGCGTTCGTGGCGGTGGCGTCCGACAGCAGCGCGGTCTGGTGGAATCCCGGGGCGCTGGCGGCGGGTCCGTTCGTCGAGGTCGCGCTCGGGCACGGGGGCGCCGGTGACGCGGGCCCCGGCTCGCACGTGGCGTCGGGCACGACCGCACTGGCGCTGACCCTCCCGATGGCGGGACTGCACGTCGCCCGCTACACCGTGGCCGGCGCGGCACCCGCCCGCGGACCGGCGCAGGCGTCCCGCGTGGCGGTCTCGCAGGTGGGCGTGACGGTCGTCCAGTCGCTGGTGTCGGGCGTCCACGTCGGCGGCACGCTGAAGTATCTGCGCGGTGCCAGCGCGGCCGAACTGCGGTTCGGGCCGCTGTCCGGGGCCGTTGACCGTGCGCGGGACCTGGATCTGCCGGACGGACAGGGCGCGTGGGACGCCGACCTCGGTCTGGCCGTGGTGCACCGCGGCTGGCGGCTGGGCCTGCTCGCGCGTCAACTCGCCGAACCGGAATTCGGCCGCGGGGGCGATGCCGTCCGCCTTGGCCGGCATGTCCGGGCCGGGGCCGCCTTCGACGCCGCCGCGGCCGGGGGCCCCCCCGTGACGGTGGCGGCGGACGTCGACCTGACCGCCACCGCAGGCCCGGACGGGGCACGGCGGGACGTGGCCGTCGGCGTCGAGCACTGGCTCAGGGCCGGGCGGGTCGGAGTCCGGGCCGGCCTGCGCGCCAGCACCGTGGACGAGGCCCGGCCGGTGGCCACCGCCGGTGCCAGCCTGATGGTGCGATCGGGCCTGTTTCTGGAGATTTCCGGCGGATCCGGTGGATCGGACCGCCATGTCTGGGGCGCCACGGCCCGCGTGACGTTCTAGCTCGCCCCCGGCAGAACTCGCCCGGCCAACGGGCCCGGCGACCGGTAGGCAGGCCCCTTGCAGTAGCAGCCTCACCGCTCATGGCCGTCCGCATCGGGGAACTCCTTCTCAAGGAACAGCGCATCACGTCCGAGCAGCTCCAGGAAGCCCTGGCCTGCCAGCGGCGCGACGGCGGCAAGCTGGGCCTGAACCTCATCCGGCTCGGGTACGTCACCGAGGATGAGATCACGTCGCTGCTGAGCCGGCAGTACGGCGTGCCGTCCATCGCGCTTTCGCAGTTCGAGATCGACCCGGCCGTGGTCACGCTGCTCTCCGCCGAGACGGCGCAGAAGTACCAGGTGGTGCCGCTGGCGCGCGCCGGCATGACGCTGACCATCGCGATGACGGACCCGACCAACGTCTTCGCGCTCGACGACATCAAGTTCATGACCGGCTACCACGTCGAGCCGGTCGTCGCGTCGGAATCCGCGGTGCTCGCCGCGCTCGACCGATACTACGCGTCGGGCAAGCCCGCGGTGCACGGCTCCGCGGCGCTCGACGTCGCGTCGAGGACGCTGGAAGACCTGCCGGCGCCCGGCTCCGACGACGACGTCGAGGTCATCGACGACTACGAGGAGATCAGCGTCGAGGCCCTCGCACGGCAGGGCGAGGAGGCGCCGGTCATCAAGCTCGTGAACATGCTGCTGCTCTCGGCGATCCAGAAGGGCGCGAGCGACATCCACATCGAGCCGTACGAGCGCGAGGTCCGCATCCGCTACCGCGTGGACGGCATCCTCTACAACATCATGCAGCCGCCGATGAAGTTCCGCGACGCGATCATCTCGCGCGTGAAGATCATGGCGAAGCTGGACATCGCCGAGAAGCGCCTGCCGCAGGACGGCCGTATCAAGATCCGGTTCCAGGAGCACGGGCAGAGCAAGGACATCGACTTCCGCGTGTCGATTCTGCCGACGCTGTTCGGCGAGAAGGTCGTGATGCGCCTGCTCGACCGCGACAAGCTCATGCTCGACATGACGAAGCTGGGCTTCGAGCCGGAGTCGCTTGCGCGCTACGAGGCGGCGATCGCGCGGCCGTGGGGCATGGTGCTGGTGACCGGGCCGACCGGCAGCGGCAAGACCAACACGCTGTACTCGTCGATCTCGAAGCTGAACTCGTCCGAGACGAACATCATGACCGCCGAGGACCCGGTCGAGTTCAACATCCCGGGCGTCAACCAGGTGCAGGTCCGCGAGCAGATCGGCCTGACGTTCGCGGCGGCGCTCCGCAGCTTCCTCCGGCAGGACCCGAACATCATCCTCGTCGGCGAGATCCGGGACTTCGAGACGGCCGAGATCGGCGTCAAGGCGGCGCTGACCGGCCACCTCGTGCTCTCGACGCTCCACACCAACGACGCGCCGAGCACGGTGAACCGTCTGATGAACATGGGTATCGAGCCGTTTCTCGTCGCCAGCTCGCTGAACCTCGTCTGCGCGCAGCGGCTCGTCCGGCGGATCTGCCCCCACTGTGCCGAGGCCGAGCCGATGCCCGTGCCGGCGCTGATCCAGGCCGGCTTCACGGCCGAGGATGCCCGGACGGTCGTGCCCCGGAAGGGCCGCGGGTGCGACGCCTGCACCCAGACCGGCTACCGGGGCCGGATCGGCCTCTACGAGGTCATGGAGATCGCCGACGACCTGCGCGAGCTGATCCTCGTCGGGGCGTCCGGCCACGAACTGCGGCGGAAGGCCCTGGACGGTGGGATGATCTCGCTCAGGTCCAGCGGGCTGCGGAAGGTCAGGGACGGCATCACCACGCTGGACGAAGTGCTCCGCGAAACCGTGAAGTAGGGACGGACGATGACGCTGACGGAACTGCTGCGCGTGACGGTCGAAATGGACGGGTCGGACCTCCACCTGGCGACGGAGACGCCGCCGCAGGTCCGCGTGCACGGCGCGCTCCAGCGGCTGGCCGGCGAGGCCCTCACGCCGGCCGAGACGAAGGCGCTCGCCTACAGCGTGCTGACCGACGCGCAGAAGAAGCGGTTCGAGGAGACGCAGGAGCTCGACTTCTCGTTCGGGATCCGCGGCCTCGCGCGCTTCCGCGGCAACCTGTTCCACCAGCGCGGGGCGGTGGGCGCCGTGTTCCGGCTGATTCCCGAGCGCATCCGCGGGTTCCGCGAGCTGGACCTGCCGCCGGTCGTCGCCACGCTGGCCGACCGCCCGCGCGGGCTCGTGCTGGTCACGGGCCCGACCGGCAGCGGCAAGTCGACGACGCTGGCCGCGCTGCTCGACACGATCAACACGGGCCGGCACGGCCACATCCTGACGATCGAGGACCCGATCGAGTTCGTGCACGCGCACAAGAACTGCCTCGTGAACCAGCGCGAGGTCCACAGCGACACGGGCAGCTTCGCCACGGCGCTGCGGGCCGCGCTGCGGGAAGACCCGGACGTGGTGCTGATCGGCGAGATGCGGGACCTGGAGACGGTCGAGTCGGCGCTCCGCGTGGCGGAGACCGGCCACCTGACGTTCGCGACGCTGCACACCAACTCGGCGGCGCAGACCATCACGCGCATCATCGACGTCTTCCCGTCCCACCAGCAGGCGCAGGTCCGCACGCAGCTCTCGCTGGTGCTCGAAGGGATCGTCTGCCAGGCGCTGCTCCCGCGCGTCGGCGGCGGCCGCGTCGTGGCCCTCGAGATCCTGGTGCCGACGCCGGCCATCCGGAACCTGATCCGCGAGGACAAGCTCCACCAGATCTACTCGGCGATGCAGACCGGGCAGGAGCGGATGGGAATGCAGACGATGAACCAGTCGATCGCGACGCTCCATCAGCGGAAGCTGATCACGATCGAGACGGCGATGGCGGCCAGTTCCAACCGGGAGGAGCTGCAGGCGATGATCGACCGCGGCGTCGGCGTCGTGGCCGGTGCGGGCCTGCGGCGGCCGGGCGGCGCGGGCGTGCGGCCGGGGGTCGCGTAAATGGCGACCTTTGCCTACGCCGGGAGGACCCGCACCGGCGAGTCCGTCCAGGGTGAGCGCGCGGCCGAGACGGTCGACGCCGCCGTCGCGGCGCTGCGCCGCGATCAGATCATCGTGACGCGCATCTCGCCGGTCGGGGACGGCACGGCCGTGTCGCGCATCCGGTCGCTGCGCCCGCACCGCGTGGCGCCGAAGACGCTCGCCGTGTTCACGCGGCAGTTCTCGGTGATGATCGACGCCGGGCTGCCGCTCGTGCAGTGCCTCGAGATCCTGGGAACGCAGGAGGAGGACAAACGCTTCGCGGCGACGATTCTCGCGACGCGGTCGGACGTGGAGCGCGGCCTCTCGCTCGCCGAAGCGATGAAGCGGCACCCGAAGACGTTCGACGCGCTGTTCACGAACATGATCGCGGCGGGCGAGGCCGGCGGCATCCTCGACACGATCCTGAAGCGGCTGGCGACCTACATCGAGAAGTCGGTGAAGCTCAGAAGCCAGGTGAAGTCCGCGATGGTCTACCCGGCCGCCGTGATGACGATCGCGGCGGTGGTCGTGGCCGTCATCCTCTGGAAAGTCATTCCCACGTTCGCGACGCTGTTCGCCGGCCTCGGCGCCGACCTGCCGCTGCCGACGCGGCTGGTCATCGCGGCGAGCAACGCGCTGGTGACGCTGATGCCGTTCGTGCTGGTGGGCCTCGTGGCGCTCGTGTTCGGCTTCCAGCGCTACTACGCGTCCGAGCGCGGCCGGCGCGTCGTGGACGGCGCGCTGCTCCGGCTGCCGATCCTCGGGCTGCTGCTCCGGAAGATCGCGGTCGCGCGCTTCTGCCGGACTCTCTCGACGCTGCTGGCCTCGGGCGTGGCGATTCTCGAGGCGCTCGACATCACGGGCCGCACCGCGGGCAACGCCGTCGTCGAGGACGCGGTGACGCGCACGCGGCGCAGCATCGAGCGCGGCGAGACGATCGCGCAGCCGCTCCGGGCCACGTCCGTGTTCCCGCCGATGGTCGTGCAGATGATCGGCGTCGGTGAGGCGACGGGCGAGCTCGACAACATGCTGGGCAAGATCGCGGACTTCTACGAAGAGGAGGTAGACGTGGCCGTCGCCGGCCTGCTGTCGCTGCTCGAGCCCGCGATGATCGCGATCCTGGGCGGCATCGTCGGCGCGATCGTCATCGCGATGTACATGCCGATCTTCAGCCTCATCTCGAAGCTGACGAACTAGTCGTAGGATCCATCAGCGATGGATATCCGCGCGCGTCTCGCCACGCTCATCGCCATCCGTGTGGTGGTGAGCACGCTGCTGCTGGGGTCCGGCGTCCTCGTGCAGCTCAGCCGGCCCGACGCGCTGCCGGCCGCGCCGTACTTCTATCTGATCGCCGCCGCGTACGCGCTGAGCGTCGTGAACCTGCTCGGCCTGCGGTACGCCGGCGCGCACCCGTGGCTGGCCGACGCCCAGCTCGCCGGCGACGCGCTGCTGGTCTCGGCCTTCATCATCGTGACGGGCGGCGTGACCAGTGTGTTCTCGTCGCTGTACCTGCTGCCGGTGATCGCCGCCAGCACGATCCGCGGCCAGCGCGGCGCGCTGCAGCTCGCGGCGCTGAACACCCTGCTGCTCGTCGCGATCGTGCTGTGGCAGTACGCCCAGCCCGCCTGGTTCGATCAGATCGGCGGCGAGAACGTGCTGCCGTCGGTCCGGCAGGCGCAGTACACGGTGGCGATCAACGTCTTCGGCTTCGTGGCGGCCGCCCTGATCAGCGGGACCCTCGCGGAGACGGCGAAGTCGGCCGACGCCCGCTTTCTTCGCGCGTCGTCGCAGATGGCGGATCTCCGGGCGTTCAACGCGCACGTGATCGACAGCCTGCTGAGCGGTCTTGCGACGGCGGACGCCACGGGCCGCGTGCTGACGTTCAACCGCGCGGCGGGCGCCATCACGGGCCTCGACCCGGCTGCCGTGCTCGGCCGGGACGTCTCGGAGGTGCTCGGCGTGCCGGCGGACTCCAGCGCGGGACTGGCCGCGCTCGAGCCGGGGCAGAGCCTCCGCCTCGACCTCGCGTACCGGACGCCGCACCGCGGTGTCATCGACCTCGGCCTGAGCGTGACGCCGCTCGTGTTCCCGGGCGAGGGCCGCGGCTGGCTCTATACGTTCCAGGATGTCACCGATGTCCGGCGCCTGGAGCGCGACGCCCGGCTCCGGCAGCGGCTCGCGGCGGTGGGGGAGATGGCGGCGGGCATCGCGCACGAGATCAGGAATCCGCTGGCGTCGATGTCGGGGTCGATCCAGGTGCTGCGGTCGGAGCTGGCGCTCAACGCCGAGCAGGCCGAGCTGATGGACATCGTGCTGCGCGAGTCGGCCCGCCTCAACGACACGATCCGGTCGTTCCTCGAATACGCGCGCCCGCAGCGGTTCTCCGTGACGCGCCTCGACCTCCGCCGCGTCGTGCAGGACACCGCCGTGCTGCTGCGCCACGGGTCCGAGGTCGGACCCGGGCATACTGTGGCCGTGGACGTCCCCGAAGAACCCGTCTGGTGCGAGGCCGACGAGCACCAGATCCGGCAGATCGTCTGGAACCTCGCCACCAACGGTCTGCGCGCGATGCGCGACGGGGGGCGCCTGACGCTCCGCGCCGCGAGCCCCGACGCCGAGGGCATGGTGACGCTGGCGGTCGACGATACCGGCCGGGGCATGACGCCCGAGGAGCGGGACGGGCTGTTCCAGCCGTTCCGCAGTTCCTTCGAGAAGGGGACCGGCCTGGGCCTCGCCATCGTCCACCGCATCGTCACGGACTACGGCGGCCGGGTCGACGTCCAGTCGTCGCCGGGAACGGGGACGACGATGGCGGTGCACCTGCCGGCCGCGCGGCCGGCCCGCGTGCCCGCGGGGGGCCTGGGGGCGTGACGAAGGCGGAGGCACCGGCACCGGCTCCCCGCGTGCTCGTCGTGGACGACGAGCCGTCGATGCGCGACATGCTCCGCATCGTGCTCCGCAAGGACGGCTATGACGTGACCGTGGCCGCCAACGGCCGGGAAGCCGTCGACGCGCTCGACCACGGCCTGTTCGACCTGCTGATGACCGACATCCGCCTGCCGGACATCGACGGCGTCCAGGTGCTGCGCGAGGCGAAGGCACGCCATCGCGACATCGTGGCGCTGATGATGACGGCCTACGCGTCGACGGAGACGGCCGTCGAGGCCATGCGGCTGGGCGCGGCGGACTATTTCATCAAGCCGTTCAACGTGGACGAGCTGCGCCTGAAGGTGCGGCACCACCTGGAATCCCGCCGGCTCCGCGCCGAGAACGTGCTCCTCAAGCGCGCGCTGGAGACGTCGCACGCGTTCGGCAACATCGTCGGCAGAAGCCCCGCGATGCTCGAGATCTTCTCGCTGGTCGAGACCATCGCGCCCACGCCGAGCACGGTGCTGATCACCGGCGAGTCCGGCACGGGCAAGGACCTGATCGCGCGGGCCATCCACGCGCACTCGCTGCGGAAGGACCAGCCGTTTGTCGCGCTCAACTGCGGCGCGGTGCCGGAGACGCTGCTCGAGTCGGAGCTCTTCGGTCACATGCGCGGGGCGTTCACCGGTGCGGACGCCAACCGGAAGGGCCTCATCGAGGCCGCGGAGCGCGGCACGGTGTTCCTCGACGAGATCGGGGAGATGAACCAGGCGATGCAGGTGAAGCTGCTGCGCGTCCTGCAGGAGCGGCGGTTCCGGCGGCTGGGCGGCACCGAGGAGGTGGCGGCGGACATCCGCGTCATCGCCGCGACGAACCAGGACCTGCAGAAGGCGGTGGCGGAGGGCCGGTTCCGGGAGGACCTGTTCTACCGGATCAACGTCATCCAGATTCACCTGCCGCCGCTGCGCGACCGGCGCGAGGACGTGCCGCTCATCGCGGCGCGGTTCCTCGAACGGTTCGCCGAGCGGATGGGCAAACCCGTCCGCGGCATCTCGCAGGAGGCCCTGGCGCTCATCGAGGCGTACGGGTGGCCCGGGAACGTGCGCGAGCTGGAGAACGCGATCGAGCGCGCGGTGGCGGTCGAGCGGACGGAGATGGTGCTGCCCGAGTCGCTGCCGCCGAACGTCCGGGCCGGTGGCGACCGTCAGCCCGCGCAGGACGCCCGGCTGCCGGCGGGCGCCTTTGACCTCGAGGCCCACGTCGACCAGATCTACCGCGACCACATCACCGAGGCGCTCGCGAAGGCCGGCGGCGTGCAGGTGCGGGCCGCCGAGATGCTCGGCATGACGTTCCGGTCGTTCCGCTACTACGCGAAGAAGTTCAACCTGCGCTGATCGACAACGCTGACCGGCGCCGCCGATCGACAAACTCTGTCACTCCGGGGCTGACGTTTTTTGTCAGGTTCCGCGCTTCCACCCGCCCCCGGGCGCTCGCACGCGCGAGGTCGCCGCCGGGAACCCGCTGCACCGCAAGGGGTTAGCCGGCACCGTGCCGCCTCAGGCGATCCTGGCACCGCCGTTGCGAAAGGGAGGCTGTCACCGCGGGAATGCGGTCAACGGCTCACTAACGACGGAGCGCCCGGTCCACAGCCGGTGCCGCCATTCAGGGGGATACGAACGTGAAGAAGATGCAGCGCAATGACGGGTTCACCCTTATCGAACTGCTGATCGTGGTCGCGATCATCGGCATCATCGCGGCGATTGCCGTGCCGGGTCTGCTCCGCGCCCGCCTGTCGGGTAACGAAGCGTCGGCGATCGGGTCGGTCCGCACGCTCAGTTCGGCTCAGGCGGCGTTCGCGGCGAGCTGCGGCGGCGGCGGGTATGCCACCAATCTCGCCGCCCTTGGCGCTGCACCACAGAACAGCGTACCGTTCATCCCGGCGGACCTCGCGGGCGGCACGAAGGCGGGCTACACGTTCACGGTGGCCAACGCGAACTCCGCGCAGGTGATGGCCCAGGCGGACACCTGCAACAACTCGGGCAACTCCTACACCGAGTTCTTCGCGGACGCCGTGCCGACCGCGCCGGGCACGACGGGCGTCCGGTACTTCGCGACGAACCAGACGGGCCTGATCAAGCAGAGCATGGCGGCCATCACGACGGCGAACTTCGACGCGGCGACCAACCTGCAGTAGCGGGCGCAGGCGCCTCACTTCCGAGGGTTTCGAGTGGGCCGGCGTCCCGTGCGGTGCGCCGGCCCGGTCCTGTTTTCGGGGCGCGATCCACGATACCCTCATACCGCCATGACGAGAACCCGGGTGCTGCTGCTGCTCTTCGCGGGCGTCGCGCTGGTGGCGTCGCTCCTCGCGCTGAACGTCCACTACCAGCTCCTCGCCGACACCGGCTACACGAGCTTCTGCGACGTCAACGAGACGGTGAACTGCGAGGCCGTCTATCAGAGCGAGTACGGCTCGATTCGCGGAGTGCCCGTGGCGGCCGGCGGCGTGATCTGGGCCGCGGCCGTGCTGCTGCTGGCGGCGTGGGGCATGCGGCGGCCGGCGTCGGACGACGCGAAGCAGGTCGGCGAGTACGTGTTCGTGCTCGGCGTCATCGGCCTCGCCGTGGTGCTCTACCTCGGCTACACGTCGTATTTCGTGCTGCACAAGGTCTGTCTTCTCTGCGCGGCGACCTACGTCGGCGTGTTCGGGGTCTTCTTCGTATCCGCGGGAGTGACGTCGATGCCGCTGGTTTCGCTGCCGGGCCGTTTCCTCCGGGACGTCCGGTCCCTGTTCGCCGCGCCCGCGTCGCTGGTGCTGGCAGTGCTCTGGCTCGCCGGGTCCGCGTCGCTCGTCGCGTTCTTCCCGCGGGAGGGCGACCCCGTGGCCGCGGCGCCCGCGCCCGCGTCGCCGGCCGCCGCGGCACCTGCCGCGAGCGCGGCGGCCGCGCCCGAGGCCACGCCGGCGCCGGCGGAAGCCAGTCAGGCCGCCCCGGCCGCCTCGCCGGTCCCGGGCCTCAAGGTGCTGACGCCGGCGCAGCGGGCCGACTTCCAGCGCTGGTACGCCGCGCAGCCCGTGACGCCCGTCGTCGTGCCGACCGACGGCGCGAAGGTCGTGATCCTGAAGTTCAACGATTACCAGTGCCCGCCGTGCCGGCAGACGTTCATGAACTACAAGCCGATCCTCAAGGCCTACGCGGCCTCGCACCCGGGGCAGGTCAAGTTCATCACGCGTGACTTTCCGCTCGACCCCGAGTGCAACAGCGGCGGCGGCCACCAGGCGGGCTGCGAAGCGGCGGCGGCCGTCCGGATGGCGCGGCTGAAGGGCCGCGCGGACGCGATGGAGGACTGGCTGTTCGACAACCAGCCCGCGATGAATCCGGACCTGGTTCGCCAGGGCGTGCGGTCCGTGGCCGGCGTGATGGACTTCAACGAGCGGTACAGCTCCGTGCTCGAACAGGTGAAAGCCGACATCAAGGCGGGGCAGGCGCTCGGCGTGAATCGCACGCCGACCTTCTTCATCAACGGCCGGAAGCTCGAGGGCGGCCTCGACCCCGAGTACTTCGACGCGGCGATCGCCTTCGAGCTGGCGCGCGCGACGCCCTAGCGCCGTCCCTCCACCCGTGTCCGCCATCCGGCTCGAGGAGCTGACCAAGCAGTACACCACCGGGTTCTGGCGGCCCCGGCCCTACACCGCGCTCGACCGGCTGACGCTGGCCGTCGAGCCGGGCGACGTGTTCGGATTCCTCGGGCCGAACGGCGCTGGCAAGACCACGACGCTCAAGCTGCTGCTCGCGCTGGTGCGGCCGACCTCGGGCCGCGCCGAGATTCTCGGCGAGCCCGCCGGCCACACGGCCGTGCGTCACCGGATCGGCTACCTGCCGGAGAATCCGACCTTCTACGACCACCTGTCCGCCGAGGAACTGCTCGTCTACTTCGCGGGCCTCTTCGGCTGCACGGGCGCGGAGGCCCGGAAGCGGGCCGCGGCCCGGCTGGATGAGGTCGGCCTGGGCGCGGAGCGCCGCCTGCCCATCCGGAAGTACTCGAAGGGCATGGTGCAGCGGGTCGGCATCGCGCAGGCCCTGCTGAACGACCCCGAGGTCGTCTTTCTCGACGAGCCCATGTCCGGCCTCGACCCGATCGGCCGCCGCGACGTCCGCGCGCTCATCCTTCGGCTTCGCGACCAGGGTTGCACGGTGTTCTTCAGCTCCCACGTCCTTGCCGACGCCGAGGCGCTCTGCAACCGCGTCGCGGTGCTGGCGAAGGGCAGGCTGGTGGCCGAGGGGCGCGTCTCGGACCTGCTCGCGTTCCGTGTGCACGGCTGGGAGCTCGTGGTCTCGCGCGTGTCGCGCGACGTCGTCGATGAACTGGCGCCCGGAGCGCGCGTGACGCCGATCGGGCCGGACCGCTTCGCCGTCGACGTCCCGCTCGACGTGCCGCCCGAGCAGCTGCTGCAGGCGTTCGTCGCGCGCGGGGCGGCGCTCGTCTCGCTCAATCCGATGCGCGACACGCTCGAGGACGTCTTCGTCGAGTCCGTGCGGACGCCGGGGCCGGAGGCGCGCGGGTAGTCATGCGGCTCATCGGCTGGCTTGCCCTCGGCGTGTTCAAGGAGTCGGTGCGCGACCGCGTCCTCTACGGGCTCGTGCTGTTCGCCGCCCTCCTGATGGCCGCGACGTACCTGCTCGGGCAGCTCACCGCCGGGCAGGACATCAAGATCGTCAAGGACCTCGGCCTCGCCGCCATCTCGACGCTCGGCCTGTTCATGGCGATCTTCATCGGCATCAGCCTGGTCTGGAAGGAAGTCGAGCGGCGGAGCATCTACAACGTGCTGTCCAAGCCGGTCACGCGCGTGCAGTTCCTGCTCGGCAAATACGCCGGCCTCGCGCTGACGCTGGCCGTCAACATCGCCGGCATGACGGTCGCGTTCTACGCGGTGCTCGCCTACATGGACTGGACGGCCGACGACATGCTCCGCCGGTCCTGGCCGGCGCCGGCGCTGGACCCGGCGCTGACCACCGCGATTGCGCTGATCGGCGTCGAACTGCTCGTCGTCACGGCCGTGGCGCTCTTCTTCTCGACGTTCTCGTCGCCGTTCCTCTCGGCCGTGCTCACGCTCGGGCTGTGGATCGTCGGTCACTTCAACGACGACCTGAAGCACTTCGATGCCGTGGTCGACGCGCCCGCGGCCGTCTGGGTGGCGCGGGCGCTCTACTACGTGCTGCCGGATCTCTCCGCGTTCGACGTGCGCTCGCAGGTGGTGCACGGCCTGCCGGTGCCCGCCGTGGCGGCGTGGCTGGCGGCGGCCTACGGCGCGGCGTACATCGCGTTCCTGCTGGCGGCGGCGGTCCTCGTGTTCCGCCGGAGGGACCTGCAGTGATGCGCGCGCGGCTCGCCGTGGTGCTGCTGGCCTGCGGTGTGTCCGTCGTGGGGCTGCAGGCGGCGCGGGAGCGATTCGGACAGATTCCGGAGGTCCGCACGGCCCCCGTGCTGATCCGCTCGGCGGCGCTCATCGGCCGCGCGTCGCTCTCGTACCGGCCGCTCGTCGCGGACATCTACTGGCTGCGGACGCTGCAGCACTACGGCCGCACGAAGCTCTCGACCGACCCACACAAGCAGTACGACCTGCTCGAGCCGCTGCTGGACCTCACGACGTCGCTCGACCCGCGGTTCAACGCCGCCTACCGCTTCGGCGCGATCTTTCTGGCCGAACCGTTCCCCGACGGCCCCGGCCGACCCGACCAGGCGATCGCGCTGCTCGAGAAGGGCCTGCGCGAGCAGCCGGGCAAGTGGGAGTACATCTACGACATCGGCTTCGTCGAGTACCTGTGGCGCGGCAACCACCGGGAAGCCGCCCGACGTTTTCAGGACGCCGCGGCGCACGGCGGGCCGAACTGGCTCGGCCCGCTTGCCGCGGTGACGCTGGCGAAGGGCGGCGACCGCCGCGCCTCGCGCATGCTCTGGCAGCAGGTGCGGGCGTCGGCGGACGTGGACTGGCTGGCGCGCTCGGCCGACCACCGGCTCGCCCAGCTCGATGCCCTGGACCAGCTGGACCGGCTGAACACCGCCGTCGATCAGGCGTCGCTCCGCCTCGGCCGTGCGCCGGCCAACTGGCACGACGTGGTGGCCGCCGGTGTGCTGCGCGGGATCCCGCTCGATCCGACCGGGGTGCCGTACCAGCTCGGCGCCGGAGGCCGCGTGGGCCTTGGGCGCGCCTCCACGCTCAACCCGCTGCCCGTGTTCGGGAGTCAGCCGTGACGGCACTGGTGCTGGCCACGACGTCCTCGCTGGCGCCGGCCGGCGTCCCGGCGTGGCTCGTGGCCGGTCTGGCCGGCCTGCTGGGTCTCGTCGTCGGCAGCTTTCTGAACGTCTGCATCTACCGGCTGCCGCGCGGCCAGTCGATCGTCTGGCCGGGGTCCCGCTGCGGCGCGTGCGGCCGGACGCTCCGCTGGTACGAGAACGTCCCGGTGCTGAGCTGGCTCGTGCTCCGTGGCCGCTGCCGGACCTGCCGCGCGGCCATCAGCGCCACCTATCCCGCGGTCGAGGCGGCCACGGGCGTCCTCTTCCTCGGCGGCTATCTCGTCCATGGCCTCCACCCGCTGCTGCCCGTGCGCCTGACGTTCGCGTCGCTGCTCGTCGTGCTGTTCGTCATCGACCTCCGGCACCGCATCCTGCCGGACCGCATCACGCTGTCCGGCATCGCGATCGGACTCGGGGCGAGCGTGGCGCTGCCGCCAGGGCCGGCGAGCGCGTTCGCGGGGGCGGCGCTCGGTGGCGGGCTGCTGTGGGCCATTTCCGAGGGCTACTTCCGCCTGCGTGGCCGGGAGGGGCTCGGCTTCGGTGACGTGAAGATGCTCGCGATGATCGGCGCGTTCCTCGGCTGGGAACTGACGCTGCTCACGCTGTTCGTCGCGTCGCTCGCGGGCTCGGTGGCCGGCCTGGCGCTCATCGCCACCCGGCGCGGTGACCTGCAGTCGGCCTTGCCGTTCGGCACGTTCCTCACCATCGGGGCGCTCGTGGCGGCGGGCGTTGGCGACCGCCTGGTGGCGTGGTACGCAGGTCTCTATGCCTGACCGCCGGCGCGTTACGGATCCGTTCGGCTGCTTACGCTTCGGGCGCGGACGCGTGGGCGCCCCGGCCGCCGGCGCGGGCAGCCCGGGCGTCGACCGGCGCCTAACCCGTTGTGGCGGCGGGAGATCCGTGCGCGGCCCGGACGGGTGGACGAATGGTCCGCGGCTTGCCACCATGTCCCCGGTGGGCAGCAGGGGCGACGCGGGCTATACGGCGATCGAGATGCTGGTGGTGCTCTCCCTGATGGGGCTGCTGGCCGCGATGTCGATTCCGGCGATGGGCATGATGCTCGGGCACTACCGGCTGAGCGGGGACGCCCGCGGCGTCTCCAACGTCGTGGCCGTCGCGAAGACGCGTGCCGCGGCGGCCTTCACGACCGGGCGGGTGTACGTGGACCTCGCCACGGGCCGCTACCGCGTCGAGACCTGGCGCAAGACGGGTACCCCGGGCTGGGTGGCCGAGGGCAGCTACGGCGGCCTGTCCGTCGGAAACACGTTCGGGTTTGCCGGGTTGCCGACGCCGCCGCCCGACACGCAGTCGGTCATCGCGCTCTCTCCCGCCTGCCGCAACGACGACGGCGACGCGATCGACGACACGGCCTGCGTGCTGTTCAACTCGCGCGGCATCCCCGTGGACACCGCGGGTGTCCCCACTGGCGCCGGCGGCCTCTACGTGACGGACGGCGCCGCCATCTACGGCGTCACCATCGCGGCCTCCGGGCTGACGCGCCTCTGGCGCGCACAGTCCGCGGCCGAGCCGGTCTGGGTGCGGCAGTGAAGAACGAATCCGGATTCGGCCTCGTCGAGACGCTGGTCGCGTCGCTGATGCTGATGGTCATGCTGGCGGGGCTGCTCTCCGTCGGCTCGTTCGCCCTGGCGACCACCGAGAACCGCGGTCACCTCTCGACGCGCACCACCGAGTACGCACAGGACAAGATGGAGCAGCTCCTCTCGCTGGCCTTCGGCGACGAGCAGAGCGACACCACGCAGTTCCCGTCCGCCAACGAGGGCGGCACCGGGCTCGCGGTCGGCGGCAGCTCGGACCCGGCGGCGCCCGCGGACGGCTA
>JBFXBH010000048.1:0-17491 GCA_050183355.1 Vicinamibacterales bacterium | reverse complement strand
CAACTGCCGGACGTTGCCGGGCCACCAGTACCGCGTGAACAGGTCGAGCGTGGCCTGCGAGAACTGGACGTCCGGACGGTGCAGCCGCTCGCACGCGTCGCGGAGGAAGAACGTGCTCAGGTGCGGGATCTCGTCGCGCCGCTCGCGCAGCGGCGGCACGTGAATCCGGAACACGCTCAGCCGGTAGAAGAGATCCTCACGGAAGCGGCCCTCGGCGACACGCTGCTCGAGGTCGGCGTTGGTCGCCGCAAGCACGCGCACCTGCACGTGCTGGGGCCGGGCCTCGCCAACCGGAAGGATCTCGCCCGACTCGAGAAACCGGAGCAGCTTCGGCTGCACGTCGCCGGGGAGGTCCCCGACCTCGTCCAGGAACAGCGTGCCGCCCGCGGCCTCGCGGACCAGGCCGCGCTGGTCGGCGACCGCGCCGGTGAAGGCGCCCCGCCGGTGGCCGAAGAGCTGACTGTCGGCGAGCTCGCGTGTGGCGCTCGTGCAGTTGTAGGGCAGGTACACCTCGCCGGCCCGCGGCGACCCGTAGTGAATGGCCCGGGCGACCAGGTCCTTGCCGGTGCCGCTCTCACCGGTGATCAGCACGGTCAGGTCGTGATCCTTGAGCCGCTGGATCTGCTCGACGACGCGCGCCATCGTCGCGCTGGCGCAGATGAATCCCGGCAGGATCGGTTCGAGGGACGGGCTGTCCGCGGAGAGGGGGGTGGAGCGGCGTTCACGGGAGGCGCTGAGGTCGAAGCCCTGGCGGATCACCGCCGCGAGCAGGCGCAGGCGTCGTCGGACGGTTTCCGAGAGGGGCTGTGCGGGCCGGACCACGGCGATCCGTTCACCGCCGGGGTCGCGACCGAGCGCCTCGCGCCACGCGTCGTCGCCACGCCCGGCGGCGCCGGCCATCGCGACGGCCGCCTCCCCGGTGCAGCCGGCTGCGGCGAGGACCGTGGTCCGTCCGGAGGCGGACTGCACGTAGACCACCGCGGCGTCCGCGCGGGCGATGTCCCGCAGCGCGGCCGCCGCCTCGCGCGGCAGCAGGCCGGGGACCTGCGCGGCGTCGACCAGCCGGCGGACGATCGCGTCGTCCGCATCGACGGTCAGGCTCAGGTTCTCGCCGGTGCCCCCGGAGGCCACCGACGCCGCCGCCGCCCGGCTGTCCGCCAGGTCGCGCGCCGCCCCGAGCGCGTCGAAAATTCCGGTCGCCGCACCCAGATGCGTCGCCGCGAGCGAGCGGTCGCCGGTGTGCGCCGCGAGGCGGCCGAGCGCGAGATGCCCGAGCCCCGCCTGATAGCGCTCCGCGAGCAGGTCGCAGATCTGGATGCTCTGCGACAGGTCGTGGTGCGCCTCGGCCAGCCGATGCTCCCGCTCGTGGACAGCCGCGCGGACGCGCAGCAGCTCCGCCCAGAGTCCCGGCGTCGTCTCGGGATTGACGGTCTCTTCACAGACGGCGAGATGGGCGCGTGCCTCGTCGGACCGTCCCAGCGCGACCGCGGCTTCCGCCGCGATGAGGCGCGTCTGCACGGCCTCGGTGGGCGGCAGGCCCGGCTCACCGAGGATGGCGTCTGCCTGCGCGGCGCTCTCCTCGTGGCGGCCGCGCCGGAGGGCCAGCCGCGCGGCCAGCACCTTGAGCGACCACTCGTACCAGCGACTGGTACGCGTGCCCGAGTCACGGAAGGCTTCGCGCGCGTGGGTCAGGCTCCGGTCGGCCTCGTCGTAGGCCCCGGTGAGCAGGTGCACCTGCGCCAGCGTGTCGTGCACGGCGCCGGTCGTTTCGCGGTACTGCACCGAGCTGCGGAGGTCGAGGGCCCGGCGCAGGACGGCTTCCGCGCGCGCGAGGTGACCCACGCGTACGCAGATCTGGCCGAGCGACGCCAGCGCGACGGCCAGTCCGTGGTTCGACCCGGCCGACTCGTGGAGCCGCACCGCCTGCTCGGCCAGCGCGAGCGCCTCGTCGTGCCGGTGGCGCACCATCGCGACGTTGGCCTGGTTGTGCAGGATCGCGCCGAGCACATCGGTGGCGCCGACGGCGGACGCGAGCCGTTCCGCGTGCCGGAGCGCGGCGAGCGCCTCGTCGTACCGCCCGGCCTGCCCGAGCTGGACGGCCGACAGCGAGTGCACGAGGGCGAGGTGACGGCGGTCGCCTGCCGCGTGCAGCGCCGACGACGCCCGGGCCAGGTGCTCGCGCACGGTCGCGTCGTCGCCCATCTTCTCGTAGCAGTGGGCGAGCTCGTAGTGCGCGAGCCCGATCGCCCGGGAGTCGTGGGCGGCGTCGGCGTGCCGCAGCGCCCGCTGGTGGAGCGCGATCGCGCGGGACGGCTCGCCGCGTTCGAAGGCGACGCGCCCGTGCAGCCGCCAGAGCCCGGACATCGGCAGCGTGCCGGGGCTGTCGCTGAGCGCTGCGGGCGCGCGGCCCAGCACGCGGGACGCCTTCGGCAGGTCGTCCTGCAGCAGCCAGCCCTCGGCCAGCGCGATCCGGACGGTCAGGCCGTCAGCGGGATGGCCCTCGACGGCGCCGGCGAGCGGCTCCAGCAGCCGGACGGCCTCGGGGCCCCGTCCCTGCTCGAGCGCACGAAGGGCTCGCTGATACGCGTCGAGCTGTTCGTGGCTCAGCACAGCGGGAGTATACCGAGTATCCACCCGGCCGCCGGCCGCGGGGGACGTTCGGGGTTGCGATTACAGGCCGAGGGCCGCGAGGGCCTGTGCGAGATCGGCCGTCGTTCCGCCGGTCTCAAGCAGCACGGCCTGTCGGCCGGCCGAGCTCAGGGCTGCCAGGTCGCCCCGGGCCTGCGCCAGTTGCAGCGTCCCGAACGAGAACGGCTGGCCGGGGATGGGGAGGTCGTCGGCGGGCTGCATCGCGACGAGCAGGAACCGGCCCCCCGCCGGGCCCCCCTTGTGGAGCTGGCCCGTCGAGTGGAGATAGCGCGGGCCGTATCCGAGCGTCACCGGCGCGCTGGTGTGCGTGCCGAGCCGGCGCACGAGGTCCTGCAGCACGACGGCGGTGGCTGCGTCGCCAGGGTCGGCGTACGCGAGGACGGCCACATACGTGGCGTCCGGAGCGATCAGCAGGTCGCGCACGGGGCGGGTGGCGTCCACCGCGTCGGAGCAGCCGAGGTGCTGGCCACCCTCGGCGCGCTGACGCGGCACGCCGGGCAGGGCCCGGTCAGCCGTGTAACGGCGCAGGAGGTCCTCGGTGGCGGACTTCGTGCTCTGGACGTCCGGCTGGTCGAACGGATTCACGCCCATCAGCAGGCCGCAGATCGTCGTGGCGAACTCCCACCGGAAGAACTCGCCGCCGAGGGCGGACGGCGCGCCGAGCGTGATGCGCGCGACCGGCGTGCCCGCGGCGGCGAGGGCATCGATGAGTTCCGGGTCGGCCGGCTCCTGCATCAGCTCGAGGACGACGGCGGCGCGTCCCGGGCGGGTGGCACGTTGCTCGGTCTCCAGGACGGGCAGCACGCCGAGCCCGTGTTTGCCCGTGCTCTCGGCGACGAGCTGCTCGACCCAGAGCCCGAACCGCTCCAGCCGCGGGGACAGCAGCAGCGAGAGGGCGTGGCGGCCATGTGCGGCGCAGGCGGCCATGAACGCGCCGAGCGCGGCGCCGGGGTTCGCGGCGGGCGCCTCCGCGCGGCACGCGTCGGCCATTGCGCGGCCACTGCCGAGCAGGTCGGCGATCGGCAGACCGGCGAGCGCGGGCGGCACGAGCCCGAACAGCGACAGCGCCGAGAACCGCCCCCCGATGTCAGGGGGATTGAGCCAGACCTCCCGGAACCCGTCCCCGGCGGCGGACGTAGAGAGGGGTGTGCCCGGGTCGGTGATTGCCACGAAGTGGTGCGCCCACGGAGTCACGCCGGCGGCCTCCACCGCGCGGCGCGCCTCGAGCGCCAGCATCGCGGGTTCGATGGTCCCACCCGACTTGCTCGCCACGATGACGAGCGCGCGCTCGATGCCCGCGAACGCACGGCGGATCGCGGGGGGCGCGACGGAGTCGAGCATCCGCAGCACGTCCGGCCCCTGCGCCGGCGCGAGCACGCGCGCAATGACATCGGGCGCGAGGCTCGACCCGCCCATGCCGAGCAGCACGATGTGGTCGATGCCGCCGGCGGCCGCGGCCGCCCGTGCCTCCGCGATCCGATCGAGGTGGCCGGCGCTCATCGCCGGGGCGTCCAGCCAGCCGAGACGGTCGGCGATGGCGTCGCGTGTACCGGGGGTGTCGGGCCACAGCGAGGCGTCGCGCGCCCAGATGCGGGGAACCGCGGAGGTGGCCGCGAGCCGCGCGAGCGCGGTTTCGCAGGCGTGACGGATGTCGGGTGGCGTCAGGAACTGCAGGTCAGCGTGCATGATGGGAACCGAGGCCTATGATAGTGGCGTGCGCGCCATTCTCGTGTTGACCTGCATTCTCACGCTGTCCGCGTGTGCGTCACCGGACGCACCCGAGGGGCGTGCGGACGCGCCCGGCGCGCGCGCGGGGGCACCGGCAACCCCCGTCGCGACGGCGGTGCCGCGCGCGGATCGGCCGCGGATCGTCGTGCTCGGTGACAGCCTCGCGGCGGGATACGGCCTCGAGCGGGGGGAGTCGTTTCCGGACCGGCTGCAGCAGCGTCTCGACGCGGCCGGCTACGCGTTCGAGGTGGCCAACATCTCCGTCTCGGGTGACACGTCGGCCGGGGGGCTGCGGCGCCTCGACTGGGCCCTCGATGGAGACGTGCGCGTGCTGATTGTCGAACTGGGCGGCAACGACGGGCTCCGCGGGCTGCCGGTCGACGAGTTGAAGGCGAACCTGGCCGCGATCATCACGCGCGCCCGGAAGCGGGGCGCCCGGGTGCTGCTGACCGGCATGGAGGCGCCGCCGAACTTCGGCCCGGCCTACACCGCGGCGTTCAGGCGCGTGTACCGCGACCTGGCCGCGGAGCACGGCGTCGCGCTGCTGCCGTTCCTGCTGGACGGCGTGGCGGGCGACCCGGCCCTGAACATCGCCGATGGGATCCACCCGAATCCGCAGGGCGCGCGCCTCGTCGAACAGAACGTCTGGCGCGTGCTCGAACCTCTGCTGCAGCGGCCATCCTGATGATCGAACTCCGCGGCGTCTCCAAGTCGGTCATGAGCGGCGATCGGCCGCTGACCATCCTCCATCCGCTCACGATGACGATTCCGAAGGGACAGTTCCTCGCGATCGTCGGTCCCTCGGGCAGCGGTAAGTCCACGCTGCTCGGTCTGCTCGCCGGCCTCGACGCGCCGAGCACGGGCGAGGTGGTCATCGACGGCACGTCGATCACGGGCCTCGGTGAGGACGACCTGGCGCGGCTGCGCGGGCGGACGATCGGGTTCGTCTTCCAGTTCTTTCACCTGGTGCCGTCGCTGACCGCGTTCGAGAACGTGCTGGTGCCGATGGAACTGGCCGGCCACGCGGACCCCGAAAGCCGGGCGCGGGCGCTGCTGGCCGAAGTCGGCCTGGCGGACCGCGGGCACCACTATCCGTCGCAGTTGTCCGGGGGCGAGCAGCAGCGCGTGGCGATCGCTCGCGCGCTCGCCAACGACCCGCCGGTGGTCCTCGCGGACGAGCCGACCGGCAACCTGGACTCCGAGACCGGCCGGCACATCATGGACCTGCTGCTCGGCGTGCACCGGACGCGCCGCACCACGCTGATCCTCGTGACCCACGACGCGGAGCTCGCCGCCCTCGCGGACGCGCGGCTCGTGCTGAAGGACGGCCGGCCCGTCGGGGACGCCGAACTGGCCGGAGCCTCGCGGTAGTGGCGGCGCCCACCGTTTCGATCGGCTTCGTCGCGCGCATGGCGGCGCGTGAACTCCGATCCTCCTGGCGCCGGCTCGCGTTCTTCTTCGTCTGCATCGCGGTCGGTGTCGCGGCCATCGTCGCGCTCCGGTCCGTGATCCAGAGCGTGCGCGCCACGCTGGCCGGGCAGGCGCGCAGCATGCTGGCCGCGGACCTGCTCGTCGGCAGCAACAGCCCGCTGCCGCAGGCGCTGGTCGACCGCGTCACGGCCGAGCAGCAGGGCGGACGCGTCCAGCGGGTCAGCGAGGTCACGGAGCTGCTGACGATGGCGCGGACGGCGGACCCCGCGGTCCCGGCCACCCGCATGGTCGAGCTGAAGGCGGTCGACGCGCTGTTTCCGCTCTACGGGGCGATGGCGCTGGAGGACGGGCCGTACGAACACCGGCGGATGGCCGGCGGGGGCGCGCTCGTCCGGCCGGAGTTGCTGACGCAGCTCGGCGTCCGCGTCGGCGACCGCATCGTGCTCGGCGACGCGACGTTCGTCATTCGCGGCGTCGTGACGTTCGAGCCGGGCCGGACGGTCGGCGCCTTCAGCGTCGGGCCGCGCGTGTTCATCGACCGCGCGGACCTGCCGGCCACCGGCCTCATCACGTTCGGCGCACGCGCGTCGTACGAGCTGCTGCTGCAGGTACCCGAGCCCGCGCTCGACGACTTCGCCGACGAACTGCGGACGGCGTTCGTCGAGCAGTTCGTCCGCGTCCGGACGTTCCACCGCACCGACGACCAGATGGAGCAGACGTTCACGCGGGCGGAGAACTACCTGAGCCTCGTCGGCCTCGTGATCCTGATCCTCGGCGGCATCGGCGTCTCGAGCGTGACGCAGGTCTTCGTCCGCGAGCGGCTGAAGGCGGTCGCCGTGCTGAAGTGCCTCGGCGCGTCGGGCGCGGACGTGCTCGCGATCTACCTGGCGCAGACCGTCCTCCTCGCGCTGGCCGGCGCGGCCTGCGGCGTGGCGATCGCGGGCCTCGCGATCGCGCTGATGCCGGAGGTGGTCACGGGCATTCCGGGCCTGCCGAACATCCGCTACGCGATGACGCTGCCGGCCGTCGCGCACGGCGTCATCGCGGGCGTGGTCGTCTCGGTGGCGTTCGCGCTCGTCCCGCTGCTCGACGTCCGGGCGGTGAAGCCGGCGCTGCTGCTCAGGGCCGACACGGCGACCACCCAGTCCGTCCGCACCCGCGTGGTGGTGATGGGGCTGGTCGGGCTCCTGCTGATGGGTGTCGCCGTCTGGCAGGCGGGGTCGCTGCGGGTGGCGGTCATCCTGGCGGCGGGCCTGGCCGGGCTGGCGATCGCGTTGATGGGCGCGGGCCGCCTGCTGGTCAGGCTGATGACGCCGCTCACGCGCGCACGGACGTTCGCCGTCCGTCACGCGGCGCTGCACGTCGTGCGGCCCGGCCACCAGACGGACGTCATCCTGCTGGCCGTCGGCCTCGGGGCCTTCTTCATCCTCGGCATCCGGGCGCTCGAAACGAACCTGGTGCGCGACTTCACGCTGCAGCTCGGCGAGGACGCGCCGGACGTCTTCCTGCTGGACGTGCAGCAGGACCAGCGCGACCGCGTGATGCGGCTGATCGACGACGGTAACGGCGCGTTTCCCGGCGCGCTGATGATGCCCGTCCTCCGCGCGCGGGTGACCGGCGTGCGCGGCGCCGAGGTCCAGCTCGACGGCGTGCAGGACGTGCGCGGACGGGGCTCGCTGGCCCGCGAGTACACGGTGACCTACCGCGACCACATGGAGGCCAACGAGGAACTGGTCGAGGGGCGGTGGTGGAGCCCCCCGGTGCCGGGGGACCTGCCGGAGGTCTCGATCGAGCAGGAGGTCCGCGACCGGTACGACATCCACGTGGGCGACGAGATGCGCTTCGACGTGCTCGGCCGCGTGGTTCGCGCGCGCGTGGCCAGCATCCGGCGTGTGGACTTCCGCGAGTTCCGGTCCGGCGGATTCGTCTTCGTGTTCCGCCCGGACACGTTTGCCGGCGCGCCGCACAGCTACATGGGCACGGCCCGTGGGCCGGTGGACGCCGCGTCGCGCGGCCGGCTCATCGCGTCGGTCGTTCGTGACAGCCCGAACGTCACGATCGTGGACCTCCGCGAGGTGCTCCAGACGTTCCGCGGCATCGCCGGGGCGGTCACGCGCGGCGTCACGGCCGTGGGCGGGCTGGTGCTCGTCAGCGGCCTGCTGATTCTGGTCGGCGCGGTGTCGGCCACGAAGTTCCGCCGCATCTACGAGGTGGCCATCCTGCGCACGCTGGGCGCCGGCTCGGGCGTGATCGCCGCCGTGCTCTGTCTCGAGTACGGCATGCTCGGCGCGATTGCCGGCGGCATGGGTGCGGCCGGGTCGATGGCGCTGAGCTGGGCGGTGGCGACCGAGGTGCTGGAACTCCCGTGGGACCCGGCCGCGGGGCTGGTGCTGACGGGCATCCTGGCGGCGACGCTGCTCGTGGCGGTCGTCGGCGTGGTGGCCAGCGCGGACGTGCTCCGGCGCAAGCCGCTCGCGACCCTCCGCTCGGAATGATAAAATTACCGTTCGATGTCGACGGATGTCTCGTTCTACCGTGATGCCCTGCTGAAGAAGCAGGCGGAACTGCTCGGCGGCCCGGCGGCCCGGCCACTCCAGTGGACGATGGAGAACAACTCCGGACGCCAGGGCGACATGGCGGATCAGGCGGATGGCACCAACGAGGTGCACATCCAGCTCAAGCTGAAGCAGACCGACGCGAAGATTCTCCAGGCGATCGAGGGGGCCCTCCGGCGCCTCGACGACGGCACCTACGGCACCTGCCGCGACTGCGGCGAGGCCATCTCACCGGCGCGGCTCGCGGCCATTCCGTGGACCCGCTCCTGCATCACCTGCAAGGAAAAGCAATCCTGATGGCTGCGACCGCGACCCCCGACACCCTGCAGACGCTGCTCACCGCGGTCGCCGCCGACCGCCTGGCGATCCTCGCCAGGCACGAGGCCTCGGCTCGCGTGGTGGCGCACTACGACTTCAACAACACCTACCAGTACGTCGTGAACCGGGAGGAGACGCACCTCCGCTGGATCACCGACGCGCTGGCGGATGCCGGTGCCGGCGTGCCCGCCGCGGCGGCGTCACTGGGTGCGCCGGCGGCCCCGAAGGGGACGGAGCCGGCCGCGTTTCGCGAGATCCTCGCGGAGGACGCGAAGCACCTGGCGGATTTCGTGGCGCGGTGGACGCCCCGCGTCGCCGCGATGTCGCACGCCCGCCACCGCCGCATGCTCGACGTCGTGCTGGGGGAGTCGCGTGAGCACCAGCGCCTGTTCGAGCAGGCCGCGGCCGGCTTCGAGGACGTGCTGGGCCGCCGCACGACCGGCGCGCCCCGCGTCGGGGGCGTGTTGCCCAAACGCTGGCAGGCGTGAGCTGATCGATCCACCGGCCGCGTCCGGCGCGGCCCGACTATGAGCCAGGTTCGTACACCGGTGGCAGTGGCCCTGGGCAGCAACCTGGGAGACCGGGCCGGGGCGCTGGACACGGCCGTCGCGCACCTCCGGCGGCTGCTGCCGGACCTGCGCGTGTCCGCGTATCACGAGACCGAACCGGTCGACGTCGGTCCCCAGCCCCTCTTCCTGAACGCCGCGGCGGTCGGCACCAGTGCGCAGGCCCCCGCGGAGCTGCTCCGGTCCATGCTGGCGATCGAGGCGTCCCTGGGCCGCGAGCGCCCGTCGCCCGGCGCGCCCCGCACGCTCGATCTCGATCTGATTCTGTTCGGGGACCTGGTGGTGGCGGAGCCGGGGCTGGTGGTGCCGCACCCGCGGTTCCGCGAGCGCGCCTTCGTGCTGGAGCCGCTCGCCGAGGTCGCGCCGGACTGGCGCGACCCCGTGAGCGGGCTGACGATCGCCGGGCTACTGCGCCGTCTCGGGCGCTGAATCGGCCGGGGCCTTCTTCCAGAGCCCGGACCAGCCCTCTTCGAACAGCGTGTAGACGGCCGGGACGAGCACGAGCGTCACGAGCGTCGAGGCCGTCAGACCGCCGATGACCACGCGCGCGAGCGGCGCCTGCAACTCGGCGCCGTCGCCGATGCCGAGCGCCATCGGCACGAGTCCGAGGCCGGTGGCGAGCGACGTCATCAGGATGGGCCGGAGCCGCGTGCGGCCCGCCTGCGCGACCGCCTCGCGGATCGGCAGCTTGTCGCGGTGCCGCAGCGTGTTGGTGTAGTCGACCAGCAGGATGGCGTTGCTGACGACGATCCCGGCCAGCATGATGATGCCGATATAGGCCTGCAGGCTGAAGCTGGTGCCCGTGGCCAGCAGCATCACCACCACACCGAACGCCGACACCGGGATCGAGAACATGATGATGAACGGGTCCCGCAGGGACTCGTACTGCGAGGCCATCACGGCGTAGACGAGCAGGATGGCCATGACCAGCATCAGCTGGAGCTGGCTGAAGGCCTTGGCCTGCTGTTCGACCTCCGCGCCGAAGCCGACGGAGAACTCCTCCGGTACCCGGATCTGGGGCAGGCGCTCCTGGACGGCCTTGACGGCGTCGCTCAGCGTGACCTCGGTCTCGGCATTCACGCGCTGGATGCGCTCCTGGTTCTTCCGGTCGATGGACACGGGGCCCGTGCCGCGGTCCATCGCCATCAGGTTCTTGGCCGGCACCACCTGCCCGCCCGCACCCGAGATGAGCACGTCCGCCACGTCGGGCACGCTGCTGCGGTCTTCCTGGCGCAGCCGCACCACGATCGGGTACTCGTTGCCGCGTTCGTGGAAGAAGGCCGCCTGCGTGCCCGCGACGTTGGTCCGGATGGTGTTGGCCACGCCCGTCACGGACATGCCGAGCAGCGCGGCCTTCGCGCGGTCGATGCGCAGCCCGACCTCGGGCCGGCCGTCGTTCTGGCCCAGGCGGGCGTCGGCGATGCCGGGCGTCGACTGCAGGACCTTGAACGTGTCCTGCGCGAGCTGCCGGGCGTCCTTCAGGTCGTGGCCGCGGATCTCGACCGACAGCCGGCCGTCGCCGCCGCCGCCGAACATCCGGCCCATCTGGAAGTTGCCGCCCGCCGGGTTCGCGCGGACGATGACGCCCGGGATGCCGGAGAGCTGACGGCGCAGGTCCATCGCGATCTTCTCGTTGGACCGCTGGCGCTGCTCGCGCGGCACGAGGCGCAGGTTGAACTGCCCGCGATGCGACTGCACGCTGCCGAACGGGCCGCCGCCCCCGCCGATCGTCGTGATGATCGTCTCGGCCTCCGGGACGAACTCCTTGATCATGCCCTCGAGCCGGAGAATCATCGGCTCGGTCCGCTCGAAGCGGGTGCCGATGGGGAGCTCCGCGTTGACGTTGACCTCGCCCTCGTCGGCCTGGGGCACCAGCTCGGATCCGATGCGCGGCACCAGCAGGATCGCGACGACGAGCAGGGCCGTGCTCGTGCCGAGCACCGTCGGCCGATGGCGGAGCGCCCACTCGATGACGCGGCGGTATCGGTCGTCCATGCCGTTCAGGAACTGCTCGCTCGCACGGTAAAGCCCGCCGAGCAGGCCGCCGCGCCGATGCGCCTCCTCCGGCAGGTGCAGCACGCGCGAGCACAGCACCGGCACGATGGTGACGGCCACGAAGAGCGACATCGCGAGCGAGAAGATCACGACGACCGACAGCTGCTTGAACATCACGCTCGAGATGCCGCTGAGGAAGAGCAGCGGCACGAAGACGGCGATGTGGGTCAGCGTCGAGGCCAGAATGGCGGACCAGACCTCCTCGCTCGCCTCGAGCGAGGCCGTCATGCGGTCCTTGCCCATCTCCATGTGCCGGTACGTGTTCTCGAGCACGACGATCGCGGCGTCGACGATCATGCCGATGCCGAGCGCCAGGCCGCCGAAGGTCATCGTGTTCAGCGTGAAGCCGGAGAAGTAGAGCAGCGCGAACGTGCCGATGACCGACACGGGGATCGACGTCGAGACGATCAGCGTCGACCGGATGTCGCGCAGGAACAGGAAGATGATCAGGATGACGAGCACGCCGCCGACGATCGCGTGCTCCTTCACGTTGTTGATCGCGCGCTCGATGAACTTGCTGCTGTCGTCGAGCACGGTGAGCTGCACGCCGGGCACCTCGCGGTTGATGCGCGCGACCTCGGCGCGGATGCCCTCGGCGACGGCGACGGTGTTGCCGCCGGACTGCTTCTGCACCTGGAGGCGCACGCCGGGCGTGCCGTTGATGCGCATCGACTGCCGGCGGTCCTCGGTGGCGTCGACGACGTCGGCGATGTCCCGCAGGTACACGGGCACGGTGCCGTCCTTCGTCAGGACGACGAGGTTCCGGATGTCGTCGAGGCTCGAGAACTGGCCCTGGCTGCGGACGAGGTAGGTGGAATCGCCCTCGCTGACCTCGCCGGCCGGAATGTTCTGGTTCTCGGTCCGGAGCAGGTTGACGACGCGGTCGACCGACAGGTTGAGCGCGGTGATCTTCTCCTTCGACAGGTTCACGTGCACCTGGCGCCGGAGGCCGCCGCCGACGGTGACCGCGGCGACGCCCTCGACGCGTTCGAGGCGCGGCGACAGGTCGTTCTCGGCGAGCTCGCGCAGCGTGACGGGGTCGAAGTCGCCCTTCACGCCGATGCCCATGATCGGCATCGCGGTCGAGTCGAACTTGAAGACGGTGGGGGCGTCGGCGTCCTCCGGCATCCGGCCGCGCACGCGGTCGATCCGGTTGCGGACTTCGTCCACGGCCTCGTTGATGTCCGTGCCCCAGACGAACCCGAGGCGGACGTTGGCGCGGCCTTCCGAGGATGTCGACTCCAGCGACTCGAGGCCGGCCACGGCGCTGACCGCCTGCTCGATGGGCCGCGTGATGAGCTCCTCGATCTCGAGCGGGCCGACGCCGGTGTAGGTGACCTGGACGGTGACCGACGGCAGGTTCGTGTCGGGCATCAGGTCGACGGGCAGCTTCGACAGCGAGATCAGCCCGATCAGGACGATCACGGCCGAAATCATGAACATCGTGACCGGCCGTTGGATCGCTATCCGCGGAATGCTCATGGCCTACGCTCCTGGAATCCGGCGTTCACCGCCGGGAGAACCCCGACCGCCGGGCGGCGCCCCGCCGCCCGGTCCCCCCGTGCCGGCCGCGCCGCGTGCGGCGGCGCCGGGGCCGCGGCCACCGGGCCCACCCTGGCTCCCGGCCGCACCGGCCAGCAGGATCCGGTCGCCATCCCGCAGGGCGGCCGCGCCCGTCGTGACGACCTTGTCCTGTTCGGTGACGCCCGAGGCGATCTCCAGCCGGTCCGCGTTCTCGATACCGACCTCGATCGGCCGGAAGTGGGCCACCTGGTTGTCCTCGGTGACGAAGACGCCGCGCCGGCCGTCCATGTCGACGACCGCGTTCCTCGGGACGACGAGCGCGTTGCTGCGGATGTCGGTCGTGACGCTGATGCGCGCGTACATGCCGGGCTTCAGCCGGTGGCCCGGGTTCGGGATCTCGACCTCGATCTGCGCGGTCCGCGTCGTCGGGTCGAGGACGGGCGCCACCCGCGCGACGCGTCCCCGGAACTCCTCGCCCGGGTAGGCGTCGACCTGGACGTGCGCGCTCTGGCCTTCGCGGACACGGCGCAGGTCCTTCTCGACGACATTCGCGACGAGCCGGACGCGGTTGATGTCGACCACGTCCACGATCGGCGCGTTCGGCGAGGCGTAGGCGCCGGCATCCGCGGCGCGGCGTGCCACGAAGCCGTCCACCGGCGAGACGATCAGCGTATTGGCGAGGATCACGCGAAGCTCCTCGAGCCTCGCTTTGTTCTGCATGACCTGCGCGCGGGCGAGGTCGAGTTGGGCGATGGCCGCCTGGCTGCGCGCCTCGGCGTCGTCGAGCGACTGCCGGGGCAGGAGCTGACGCTCGTAGAGGCTCTTCGACCGTTCGAGGTTCGTCTGCGCGAACTTGAGGTCCGCTTCCCGCTGCCGGACGGTCGCATTGCCGACCTCGAAGGAGGCTTCGGCCTGCTTGACCTGCTCGATGAACTCGCGGTCCTCGATCTTGCCGATGCGCTGGCCGCGTGTCACGGGGTCGCCCAGGCGGACGTAGACCGCGTCCAGCCGGCCAGCCGTCCTCGGCACGACGGCGACGGTCGCGTCGCCGACGAGGTTGCCCACCACGGTGAGCTGGTCCTCGATGGCGGCCCGCGTCGGCGTGATCAGCTCGACGGTCATCGGCATCCGGCCGAAGTTGCGCGGCCCGCCCGGACCACCCGGCGCGCCCGGGCCGCCAGCCCCGCCGGGGCCTGGCGCGCCCGATCCGGGCTGCGCGGTGGCGGACTGTCCGCCGAGGCCGAGCCGTTCGCAGGCCGTGGTCGCGGCGAGCAGGGCGAACGCGAGTACGAGGATCCCGGTACGTCTCATCAAAGTGCTATCCCTAGTTTCCGCCGAAGCCGCCGGCCGCGCGGATGGCGGTGGTGCCGTTGCCGCCGCCGATGGTGGTCACGCCGCCGGACGACCGGCCGGCGGCCGGCGCCTCCTGCGCCCGCTGGAAGTCCACGAGCGCCTTGCGGTAGTCGAGCAGGGCGCGCAGTTCCGTGTTCTGCGCGTCGGCCAGATCCCGCTGCGCCTGCACGACGAAGAAGTTCGTCGACATGCCGACCTCGAACTTGCTGGTCTCCGCGTCCAGCCGCTTCTCCGCGAGCGCCTTGGAGACGGTCGCGGCCTGATAGCGCGTCAGGCTGCTGTCGACGAGCAGCGCCGCGTTGGTGACCTCGGTCGCCACCTGCAGCTCCAGCTGCCGCTGCTGCGCGACCGTCTGCTGCTTCTGGACCCGCGCCCGGGCGAGGTTGGCGTCGGCCACCGACGCGCCCAGCGGGTAGCTGAAGTTCACGGAGAGGTTCCACTGCGGCGCGGTGAACCGGCCCAGCGTGCTCAGCGCGTCGGTATACCCGCTGGGAATGATCTGCTGCACGGTGCCGCCGAGGCCCTGCCGGACGAACTGCGGGCCGCCGATGCCGCTGGCGCCGTAGCTGGCCGTCAGGTCCAGGGCCGGGAGGCGCTGGTCCGAGAGGCCCTTGATCGAAATCTCGTTCGACTGCAGCTGCTGCCGGGCCTGCTGCAGGTCCGTCCGGTTCTCGAGCGCGCGCTTCACCGCGGCCTGGACGTCGAGGGGCTCGGCGGAGAAGGACGGCCGGTCCGTCGGATTCAGCGTGGCGGTCCAGAGCGGATCCTCGGTGCCGCTGACGAGCAACCGCTTCAGCGCCAGTTCGGCGGTCCGGCGCGTGGCTTCCGCCTGCACGAGCGTCTGCCGGCGGAGCGCCTCCTCGGCCTGCGCCTGCACGATGTCGATCGGCGCCAGCGTGCCGACCTCCACGCGTGACGTGTTGTCCTCGACGAGCTTCGAGGAGAGCGCCAGCGAGGCCTTCGCCGTGTCGACGAACTGAATGGCGTAGACGAGATCCCAGTACGCGTTCCGCACGTTGGCGAGCGTGGTGACGACCAGCCCCCGCACGGCGAGTTCGGACATGTCCTGGTTGATCCGCGTGATGAGGAGCTGCTGCCGCGTCGTGTCGATGCGGAGGCCGCGCAGCAGCGGCTGCACCATGACGGCGTTGAACGACGAGTTGATCGTCGGGTTCCGCAGGGCGAACTGGTCGCTCTGCGTCAGGCGGTTGTTGTTGAAGGTCACCGAGAAGCTGCCGCCGCCGAGCCGGAGGTTCTGCGCGATGCCGGTGTTGCCGGTCAGCGTGCCCGTCTCGAGGACCGCGGCGCCGGCGGTCTGGCTGCGGCTGAACGTCGTCGCGTTGCGCAGCCCCGAGGTGCTCGTGAAGGTCGGCCGGTAGCTGGCGTTCAGCGACGCGATGGAGAAGTCGAACGTCTGCGGGTTGAGCCGCTCGACGGCGATGTCGAGGTTGCGCTCCAGCGCCCGTTCGGTCGCGGCGTCCAGCGTCAGGTTGATCGTCGCGGCGGCCGGCTGCGCGGGTGCCGGCTGGGTCTGGATCGCCGGCGCGCGCTCGGCGGCGAACCGCGCGGCGGCGTCGCGGGCGAGCGCGGCCAGGCGTTCGGCGTCCTGCGCGGACGACGAGGCAGCCGGGAGGAGCGTGCACCCGGCCAGCAGGCAGGGCACGAGCACGTGCGTACGGAGACGGAAGTCGGTCATGGTCTAGTGAGTGGAACGCTTGCCGGGCTTGCGGGGGCCGCGGCCCCGTTCGTGATGCAGCGCGTCGAGTCCCGTGCGCTGGTCGGGGGAGAGCACGCGCCGCATCTGCAGCAGCATCAACGTGCGCGTCTTGTTGAGGTCGCCGCGGGCGGCCTCCACCAGTTCAATCTGCCGGACGACCGGCCCGTCCTCGGTCGCATGCTCGATGAGCGCCGTCAGTTCCTGCTCCGCGCTCTCCAGCCGCTGCATGCCGGCGTGGAGCGCCGGGCGCGCCTGCTCGAAGATCTCGTCGATCCGCCGGCTCTGCTCGACCGACAGCGAGAGGCGCTTCTGGACGCCCTCGTCTTTCCACCACTTGAAGCCCTGGGCCGAGGCCGGGACGGCAAACGTGAGACAAGCCGCGACAACGAGGGCCGGGCAGGTGCGGGCGCTGAGCAGGACGTGCATGCCTCTGGATACGCCGGGGCGGCGGGGGCCGTTTACCGTCACGGGGGCGCCGTTCAGGCCGGCTGGCCGGAGGCCAGCGACGCGAGGCGGTGGATGGTCCGCTCGACGACGCTGTCGGGGGTGGACGCGCCCGAGGTCAGGCCGATGGCGACCGGTCCGCGCGCGGGCAGCCAGTCCGCGGTGACCCGCTCGACGGACTGTCCGACCGGCTTGTGGCGCAGCGCGGACGCCGATTCGAGGCAGGACGGGTCCGCGACGTGATAGGTCGGCACCTGCGTCGAGGACATCCGTGCGAGGTTGCAGGTGTTGCTGCTGTTGTAGCCCCCGATCACGATCATCAGGTCGAGGGTCTGCGTCCCGAGCAGGTGCTCGACCGCGTCCTGGCGGTCCTGCGTCGCGCTGCAGATCGTGTCGAACGACCGGAACCGGGAGGCGGCCTCGTCCGCGCCGTAGCGCGCGGCGATCGCGGCGCGGAACATCTCGCCGATCGCGAGCGACTCCGTGCTCAGCATGGTGGTCTGGTTGGCGCACCCGATGCGCTGGAGGTCGCGGTCCGGGTCGAAGTCCGGCGAGGTGGCCGAGGCGAAGCGGTCCAGGAACGTGCGCCGGTCACCGCCGTGGCGGATGTAGTCGCAGGCGACGCCGGCCTCGGCTTCGTTCAGCACGATCAGGTAGTGCCCGATGCCCGCGTTGAGCGCCTGTGAGGCGGTCGCCTGTGTTTCCTCGTGCCAGTGCTTGCCGTGGATGACGGAGGTGAAGCCGTCCTCGGCGTAGCGCCGCACGTTCTTCCAGACGTTGAGCACGCTGCCGCACGTGGTGTCGACCAGCGTGCAGCCGCGCTGATCGAGGCGCTGCAGCATCTCGAGGGTGACGCCGAAGGCCGGCAGGATCACGACCTGATCCGGCGTCAGGCGGTCGATGGACTCGCCGTCGTCGCTCAGGAAGCGGATGCCCTGCCGCCGGAGTTCCTCGTTGACGTGCGGGTTGTGGATGATCTCCCCGGTCAGGAAGACGTCGCGGTCCGGGAAGCGGTGCCGCGTCTGGTAGGCGTAATCGACCGCCCGGTCGACGCCGTAGCAGAACCCGAACTCGCGCGCCATGTGGATGACGAGCCGGCCGGACCGGTACTGGTAGTCCTGCTCCTTGATCTGGCGGATCAGGGCGCTGTG
>JBFXBH010000047.1:0-17822 GCA_050183355.1 Vicinamibacterales bacterium | reverse complement strand
CCTTTCTGCCGGATGGAGCGATGCTCGTGACCGAGCGGCCGGGCCGCCTGCGGATCATCCGGAACGGCGTGCTCGACGCACAGCCGATCCCCGGCGTGCCGAAGGTGCTGACGACGGGGTTCGACGGCCTGCTCGACGTCGCGCTCCACCCGAGGTTCGCAGAGAACCGGTTCGTGTACCTGACGTACTCGAAGCCGGTCGACGACGGCGCCGTGCAGACGGCGCTCTTCCGCGCGAAGTTCGACGGCAAGGCCCTCGTCGACGGCAGGGACATCTTCGTCGCGAACACGCCGATTCCGAAGACGAACCAGCAGTCCGTGACGTCACGGATCGCCTTCGGCCGCGACGGCATGATCTACATGACGGTCGGCTCGCCGAACCAGGACCGCCTCAAGGCGCAGGACCCGCAGAGCCACCGCGGCAAGATCTTGCGCCTCAAGGACGACGGCACGGCGCCGCCCGACAACCCGTTCGTGGGGAAGACGATCTACGGCCTTCCCTATCTGCCGGAGATCTACACGGTCGGCCACCGCAACGCGATGGGCCTGGCCGTCAATCCGGAGACGGGCGAGCTGTGGTCGAACGAGAACGGCCCGTCGAGCGGGGACGAGCTGAATCTGATCCTGCCGGGCCGCAACTACGGCTGGCCGGTCATCTCGCTCGGCCGCGAGTACGACGGCACGCCGATGCAGCGGGCGCAGGAGGGCATGGAGCAGCCGGTCTACTTCTGGTCGCCCAATCCGTCAGTGACCGGCCTGGCCTTCTACACCGGCGACAAGTTCCCGAAGTGGAAGCGGAGCGCGTTTGTGGGCGGCCTCGCAGGCCGACGCATGGACCGCGTCGCGTTCAACGAGCGCTGGCAGCCCGTCGGCGCGGATGGCCCGACCGCCTCGGAGATGCTGCTCGGGGAGCTGAAGCAGCGCATCCGGGACGTCCGGCAGGGTCCGGACGGCTATCTCTACGTGCTGACGGACGAGACCGACGGCGCGGTGCTGAAGATCGAGCCGGCCCGGTAGCGCGCCCGCCCTCGGGACGCGGCCGTCTGCCCCGGGCGCTACTCGCGGGCGCCGGCGGTGCGCAGCGCCTGGCGCGCCTCGTCTCCGCTGGCCACGGCCAGGGGCGTCTCCCCCTTCCGGTTGCGGGCGTCGACCGTCGCCCCCCTCGCGAGGAGCTGGCGGACCACCGCCGGATAGTTCAGCTTCGCCGCGCCGTGCAGCGCCGTGTCCCCGGCGGCGTTGACCGCGTTCACGTCGACCGGGCCCGTCAGCAGCAGCTGCACGACCTCGGCCGCGGCCTTCTCCTCTGACCCTCGCAGGACGGCGATCCGGTCACGGCGGTCGAAGAGCTGCGGCTGCGAACCGACGCCCGCCGCCGCCATCAGGAGCGTGGTGCCGTCGCGAAGCGGCAACGTCGGGTCCGCCCCCTTCGCGAGCAGGGCGCGCAGGATGCCGGGCTCGAGAAACTTCGCGGCCAGCATCAGCGGCGTGGCGCCGACCAGCGAGTCCGGCAGGAAGTACTCGCGGCTGCCGCGCGTGGTGGCGGTGCCGTTCCGGATGCGCGAGTTGATGTTGGCGCCGCTCGCCAGCAGCGCCGCGACCAGCTCCGCGTTGCCGCGCAGCACCGCCGCGTGCAGCGCCGTGTAGCCGGACCCGATGATGTTCGGATTGGCGCCGCGCTCGAGCAGCAGCCGCGCCAGCGCGGTGTGGTTGCCGTGCACGGCCATCGTCAGCGCGCTGGTGCCGTCCGGCGTGATGTCGTTGACGTCGGCGCCGGCGTCGAGCAGCAGCGCGCCGACGCGCGCGTCACCCTGGCGTGCCGCAAAGAGCAGCGGCGTGCTGCCGTCCCGGCTGACTTCCCCGACCACGGCCGCGAGCACGTCGTTCGGATTCGCCCGGTTGACGAACGCCCGCGTCACCCGCGACCGGGCGCGCACGTCGGCGCCGGCCGCGAGCAGCGCGCGCACCGCCTCCACGTGGCCTTCCGCGACGGCGGCCATCAGCGCCGTCTGGTCCCGGTTCGGCTCGCGGGCGCGGACATCGGCCCGCCGGTCGAGCAGCGCCTGCACCGCCGCGGTGTTGCCCGTCCGCGCGCACGTCACGAGCGGCGGCACCTGCGCCGGGGCGTTCGGATCCGCGCCGGCATCCAGCAGCCGCCGGACCATCGGGACGCTGGCGTTGAGGCACGCCAGCGAGAGCGGCGTCACCCCCAGGTCGTTCGCGGCGTCCGGCCGGGCGCCCGCGCCGAGCAGCAGGGCCGCCGCCTCCCCGTCATCCCAGTGTGCCGCCCAGTGCAGCGCCGTCGCGCCGTCGCCCTGGGCGCCGTTCACGGGCGCCCCCTGCTGCAGCAGCGTCCGGATCGCGGACAGATCCCGCGCCCTGGCCGCCGCCGCGAGGGGAGGGGTCTCGGCGAGCAGCGACGCCGGCAGCGCCACCAGCACGCAGGCAAACACGACCCGGCGGGCGATCACAGGTCCGCCAGCACGCCGGTGCTGTTGCCGAACGACGTCACGGGCACGCCCAGCTTCGGCAGCAGCGTCGCGTGGAGGTTGCCGATCAGCGTGCCGGGCTCGACGCGCAGGTGCCGGCCGCCCTTCCACCGGGCTCCTTCACCACCGACGCCGCCACCTGCGAGCACGACGGGCAGGTCGTCCGGCGAGTGCGAGTTGCCGTCACTCATCCCGGCGCCATAGAGCAGCGTGCAGTGGTCGAGCAGCGACCCCGGCCCGTCCGGCGTCGCGGCGAGCCGCGAGAGGAAGTACCCGAACTGCGCGGTGTGGTGCTGGTTGATGCGCGCGAGCGTGCGGAGCTTCACGGCATCGCCCTGGTGATGCGACGTCGGGTGGTGCGCGTCACGGACGCCAGCCTCGGGGTAGCTGCGTCCGCTCAGCTCGCGGCCGAGCATGCAGGTCGTGACGCGCGTGAGGTCCGACTGGAAGGCCAGCACCTGCAGGTCGAACATCAGCCGGGCATGGGCCTCGAACGTGGCCGGCACACCCACGGGCCGTTCGAGCGCCGGCAGGTCACGCGCGCCCTGCTCCTCCGTCCGCTGGATCTGCCGCTCCACGTCACGGACGCCGTCCAGGTACTGCTCCAGCTTCGCGCGGTCGCCAGGACCGACCGCCGAGACGAGGTCCCGGATGCCGGTGGCGACCGAGTCCAGGATGCTGCGCCGGGCCGTCAGGCGGGCCGCCCGGGCATCCCGGCCCGTCGTGTCCGCCTCGCCGAAGAGCCGCTCGAACACCGCGCGCGGGTTGTGCTCCATCGGGAGCGGCGTGGTCCGGTTCCGCCAGGCGATCGTGTCCGTATAGACGCAGCTCGAGCCGATGTCGCAGACGCCCGTGAACGGCGCTTCGAGCGAGAGCTCGAGGGAAGCGAGTTGCGTGTCCTTCCCCGCCTCGCGCGCCAGCACCTGGTCGAGCGACACGCCGGCTTCGACTACAGACCCGGTCGAGGGCACCGGCGGCTCGGTCGTCAGGAAGCGCGTGCTCGCGGCGCCGTGCACCGCGTAGTTCGGCGGCCCGTTGCGCAGACCGGTGATCACGGTCAGCGCGCTCCGGAACGGCTCGAGCGGGGCCATCGACGGCGCCAGCGTGGTCAGCGCACCGCCCGGACCGGCCGGCGTCCACTCGGTCATCACGACGCCGTTCGGCACGTAGACCACGCCGAAGCGCAGGACGGGCGAGGCGGCGCGCGTCCGCGGTGTCAGCACCGGCACCATCGCGTCGAGCAGCGGCAGGCCGAGCGCGGTGCCCGCGCCGCGCAGCAGCGTCCGGCGGGACAGGGCCAGGCGGCGGACGATCACGACGCCTGCCTCCACTGGAACGGCACGCTGCCGACCACACCCTCGACGAGCGCGGACCAGCGGTAGCCGCCGGGCGCGGCCTCGCGGACGATGCGGCGTACGGCCGGCATGTCCGCCGGCTCGAGCGTCCGGCCGAGGGCATAGGTCAGGAGCTTCGTGGTCAGCGTCGTGACGAACGTCTCCGGGCTCGCGGCCACCAGCCCGCGCACGCCGGCGGCGCCGCTGAACGTCGTGCCGTCCGGTAGCGCACCCGAGGCATCCACGGGGCCACCGTCCTCGCCCACGGCCCGCCAGCGGCCGATCGCGTCGAAGTGCTCGAGCGCGAAGCCGAGCGGGTCCATCCGCACGTGACAGCCGGCGCAGGCCGGGTTGCCGCGATGCCGCTCCGTCCGCTCGCGCATGCTCAGCACGCGGTCGCCCAGCACCGGCGGCGGCAGCGCGGGAATCGACGGCGGCGGTGGTGGCGGCGGCGTGCCGAGCACGTTTTCGAGCAGCCACCGGCCCCGCAGCACGGGCGAGGTGCGATTCGGGTACGACGTCACCGTCAGGATGCTGCCGTGGCCGAGCAACCCGGGCCGCCGGTCGTCCGCGGACACGCGCCGGAAGTGACCGCCGTAGACGCCGGCGATGCCGTAGTGGCGGGCGAGGCGCTCGTTGACGAACGTGTAGTCCGCGCTGAGCAGCTCCGTGACGGGCCGGTCGCGACGGATCTGGTCCTCGACGAACAGCTCCGTCTCGCGCAGAAAGGCACTGCGCAGGCTGCCGTCGTACTCCGGGTACAACTCCTCGTCGAGCGTGACCGGCCGGAGCTCCCGGAGGCCGAGCCACTGCATCGCGAAGTTCGTCGTCAGCGCACGGGCGCGGCCGTCGGCGAGCAACCGCCGCGTCTCGCGGGTCAGCACAGCCGGCTCATGGAGCGTGCCTGCCTCGGCCGGCGCCAGCAGGGCGTCGTCCGGCACGCTGCTCCACAGGAAGAAGGACAGGCGCGACGCCAGGTCGACGTCGCCGACGCGGTACGCCGCCCCGCGCGCCGTGCCACGCGGCTCGCGCTCGGCGCGGAACAGAAAGGCGGGGTCCACGAGCAGACGCTCGACCGCCGTCTGGATCCCGCCATCGAAGGTGCCGAGGGTCCTGCGTCCCTGCTCGAAGAACGGCATCAGGCGGTCCGCGTCCGCGGGGACGGCCGGCCGACGGTAGGCGCGGCGGGCCAGCCCCAGCAGGATCCGGCGGGCGCATCCCGCTTCGTCAGCCACGCCGGCGGGACGGCACACGAAGATCCGGGCGCGGCTCGGCGTGGCGCCGGGACCCGCGGCCGCAAACGGCCCGTCGACGGTGAGGCTGTCGACCGCCGGCCCCCACGGCCCCCACGGCGCGCTCAGAAACTCGCTGTAGGCAAACCCGAGCCCGGTCAGCGGCGGCTGCTGCACGCCTTCCACCGCGAACGGCTCGTCCACGAACGACACGCCGACCGTGTGCGGCCCCGCGGTCGTCCTGAAGCGCACCTGCAGACCGTCGTCGGCCGTCACGGCCCACGCCTCCCACTTCGGGTCGCCGAGGATCACGCCCGTGAAGCTCAGCGGGGCCGGCGTGAGTCCCGTCGCGCCGCCGACCGTCACACGCAGCAGGCGCGCCCCGTCGAGGCGGATCTCGAGGACGTGCGGCCCGGTCAGCCCGCGCACGTAGCCGAGGATGTTCCGGAGCAGCGCGACGCGGATCACGTACTCGGCGTCGAGCGGAAAGTGGTGCCGGACGGCGAGGCCGCCGCGCGAGCCGAAGGGCTGGTCGTCGTCGGTGCGCGCGTCCTGGTACGCCGTCTGCTCGGCCCGATACGTGTGCGCGGCGAAAGCCGGGCCGATCGTCGGGTCGCCGACGGCCAGACGGCTGATCCGCCGCGCGGCCGACAGATACCGATCGACGAGCAGCGGCGAGAACGACAGCACGCCGCCGATGTTGTCGAAGCCTTCGAGCGTCTCGTCGGCCGGCAGCAGCGCGGTGGCGTCAACCTCCAGCCCCAGCACGTCACGCACGGCGTTGGCGTACTCGGTGCGGTTCAGGCGGTGCGCCACGGGCCGCCCCGGCCTCGGCGCCGCGTCGGCTGCCGCGTCGACGGCACGCTCGGCAGACTGGGCGAACCGGGTGGCCTCCGCGGCCGCGGGACGCGCGGCCCCGGCCGGAGGCATGACGCCCGCCCGCACCTGCCGGATCACGCGCTCCCAGAGCGCCGCGTCTCCGCCGGCCGCGGGTGCGGCGAGTTCCCGCAGGTCCACGCCGCCGAGGCGGCGGGAGGCGCCGTGGCACGAGACGCAGTAGCGGTCCAGAAACGCGCGGTCGGGCGAGGCGGGTTGCGCGAGCCCGGCACCGCCGGCCGTCAGCGCAACCGCGACCGTCGCCGCTCCGGCGAGCCGGCTTCCTCGGCAGTGCGTCCAGGGCATGACTCTCCGGTCATTCTAGAACCTCTCCTCCGCACCTCGGCGATAATCGGGACACGTTCCCCCATGACGACCGCCACGGACGACCTCGCCACGCTCACCCAGCTCCGGAGCGAGCTGCAGAACTTCCAGGAGATCACGAAGTACCTCGTGCCGCGCTCCGGCGACGTGCCGCGGCTGCGCGGCATCGAGATGTTCGGCGGCTGCATGGCGCTGACGGGCACCGTGGGCGGCGACCACCTCATCTACGTGGACTTCAAGCGCCGCTTCGACCTGGCCGCGCGGGCGCGGCGCGCCGCCGAGACAGGGCGCCAGGACATCGTGAAGAATCTCGAACGCTGCGAGCACATGGCAGGCGTGGCGCTGATTGACGTGGCCGGCCACCGGGCGACCGACGCGGTGCTGGCCGCGATGCTGCACCAGGCGTTCCTGACCGGCGCGCTGTACGAACTGGACATGTTCGGCAACATCACGAAGCGGCTGTTCGAGAACCTCAACAGCCGCTTCTTCCAGTCCTCCGGCGCGCACAAGTACGTCTCGCTGATCTACGGTGAGATCTCCGAGGATGCGACCTTCCGGTTCCTCTCGGCCGGACAGCCCACGCCGGTGGTGTTCTCGCGGGCGATGGATCGGCTGATGGACGTGGACAAGGAGCGGTCGATTTCGTTTCCGCCCCTCGGCATGATGCCGTCGCTCGATGCGATCGACCGCAGCGTCACGCACGAACCCCCGCTCGGATTCAAGCAGACCTACCAGCTCAACGAGTGGCAGTTGATGGGCGCGGGGGACATCCTGCTGATCCACACGGATGGTCTCTCCGATCACCGCCGCGGGGACGAAGCGTACTTTCCGGAGCATCTGGAGCAGGCCATGCGGCGCGCGAAGGATCTCTCCGCGCGCGGGATCTACGACGCGATCAGGCAGGACGTGCTGGCCTTCGCACCGCCGGCCGACGACGTCAGCCTGGTGGCGATCAAGCTCGGGTGATGCGCGAGGCGGCATGACATCCCGGCGACCGCCCGTGCTCCCCGTGCTGCTGGCCGCCGCCGTGGCCGTGCTCGGCTCGGCCGCGCCGGCGGGGACGCAGGCGCGCACGCCGACCTACTACGGCGACGTGCAGCCGATCCTCCGCACGCACTGCGAGTCCTGCCATCGGAGCCAGGGCGCGAGCCACGGCGGTCTCGTGGCGCCGATGCCGCTCTCGACCTGGGACGAGGTCCGGCCGTGGACACGCGCGATCGCGGCGGCCGTCGAATCGAAGCGGATGCCACCGTGGCTGGCGAGCCCGGCGAGCGCGGGCGTGTTCATCAACGAGCGCGGCCTGACCGCCGGCCAGATCGCGACGCTCACCGCGTGGGTCCGCGGCGGCGCGACCGCCGGCACGCCGCCCGCGAATCCTCCGGCGCCGCTGCCCGCGGTGCATCCGGACGGATGGATGCTGGGCGAACCGAACATCGACGTGAAGGGCGAACCGCACACGCTGGCCGACGACGTCAGCGAAGACATGATCACGTTCGAGGTCGGCGAGCTGCCGGACGACTTCTGGGTGCGCGGCGTCGAGTTTCTCGGCGGGAGTCCGGCCGTCCACCACATGTGCGGCGCGCTCGTCCTCCCGCCGGCCATCCCGCTGCGGCCCGGGATCGACCGTGAGACGTCCCTCGGCTGTGCCGCGCCCGGCGCCGAGCCCCGGCTGCTGCCGGACGGGTTCGCCTACCTAGCGCCGCGGGGCGCCGCGGTCCGGCTGGACATGCACTACTTCAAGGCGAAGGGGCCCGGAACGGCGGTCGTCGACACGTCGAAGATCGGGCTGACGCTCGCGAAAGGGCCGCCGACCCACCGCGTGCGCTTCAACGCCGCGGGCAACACGAACTTCGAGGTACCACCCGGACACGCGGACTGGAGGGTCGGCGCGGCGAAGACCTTCGACCGGGAGACGACGATTCTCGCGCTGTGGCCGCACGGGCACTCGCGCACGTCGTCCGCCGTCTACCGGGCGTTCTACCCGGACGGGAAGGCGGAAACGCTGCTGGACGTGCCGCACTACGACCACCGGTGGGAGGAGGTCTACACATACCTGACGCCGAAGGTCGTGCCGGCGGGCACGCGCGTCGAGGTGCTCTACCGGTTCGACAACAGTGCGGCCCGCGGTGCGAAGAAGGCGTTCGACGCGACGCGGCCCGTCATCTTCGGTCCGCACGCCGACGACGAGATGATGCTCGGCTACATCGCCTACGGCCAGCCGCTCGCCGGGGCGCCGGCCGGCCGCGGCGGCGTGAATCCGGATGCGGTCGATCTGGACCGCGTCGACCGCCTCACCGCGTCGCTCGAAGGGCAGGATGGGGTCACGCTCGAGTTCTCCCGGGTGCCCACGGGCGACGCGGCCTACGCGTCGATCGACACGCTGACGGCCGGCGTCGTCCGCTTCACGGGACACGGCATCATGAAGCTGCGGACGGCGAAGGCGATCAGCTTCGGCGCGACCGTGCTGAAGCCCGGCAACGCCTCCGCCGGCTTCCCGGGGCTCTACGGATTCTGGCTCCGGCGGACCGGCCCGGGCTGGCGCCTGGCCGTCACGAACCAGCCGGACGTCTGGGGCACCCAGTTCGACCAGGCGGCCGTGGTGGCCGAGATCCCGCTGCACCATGAGCGGGCCGCTTCGGGCGACGCGGGGCTTGAACCCCGCATGGAACTCCTCGGCGACGGCGCACGGCTGACGATCGCCTGGGGCCGTCACACCTGGACGGCCGATTTCAAGGTCGTCACGCCATAGCCAGACCGAACGCCACGGGTCCGGTCCATCCCGCGTCTCCGCGCCTCTTCCCGCTGGAACGGGATTCAGCTTGTCTCTGAACGTCGTTCGGGGTTAGGCTCATCCGCCGTTGAACGAACGTTCAGGCCGCCGGGCCGGCCATTTGGGGGAGTCATGAGACTGAAAGACTTCGGAATCGGGTTCTTCCTGGTGTTTCTCGTTGCATCAACCGCACTGGCGCAGACAACCGCCGGCATCGCCGGCACGGCCCGGGACACCACAGGCGCGGTGTTGCCGGGTGTCACCGTTGAAGTGGCCAGCCCGGCCCTGATCGAGAAGGTCAGGACCGCGGTGACCGACGGCCAGGGCCGCTTCAACGTCACGGACCTGCGGCCCGGCGTCTACTCAGTCACGTTCACGCTGGTCGGCTTCAGCACCTTCAAGCGCGAGGGGATCGAGATCTCGGCGGGGTTCACGGGCACGGCCAACGCCGAGATGAAGGTCGGCGGGCTCGAGGAGACCGTCACGGTGACCGGCGCCAGCCCGGTCGTCGACATCCAGAACGTCCGCACGCAGCAGGTGCTCCGGGCCGAGGTGCTCGACGCGCTGCCCTCCGGCCTGAAGGACATCACGGCGCTCTCCGCGCTCACGCTCGGCGCCACCAACTCCACCGGCACGCGCAACGACGTCGGTGGCGACCGCGGCGAGCTCTCGACCGGCATCAGCATCCACGGCAGCCGCGGCGACGACGGCCGCACGAACTACGACGGCATGAGCACGAACGTGTTCTACGGCGGCGCGGGCGGCCAGCAGCGCATCTACAAGTTCAACACCGTCGGCATTCAGGAAACCGTGGTCGACACGGGCGGCAACAGCGCCGAGAGCGACACCGGCGGCGCCAACGTCAACATGATCCCGCGCGACGGCGGCAACACGTTCCGCGCGCAGGGCATCCTCAGCTACACGAACGCCGACTTCGCGAGCGGCAAGGTGCCCGAACAGCTCGTGGCCCGGCGCAGCCAGCCCGAGAACAAGACCATGAAGAAGGTCTACGACTACGGCATCGGCATCGGCGGGCCCGTGGCCAAGGACAAGCTGTGGTTCTACAACGCGAACCGGTGGTGGGGGAACGAGTCGTTCGCCGCGAACAACTACTTCAACAAGTCACAGGTCTGGTACCGCTACGAGGCGGACCTGAGCCGCCCCGCCTTCAGCGACCAGGACTACCGGGATCACGGCGTGCGCCTGACGTGGCAGGCCTCGGCCAAGAACAAGATCACGTTCTCGGAAAACTGGCAGAGAGCGTGCGCGTGCTGGATGGGCATCGGCGCCACGACGGCCCCCGAGTCGAGCACCAGCTTCGAGTACGGACCCGAGTACCTGACGCAGATCGGGTGGAGCTTCCCGGCCACCAACAAGGTCCTGTTCCAGGCCGGCTATTCCTACCTCAAGCAGGCCGTCTCGTTCACCAGCCAGGGCGGTCCGAACGCGCCCGGCGCGACGCAGGTGACCGACGCCGGCCTCGGCTACACGTGGGGCGGCCTCGGCCTGTCCTCGCAGAACGACCTGAACGAGCCGCAGCAGCAGGACAACGCGAACCAGAAGTTCACCGTGTCGTACGTGACCGGCTCACACTCGTTCAAGACCGGGCTCCAGATGCAGCAGGGCGTCTTCAACACGCGCGGCAACCATCCGACCGGCGTCACCTACACGTTCCTGAACGGCGTGCCGAACCGCATCAATCAGGGCGCGTACCCGTTCCGGAGCGACGCGCGGCTCCGTGGCGTCGGCATCTTCGCCCAGGAGCAGTGGAGCCTCAACCGCCTGACCATCAACGCGGGCGTCCGCTACGACGGGTTCCGCGGCTTCACGCTGGCCGATGAGATCCCGGCGGGTCCCTTCCTGCCGGCACGGCGGGTCGACGCCATCGACGACTACCCGAACATGAAGAACGTCACGACGCGCTTCGGTGCGGCCTACGACCTGCGTGGGGACGGCCGCACGGCCATCAAGGCGTCGTGGGGCAAGTATCCGATCGGCATGGGTGGCGGCATCCTGAACACGATCTCGCCGGCCAACGCGGTGGTGGCCTCGGTCAACCGGACGTGGAACGACGCCAATGGCAACTTCGTGGCGGACTGCAATCTGTCCGTGTTGACGCAGAACGGCGAGTGCGGTCAGGTCAGCAACCTCGCCTTCGGCCAGCCTGTCTCGAACATCACGTGGGACGAGAGCGCCCGCCTCGGGTGGAACGCCCGCGAGTACAACTACCAGTGGAACGTGACCGTGCAGCACGAGGTGCGCCAGGGCCTCGGCATCATGGTCGGCTACTTCAACACCGACTGGCGTAACCAGCAGCAGACGGTCAACATCCTCCAGAGCCCGAGCGACTACACGCGGTTCTCGGTCACGTTGCCCAACGACCCGCGGCTCGGCGACCGCGCGGGCATCACGTTGAACAACCTCTACGACGTGAACCCGGACAAGCGCAGCTCGGTCCGGCAGGTGCTGATGACGGTCGAGGAGATGAACCGGATGTTCGGCGCGAGCGGGCGGAAGAAGGACGTCTACAACGGCGTCGACGTCGGCTTCAACTGGCGCTTCAAGGAGAAGGGCCTGCTGAACGGCGGCGTCAGCATCGGACGGCAGACGCTCGACGACTGCTACCTGAACGACTATCCGAACCTGGCCGCGTCGCAGGCTCAGCCGCGCACCGAGGAGTACTGCCACCAGCAGTCGAGCTGGTGGAACGGCATCGGGTCGCAGGTGAAGGTGCAGGCGGTCTATCCGCTGCCGTGGGGCATCACGGCCAGCGCGTCCTACAAGCACCTGCCGGGTGTCAACATCACGGCCAACATCCCCATGACCAACGCGCAGATCCTGCCGTCGCTCGGCCGGAACCTGTCGCTCTGCGCGCCGACGGGTCCGTGCAATGCGACGATGACCATCGCCGGCATCGCCCCCGCAACCCAGTTCGACGAGCGGCTGAACCAGATCGACACGCGGTTCACGCGGACCCTCACGATCTCGGGCCTGCGGATGCAGGGGATCTTCGAGATCTACAACCTGACCAACACCCGTCCGTCGCAGGCGAACAACAACACGTTCGGCGCGAACTACCTGCAGCCGTCCGTGCTGCTCGGCGGCCGGCTGTTCAAGTTCGGCGCGCAGGTCGACTTCTAGTAACGCCTCACCCCGGACGGGCGGCTCGCGTGGGCTGCCCGTCCGGCCTTTCCGCCCGTGCTTCACCCGGTATTCTTCAGGTTCGGCCCATGCTCTGCCCGGTCTTTCTGGCGAAACAGGCCTGTTTCATCCAGTTCCTAACTTAGTTCTTTACCTGCTCCTGTTCTGACACTATCCTCTCCCCGCCGTTTTCATTAACACTGTTCAATCGTGGAGGGTGACGTGAAAAGACGTTCGCTCGGAGTACTGCTGGGCGCCCTGCTGGCCATGCTGCCGGCTGTGACGTTCGCCCAGACCGCCGCCAGCATCACCGGAGTCGTCAAGGACGCCACGGGCGCGGTGCTGCCTGGCGTGACCGTGGAAGCCTCGAGTCCGGCACTGATCGAGAAGGTCCGCACCGCCGTCACCGACGGCCAGGGCCGCTACAACATCGCCGACCTGAGACCGGGCACCTACACGGTGACCTTCAGCCTGACCGGCTTCGGCACGGCGAAACGCGAGGGTCTGGAGATCTCGGCGGGCTTCACCGCCACCGCCAACGCCGACCTGAAGATCGGCGGCGTGGAGGAGACCATCACGGTCACGGGTTCGACGCCGGTCGTCGACATCCAGAACACGCGCACGCAGCAGGTACTCAAGCAGGACGTGCTCCGGACCCTGCCGTCGGGCCAGGGCGGGCTCGAACAGTTCGCGTCGCTGACGCTGGGCGCCACGTCAACGACCCAGGGCCGCAACGACGTCGGCGGCGCGCAGGGTGACGCCAACACGGGCGTGGCCATCCACGGCGGCCGCGGCGACGACGGCAAGATCAACTACGACGGCATGAATACGAATGTGTTCTACGCCGCCGCCGGCGGCCAGCAGCGCATCTGGAAGTTCAACACGATGGGCGTGCAGGAGACGGTCGTCGACACGGGCGGCGCGAGCGCCGAGACCGAAACCGGCGGCGCCAACGTCAACATGGTGCCCCGAGAGGGCGGTAACACCGTTTCGCTGTTTGGCGTTGCGAACTACTCGGACGAGAACTTCGCGTCCGGCAAGGTGCCGCAGTCCTCGATCGACCGCGGGTCTCCCACTGACGCCAGCACGTTGCGGAAAGTGTGGGATTACGGCCTCGGCTGGGGCGGGCCCATCAAGAAGGACAAGCTCTGGTTCTTCAACGCCAATCGGTACTGGGGCGGTCACCAGTACGGCACCGCGCCATGGTCGTTCTTCAACAAGTCCACCAACCCGCTCAGGTACGAGCCCGACCCGACGCGTCCGGCCTTCGGTGACACGAACTACACGAACATCAACGGCCGGTTGACCTGGCAGCTGACGCCCAAGCAGAAGCTCGCCACGAGCCTCGACTATGAAGTCGGCTGGAACGCCTACCTGACGATCAGCCTCGGCTCACCGCTGGCCCCGGAGGCGGCCATCAGCTTCGGCTACGGGCAGGACTACGCGAACAAGCCCGGCATGTACCTGTCCCAGACGAGCTGGAACTATGCCGTCAGCAACAAGCTGTTCTTCGAGGCCCGGGCATCCTTCCTGAAGCAGGCCGTCAGCTTCACCAACGAGAACACGCCCGGCCCGCTCGGGTTCGTGTTCGACAACGCCCAGGGATTCGGCTGGGGCGCGCTGCCCGGCGGGTCCACGAACGCGTACGACGTTCAACACCGGGGCAACAACTACACACAGAAGGTCGCGACCTCGTACGTGACCGGTTCGCATCAGTTCAAGGCGGGCCTGCAGACGCTGCAGGGCTACTACGACACCTGGGGAGACGCCAAGCCGAACGGCTACAACGTCGTCCTGAACGCGATCCCCGGCGGCATCTACCTGATCAATCAGTTTGCGTCCCCGTTCACCAACTTCGTCCGCGTCCGCTCACAGGGCATCTTCGCGCAGGACCAGTGGACGATCCGGCGCCTGACGCTCAACCTGGGAGCCCGCTTCGACCACTTCCACTCGTTCGCGCCGGCCATCACCGTGGCCGCCGGACCGTTCAAGCCCGAGCAGTCGTTCCCCGAAGTCAAGGACCTGCCGAACTACAAGGACCTGACGCTTCGCGTCGGCGCGGCCTACGACGTGTTCGGGAATGGCAAGACCGCGATCAAGGGCGGCTTCGGAAAGTACCTGGCCGGCCTCGGCGGTGGCGAAGCGAAGTCGCTCTCGCCGTCGAACACGACCGTGCAGTCGGCTCCGCGCCTGTGGATCGACTTCAACGGAAACGGGTCCCCGGACTGCACGCTGACCAACCTGTTCGGCGCGCTCGGCACCAACGGCGAGTGCGGGCCGCTCTTCGACCCGAACTTCGGCAGCACGCGCTCGACGCAGACCTGGGATCGCAACGCGTCCACCGGCTGGGGCGTGCGGGAGTTCAGCTACCAGACCTCCCTGGCGCTGCAGCACCAGCTCATGCCACGCCTCGGCCTGACGGTGGCCTACAACCGGAACGACTGGCGCAATCAGCAGGCGATCGTCAACACGGCCGTCTCTCCGTCTGATTTCGACAGCTACTGCATCACGGCGCCCACCGATACCCGCCTCGGGAGCGTGAGCGGCAAGCAGGTCTGCGGCCTCTACGATGTGAAGGCGTCGGCGCTGGGTCGGCCCGTCTCCGACGTGCGGATGCGGATCGACGACATTCCTGGCGCGACGAAGAAGCCGAGCGAGGTCTACAACGGCGTCGACTTCGCGTTCGACTACCGCATGCCGAACGGTGGTCTGATGGCCGGCGGCGTGGCGGTCGGACGGACGGTCGTCGACGCCTGCTGGATGAACGACCTGCCGAACGTCGCGCAGAACGGCTACAGCAAGCCGACGACGGCCGGCTCGAGCCCGATCCTGACGCCGAGGGCCGAAGGCTTCTGCAACGTCGCGCCTGCGTGGTGGGATGGCGTCGGGTCGCAGGTCAAGCTCCAGATTGTCTATCCGCTCCCGGCTGGCTTCACGATCTCCGGCACGTTCAAGAACCTACCGGGCATTCCGATCCTCGCGGAGGTTCCGTCAGCGCTCGCACCGAACACGGCGGGCCGTCCGCTGAACGGCACCAACACGATCTACCAGCTGCTGCCGTCGCCCAACTCCGGCTCCACGGCGCTGGCGTCCTCGATGTACGACGACCGGCTGAACGAGGTGGACACGCGCCTCTCGCGCACGTTCACGTTCGGCAAGGCCAAGGTGCAGGCCATCGCCGAGCTCTACAACGTGTTCAACAACCGGCCGCCGCAGGGCATCAACAACCGGTACACGCCGGCCGGCACGCCCCAGGGCTGGCTGACGCCCGGCGTGCTGCTTGGCGGGCGCCTGTTCAAGTTCGGGACGCAGATCAACTTCTAGCCGCATCACCGGCGGGCGGGGCGCTGGCCCCGCCCGCTGTTTCCCCGTAATCCCCGCCCTCGCGCGTCGCGCCCCGCCACCGGTCCCGCAGTGGACCAGACAGCCCTTCACAGCGGCAACCGGGTCGTGTCCCAGGGAGACACGGCCGGCAACTGGGGTACCGTTATCGGCATGTCACGCCTCGCGTGGTGTCTGAGCGCCATCGGCTTCGCGCTGGTCACGCGCGTGATGAGCGCCCCGCTCATCGACTTCAACAATCTGTCGGACGCCAGCTACCCCGGCGACGCGCGCCTGCTCATCTGGACGCTCGCCTGGGATGCCCACGCGCTCCTGACCGGCACGCCGCTCTTCGACGCGAACATGTTCTTTCCGCAGGCCGGTGCGCTGGGCTGGGCGGAGCATCACCTCGGGATCGGCCTCTTCGCGGCACCCATCTACGCGCTGACGCACGACCCCGTCTACGCCTACTGGTGCGTCTGGCTCGCTGCGTTCGTCCTGAACGGCCTGGCGATGCAGGCGCTGGCCTTCCGCATCACGAAGGACTCCGTGGCCGCGTTCGGCGCCGGCCTCGTCTACGCGTTCGCGTTCTTCCGGATGCACCACGCGCACGGCCACGTGCAGATGCTGTGGACGTGGGCGATGCCGCTGGCGCTGCTGGCGCTGGACCGCTGGGTCGAGCGACCCTCCCCTGCGCGCACCATCACCGTCGCGGCGCTGGTGCTGGTGCAGGCGCTCTCCGGCTGGTACCTCGCGGCGATGCTCGCCTTACTGCTCGCCGTGGCCGCGGCCTGCCTGCTGTGGCGCCGCCCGCTCACGCGCCAACACGTCGTGTCAGGCCTCGCGGCGATCGCCGTCGGGCTGCCGGTGCTGTTCTGGTTCGTCGGGCCCTACACGCAGCTTCCCGGGAACACCCTCGCAGAAGTGCAGGGCAACTCGGCTGATGTCGCCTCGTACCTCGTCCCGCCCGCCAACACCGCGCTCGGGCAGTGGGTTGCGGGACACACGGCACTGCAGCCGCGCTGGATCTGGGGCGAGCAGACGCTTTATCTGGGCCTCGTCGGCCTCACGCTTGCCGCGCTCGGCAAATGGCGCTGGCTCCGAATCCCGGACAGGCTGACAGCGGCCGCCGCGATCGCGGGTGGCGTGGCCCTCGCGCTGTCGTTCGGTCCGGGGTCCGGTCTCACGCCGTTCGACGTCTTCGCGAGACTTCCCGCCATGGGCCTGCTGCGCGCGCCCGCCCGGTTCGCGCTGCTGGTCGTCTTCGCGCAGGCCGTCCTCGTGGCTGGTGGGGCCGCGTGGCTGCGATCGCGATGGCGCGTGACCGGAACCGTGGCCCTCGCGCTGCTGGCGACCGTCGGGCTCTGGGAAAGCTACGTCGTGAACTTCCCCGGCGGCACACCGCCCCGCGAGCCAGTCCCGGCGGTCTATACGCGCCTGGCCACGCTGCCGAAGGGGCCCGTCCTGTCGCTGCCAACCTACCGGTTCGCTCCGGACAACTTCCATGAGGCGGACTATCTGCTCTTCTCCACCGCGCACTGGAATCCGATCGTCAACGGCTTCGGCCGGCACGAGCCGCCCGGCCACAAGGGACGGATGGAGACGTTGCGGCACTTCCCCGCACCGGAGGCGATCGCTCTTCTGCGACAGATCGGCGTCCGCTACGTCGTGCTGCATCCGGATCGAGCCAGCGAACTGGCCCGCGCCGCGGACGAGGCCCCACGCGTGCCCGGCGTGCACCTCGTCGCCCACGACGGGGCGGACTTCCTCTTCGAGATCTCCCGGCCATAAGGGATCCACAGTGGCAAAGCACCGCATCTTCACGACACCATTCGCGAGCGTCTACCCGCACTACGTGCACAAGGCTGAACGCAAAGGCCGCACGCGGGACGAGGTTGATCGCATCATCTGCTGGCTGACCGGCTACAGCGCTGATGGGCTCCAGGAAGCGCTTCAGCAGAAGGCGGACTTCGAGACATTCTTCGCGCAGGCGCCGGCCATGCACCCGAACACGTCGCTGATCACGGGCGTTGTGTGCGGCGTTCGTGTGGAGAACGTCGACGATCCGCTGATGCAGAAGATCCGCTATCTGGACAAGCTGGTGGACGAGCTTGCGAAGGGCAGGCCGATGGAGAAGATCCTGCGGCGCTGAGCGGACCCCGTCCGCTTGACACCGGTCAGGCGAACGCCCGATGCTGCGCGCATGAGCGACTTCGTCATCTGCGCGCGAAACGTCAAGGGCGGGAAGTTCGGCAGCGAGCCGGCACGGTCCACCTATCTGGTCATCAACGGCGACGCCGCGCCGAAGCCCGGCGCGCCGCAGGCGGTCACGCGGGACG
>JBFXBH010000046.1:0-17881 GCA_050183355.1 Vicinamibacterales bacterium | reverse complement strand
CGCATCTTCATCAAGGACGAGGACCACCTGACCCTATGGACCCTGCCGTAACGCCTGCCGCGCCCTCCGCACCGCCCAGCGCCGGTGGCGTCGTCTTCCGGGCACTCTTCGTCGGGATCGTGATGGCCGTGCTCGGCGGGCGGATGGCGGCGCCCGTGATCCTGGCCGGTGCGACATCGGTGCTGGGCGGCACGTGGTTCGGCCGGTGGTTCGCGGCCGACGCCCTGCCGGCGATCCTCGTGGCCGGCGTGGCGTTGCTGGCCGGTGCGGCCGTCGCCCGGGTCAGCGGGGCGCGGGCGCGGCTCGGCGTGGCCGCCTACGCGGCCCTGGCCGGTGCGTCCGGCGTGCCGCAGTTGCTCACGCAGGTCAGGAACGCCGCCGGCGATGCGCGGTACGCGGGCGGCGCCGGTGCCACGCTGGGCAACATCGTGCTGGCGATCGGATGCGTGGTGCTGGGCGGCTGGCTGGCCGCCGGCCCACGTTGGGCAGGGCCGGATGGCCTCGAACAGGAACGGAAGGAGCCGTCATGATGACAACGAGACGTATTGCGCGTGTGCTGGTGACGACCGGGTTGCTGGGTGTGGCGGCGGTGGCCACGGCTCAGGCACAGACGCCGGCCCCTGCGAAACAGGGATTCACGCTGACCTCACCGGCGTTCCCCGATGGCGGCGAGATCCCCGCGAAGTACACGCAGGCCAACCCGTCGGGCGCCGTGTCGCTCCCGCTGCAGTGGTCGAATGCACCCGCCGGCACGGTCAGCTTCGTGCTGATGTTTCACGACCCGGATGTGGCCTACCAGAAGAAGGTCGAGGACATCCTGCACTACATGGTCGTGAACATCCCCGGCACGGCGACGAGTCTCGCGGAGGGCGTGCCCGCCGAGGCGAACCTGCCGGATGGCTCGATCCAGCCGAAGAACTTCCGCGGCGTCCCCGGGTATCTCGGGCCCGGCGCGCCGGCGCCGGGTCCGCATCACCACTACACGTGGATGCTCTATGCGCTCGACACGAAGCTGGCCGTCGGTGCCGACGCGACCCGGGCGCAGGTGGTGGAGGCCATGAACGGTCACATCCTGGGCAAGGCCGTGTTCTTCGGCCGCTTCCATCGGTAGATGGCCGCGGGCCGACGCCTCACCGCGCTTCCGGTCGTGGCGGGATCGTCCACAGGAACACGCGGATGCCGTTGACGTTCCGTTCTTCGTCCGGCATCCAGTCGCCCATGTCGAAGCGGTGGGACACGACGCGCGAGCCCGGGGCCAGTTCCCGTCGCAGCTTGTCGCGCAGGCGGAGGTTGGTTGTCGGCGAGAGGTAGAGCGTCACGACCGACGCTTTCGACAGGTCGGTCTTGAAGATATCGGCCTGCCTGAACTGTACGCGCTTCCCGACGCCGGCCGCCTCGGCGCCAGCCTTCGCCAGCTTCACCAGCGAAGGGTCCAGCTCGATGCCCACGCCGGTCGCGCCGTGCCGGCGCGCCGCTTCGATCGGGATGCGCCCGTCGCCCGAGCCCAGGTCGTACACCACGTCGCCGGGACCGACCTTCGCCAGCGCGAGCATGGCGTCCACGACCTCGGGCGGCGTGGGTACGTAGTGGATGTCGAGGCCGCGGACCTGGGCCGGGGCCGGCCGGGCGGAAACGAGGGCGGCGACGAGGAGGCCGGCGAGGACCGGCAGACGGAACGGTGCGCGCATTGCCCTGAGTATAGGGGGGCGGATCAGCTATAACTGCTGCATGCCGAGCCATCGACCCGCCGCCCTCGCGGCCGTCGCCGCGGTGCTGATGACCGCCGGTCTTGCCGCCCAGAAGCCCGTGGACTGGACCGGGTGGCGCGGCCCGCTCAGGAACGGCGTGCTGACGGGTGTCGCGGCGCCGAAGGTCTGGCCGCCGGCCCTGACGAAGCGGTGGCGGTCCGACGTGGGTCTCGGCTACTCGACGCCGCTCGTCGTCGGCGACCGCGTGTTCGCGTTCGGGCGGCAGGGTGACGAAGAAGTGATGTCCGCCCTCGACGCCGCGACGGGGAAGGTGATCTGGCGCACCGCGTATCCGGCGCCCTTCACGCTCCCGGAAGGCACCGGGAAGCACGGCCTCGGGCCCAAGTCGACCCCGGTCTATGCCGACGGGCGCATCTTCGCGCTCGGCCTGAGCAGCATCTTTTCCGCCTATGACGCGAAGACGGGCCGGCTCCTGTGGCAGAAGCCGGCCGGCACGGCGCAGCCGAAGTACGGCACGGCGACGTCGCCGCTCGTGGACAAGGGGGTCGTCTTCGTGCACCTCGGCGGCCACGACAACGGCGCGCTCACCGCGTTCGACGCCGCGACCGGCGCCGTGAAGTGGGCGTGGGCGGGCGACGGTCCCGGCTACGCCTCACCGCAACTGGCGGATCTCGGGGGCGTCAGGCAGCTCGTGGCCTTCACGCAGGAATACCTCGCTGGACTCGACCCCGCCACCGGCGCGCTCCTGTGGAAGCAGCCGTTCCGGAACCAGTTCTGGACGAACATCGTGACGCCCGTCGTCTACCGCGACACCGTCGTCGTGTCCGCCAACATGGTCGGCACGGTGGCGTACCGCGTCATGAAGGCCGCACAGGGCTGGACGGTGACCGAGGTCTGGAAGAACGCCGACGTGCAGATGAACCTCAGCAACCCGGTGCTCCGCGGCACGACCCTCATCGGCATGTCGTCGAAGAGTTCCGGTCAGTTCGTCGCGATGGACATCACGACCGGTCAGGTGGCCTGGAAGACGCAGGGCCGCGAAGCCGACAACGCGTCGATTGCCGACATCGGCAGCGCGCTGCTCGTGCTCAAGGATTCCGCCGAACTGCTCGTCGCCAGGCCCGGCGCCTCGGGATTCGACGTCCTCGAGCGCTACACCGTGGCCGACAGTGCCACCTACGGCCAACCGGCCATCGTCGGCAATCGTCTCTATGTGAAGGACCACGACGGCCTCACGGTCTGGTCCTTCTAGCCTCGTCCAGCGTTGCCTTTCTCTCTCCCAGGAGCTTCGGAGTTGATGACAGCACGGTCCCGCGGTTCGTTCTTCGGCAGTCTGACGCTCGGCCTGACCCTGTTCGCCGTCGCCTGCGGCGGTGGCGGCGGCACGACCGCGCCTGAATCTGAATCGACCGCGCCGGCCGCGGCCAGGGCCGACGTCCCGATGGACAAGTCGGCGTATCCGGTGTTTCCCGACGCCGACGCGGGCGCGGACCCCGCCGTGCCGGCGGAGCAGGGCGGCAAGGGGTTCACGGGCGAGGGGTGGCAGACCAACGCCTCCTACGAGCTGGTCGGCGACCCGCGCGCGGTGAAGGGCGGCACGTTCCGCGAGTTCGTCCTCGACTTTCCCGGAACGCTCCGCGTAGAAGGCCCCGAGTCCAACACCGCGCTCAACTACATGATCGGGCCGATGGTGTACGAGTCGCTGCTGACGGTGCACCCCACGACCCTCGACTACATCCCGGTGCTGGCCACGCACTGGCAGGTCTCTGACGACAAGCTGACCTACCGCTACCGCATCAACCCGAACGCCCGGTGGGCGGACGGTCGGCCCATCGTGGCCGACGATGTCGTTGCGTCCTGGATGTTCAAGATGGACAAGGGCCTTCAGGACCCGTCCAACGAGATGACGTTCGGCAAGTTCGAGAAGCCCGTGGCCGAGAGCAAGTACATCGTCAGCGTGAAGAGCAAGCAGCTCAACTGGCGGAATTTCCTCTACTTCTCGGGCATGTCGATCCTGCCCGCCCACATCCTCAAGGACGTGCCGGGCGAGCGCTACCTCAAGGACTACAACTTCCGGATGATCCCCGGCAGCGGCCCCTACGTCGTGGAAGAGGCCGACGTGGTCAAGGGCAAGAGCGTCACCATCCGTCGCCGGAAGACGGGGTACTGGGCGGAGAACCACCGCCGGAACGTCGGCGTGAACAACTTCGACGAGATCCGCGAGATCGTCGTGCGCGACCAGAAGCTGGCCTTCGAGATGTTCAAGAAGGGCGACCTCGATACCTACTTCGTGAACATTTCCCGCGAGTGGGTCGAGGAGATGAACTTCGACAAGGTGCAGCGCGGCCTGATCCAGAAGGTCAAGGTGTTCAACGACGCGCCGGCGGGCTTCTCCGGGCTCGCCTTCAATACCCGTCGCGCGCCGTTCGACGATGTGCGGGTGCGGATGGCGCTGGCGCACCTGATGAACCGGCCGCTGCTCATCGAGAAGATCTTCTTCAACGAATACGTGCCGCTCGATTCGTACCACGCCGGGGGCATCTACGAGAATCCGGCGAATCCGAAGATGGCCTACGATCCGAAGAAGGCGCTGGAGCTGCTGGGCCAGGCCGGGTTCTCGTCCCGCGACGCCCAGGGCCGCCTCGTGCGCGGAGGCGTGCCGCTCACCGTGGAGATCATCTACGCCAGCAAGACGTCCGAGCCGTTCCTGACGATCTATCAGGAGGATCTGCGCAAGGCAGGGATCACCGTCAATCTGCGCCTCATCACCGGCGAGACGCTCTTCAAGCTCGTCATGGACCGCGAGTACAGCGTGGCCAACATGGCCTGGGGCGCGCTGCTGTTTCCGAATCCGGAGACGTCCTTCCACTCACGCCTGGCTGACGTGAAGAGCAACAACAACATCACGGGCATGAAGAACCCGACGATCGACGCGCTCCTCGCGAAGTACGACGTGGAGTTCGACCCGGCCAAACGTGTGGCGTTGATCCGGGAGGTGGACGGGCTGCTGGCGGCCGAGCACCACTACGCCCTCGGGTGGGAAGCGCCGTTCTCGCGGATCGCCTTCTGGAACAGGTTCGGGTTTCCCCAGGGCGTCCTGACCCGCATCGGCGACTCCCGCGACATCCCGACGCTCTGGTGGCACGACCCCGGCAAGCAGCAGGCGCTCGCGCAGGCGATGGGCAGTTCGTCGGCCACGCTGCCGGTCGGGCCCGTGGAAGTGCGCCATTGGCTGGAGTACGGCAAGCAGCACCCGATGGGCGCCAATACGAACTAGCGTTCCGTCGGTATCCCGGGCATGACCGCGTACTTCGTTCGCCGCTTCCTGCTGATCATCCCGACGTTCATCGGGATCACGCTGGCCGTGTTCGCCGTGATGCACTTCGTGCCCGGCGGGCCGGTGGAGCGTCAGATCATGCGCCTCCAGATGGCGGCAATGACCGAGGGCGGCGGGGACGGCGGCGGGGCCGCGACGATGGCCGGTTCGCAGGGCGCCAGCGCGCTGCCGCAGGAGGCCGTCGACGAGATCAAGCGCTACTACGGTTTCGACAAGCCCGTGCACATCCGCTACGCCCAGTGGCTCTGGAAGGTACTGCACCTCGACCTCGGGCAGTCCTACGTCTACCAGGACCCGGTCTGGGACGTGATCAAGTCGCGCTTTCCGGTGTCGATCTTTCTGGGCCTGACCGGCTTTCTGCTCAGCTATCTGGTCTGCGTGCCGCTCGGCGTCATGAAGGCCGTTCGGCACGGCTCGACGTTCGACGTGGTCAGCAGCGCCCTCGTGTTCCTCGGCTACTCGGTACCAGGTTGGGCGCTCGGGACGGCGCTGCTGGTGCTGTTCGGCGGGGGCAGCTTCTGGGAGGTCTTTCCGCTCGGCGGATTCCGGCCCGATAACTGGGAGTACCTGACGTTCTGGGGCAAGGTCAGCGGCCAGATCGAGCACATGTTCCTGCCCGTGCTCGCGTATATGGTCGGCTCGTTTGCCACGCAGACGATCCTGACGAAGAACTCACTGATGGAGAGCCTCGGGCAGGACTACGTCCGCACGGCGTTCGCCAAGGGGCTCAGCGAGCGGCGCGTCATCTTCGTGCACGCGCTCCGGAACTCGCTGATTCCGATCGTGACCGGGCTCGGGCACGTGTTCAGCCTCGTGCTGGCCGGGTCGTTCCTGATCGAACGCGTCTTCAACATCGACGGCATGGGGTACCTGGGCTACACGGCGCTGCTGCAGCGTGACTACCCGGTGGCGCTCGGAATCCTCGTGATCGGGTCGATGCTGATGCTCATCGGCAACATCCTGTCGGACGCCCTCTACGCGGTCGTCGATCCGCGCATCCGCTTCAAATGACGGCCCGGCGTTCGGAATCGATCTTCCAGCGGCGTCTCCGGAAGTTCCGGCGTCTGAAGCGCGGGTACTACTCGTTCCTGCTGATCCTCGGGCTGTACGCGGTGTCGTTCGCGCTGCCCGTGCTCGCCAATAACACGCCACTGCTGGTGAAGTACCAGGGCCACTACTACACGCCGCTGACGACGTTCTATCCGGCCTCGGCGTTCGGGCAGAACGCGATCGGCGAACCGGACTACCGCGCTCTCACGGAGGAGTTCCGGCAGGCGGGGCGGGGCGACTGGGTGCTGATGCCGCCCTATCCCTACGGCCCGAACGAAGCGCTGCTCGACCAGGCCGGGTCGCCGCCGCACGCGCCGAGCGCGCGGCACTATTTCGGCACAGACGACCGCGGGCGTGACGTGCTCGTGCGCCTGGCCTACGGCTTCAACATCTCGATGACGTTCGCGCTGCTCGTTGCCGTGATCGGCCTCGGCGCGGGCGTGACGGCCGGTGCCGTGCTCGGGTACTTCGGCGGCCGGATCGACATGATCGGCCAGCGGGCGATCGAGGTCTGGTCCTCGCTGCCGTTCCTCTACACGATCATCATCATCAGCTCGATTGTCGTGCCGGTCTACGTGCAGGGCTACGGGCCGCTGTTCCAGCCGTCGTTCTGGCTGCTCGTCCTCATCCTGTCGGCGTTCGACTGGATGGGCATCACGTACTACATCAGGGGCGAGTTCTACCGGGAGAAGGCGAAGGACTACGTCGGCGCCGCGATCGTGACCGGCGTCTCCGAGGCGTCGATCATGTTCCGGCACATCCTGCCGAACGCGCTGACGCCGGTGGTCTCTTTCGCGCCGTTCACCGTGGTCGGCAACATCGGGTCGCTCGTCGCGCTCGACTTCCTCGGCTTCGGCCTGCCGGCGCCGACGCCGAGCTGGGGCGAGTTGATCGGGCAGGGCATGGCCAACCTGACGAAGTGGTGGCTGGTCTTCTTTCCGCTGGGCGCGTTGTTTCTCACGCTGCTGCTGGTCGTGTTCATCGGCGAGGCGATCCGCGAGGCGTTCGACCCCAAGGAGTACTCGCGGCTCCGCTGACGCGTCAGGTCATGTCCGATCCCACTCCGCTCCTGCAGATTCGTGGCCTCAAGACGCACTTCTTCACCGAGTCCGGTGTGGCGAAGGCCGTGGACGGCGTGGACCTGGAGATCCGGGAAGGCGAGGTGCTGGGCCTGGTGGGCGAGTCCGGCTCAGGGAAGAGCGTGACGGCGCTCAGCATCCTGCGGCTGATTCCGGACCCGCCCGGGCGCATCGTCGCCGGCGAGATCCGCTTTCAGGGGCGGAATCTGCTGGACCTACCGATCGAGGCCATGCGCACCGTGCGGGGAAGCCAGATCAGCATGGTGTTTCAGGAGCCGATGACCTCCCTGAATCCGGTCTTCACGATCGGGATGCAGGTCACGGAGGTCATCCTGGCGCACGATCACTGCAGCCAGGAGGAGGCCAACCGGCGGGCCGTGGCGATTCTGACCGAGGTCGGGATCCCGGACGCCGCGGCGCGGCTGGCGCAGTATCCGCATCACCTGTCCGGCGGCATGCGTCAGCGCGTGATGATCGCGATGGCGCTGGCCAACAATCCGGCCCTGCTGATCGCGGACGAACCGACCACCGCCCTCGACGTCACGATCCAGGCGCAGATTCTGGATCTGATGCGCCAGGCGAAGGCGAGGCGGCAGGGCGCGGCCATTCTGCTGATCACGCACAACCTGGCGGTCGTGGCCGAGATGTGCGACCGCGTGGCCGTGATGTACGGCGGCAGGATTCAGGAGGTGGCGCCCGTCCGGGACCTCTTCGGGAACCCGATGCACCCCTACACGCGCGGGCTGCTCGGCTCGATTCCCCGGGTGGACGGCGTCCGTGCCGCCAGGCTCCAGGCGATTCCGGGCAGCGTGCCGGACATCATGGACCTGCCCGTCGGCTGCAAGTTCGAGACGCGGTGCGCTGACCGCTTCGAGCCCTGCGCGGGCACGGAGCCGGACCTGGTCGAGCGCGCGCCCGGGCACTGGGTGCGCTGCCATCTCCATGATGCGCGCCATGGGCGGGTCAACCGTGGCTGAACCCATTCTCGAGATTCAGGACCTGACGGTCCGGTTCCCCGTATTCGGCGGCGTGTTCCTGCGTCGCACAGGCGAGGTCCGTGCGGTCGAGCGCGTGTCGCTGACGCTGAACCGGGGTGAGACGCTCGGCGTGGTGGGGGAGTCGGGCTGCGGCAAGAGCACGGTGGGCCGGGCCATCGTGAACATCCTCAAGGCGATGAGCTATCGCGTCGACGTGAGCGGGAGGATTCTGTACCACCACCCGTCGGGCGTCGTCGACCTGGCCGCGCTGGATCAGGCCGGGATGCGACGGTACCGCTCAGACATCCAGATGGTGTTCCAGGACCCGTACTCGTCGCTGAATCCGCGCAAGACGGTGGACCAGATCGTCGAGGAGCCGCTGCGGGTCCACACGAAGATGTCGCCGGCCGAGCGCCGGGACCGCGTGCGCTGGCTGCTGGAGAAGGTGGGGCTCTCGCGGGATCACATGATGCGCTATCCCCACGAGTTCTCGGGTGGACAGCGGCAGCGCATCGGACTGGCGCGGGCCCTGGCCACCAATCCGAAGATCGTCATCGCCGACGAGCCCGTGAGCGCGCTGGATGTCTCGGTGCAGGCCCAGGTGATCAACCTGATGCAGGACCTGCAGCAGGAGTTCGGCCTCTCCTACATCTTCATCGCCCACGACCTGTCCGTCGTGCGGCACATCTCCGACCGCATCGCCGTGATGTACCTCGGACATGTGGTGGAGACGGGGGAGGGGGAGCAGATCTATTCCGCGCCCGTGCACCCCTATTCGAAAGCGCTGCTGGCGGCCGCTCCGGTGCCGGACCCGTCCCGGGTGCGCGCGCAGGCGATCCGCCTGACGGGCGATGTGCCGTCCCCGATGCACAAGCCGTCGGGCTGCGCGTTCCGGACCCGCTGTTCGCTCGCCCAGCCGTCCTGCGCGGAGCAGGTCCCCGTGCTCGAGGAGAAGGCCGGCCGGATGGTGGCCTGCCCGGTCGTCCGCGCCGAGGCGCCCTAGCGGCGCTCTCCCGCCAGCCTCAGGACGGGTGCCAGCCACGGGACGAACTGGTCCGGGGCTTCGCCCATGCGGGTCAGCAGCTCGTCCATCGCGACATACTGGATTTCAGCGACCTCGGCGGGGTTCCAGGCGGGCTCACCGTCAACCGCGCCAACGAACACGTGGTCGATCTCGTGTTCAGCCAGACCCGACGTCGTATCGACCGCCTGGTAGGTGAACGCGCCGATGTGCTCGATCGCGACGTCGACTCCCAGCTCCTCTGAGACGCGGCGTCGCGCCGCCGCGCCGAGGTCGTCGTGGGGCGCCGGGTGGCCATCGCAACTGTTCGACCACATTCCCGCGAAGTGGTACTTCTCCGCGGCACGGCGCTGCAGCAGGACCCGTCCGTCGTCCGAGAACAGCAGCACGGAAAACGCGCGGTGCCGGACTCCCGGCGCCTGATGCGCCTCGAGCTTCTCGCAGACACCGACTTCGCGGTCCCGTTCGTCGACAACGACCACCATGCCGCGCGTGTCCTGTTCAGGCATACCGTGGGCCCACGATACTACGCGCGTCGATCCGGACGAGCTGATTGCGACTCTCGTGACGACTCCGCTACAGTAGTGACGCTGCGGCCCGCGCCTCGTGACCAGCCCCCTCACCGACCTGCTCAACTCCCTCCTGCGCGCGCGCGCCGGATCCGCTGCACCCGGCTGGCTGGACGGCGCGCGTCTGGCGCGTCCCGGCCGGCTCGAACCGCTCCACCTGGCGTGGGCCACGGCCCCGCGGGTGCTCGGACGCGGACCGCTTGAGCCGTCGGACGCCGAGCGAGCGGCGCTTGCCGGGCTCGCCCCGGGTGTCGGGTTCGACCGATGGACGCTCGTGGATGCCGGCCGTGCCCTCACATTGCTCGAGCTGGCGGACCAGTGGCCCGGCGATGCGTTCGTTGAAGCCGCCGTCGCGTGCTACGAGCAGGGGGAGGCCCGCGAACAGCAGAGCTGGCTGAAGGCGCTTCCGTTGCTCCCAGAGCCTGAGCGGTTCCTGGCCTGCGCCTACGATGCGTGCCGGACCAACATCACGCCCGTCTTCGAAGCCATCGCCTGCGAGAATCCGTTTCCGGCCGCGCACTACTCCGAGCTGCACTTCAACCAGCTCGTGCTGCGTTCGATGTTCCTCGGCGTGGCGCTCGACCGGATCGTCGGACGTGAACGGCGGTTGAACCCGACGCTGACGCGCATGGCTGAGGATTTCGCCGCCGAACGCCGGGCCGCCGGCCGGCCCGTGCCGGGGGATCTGGCCCTGGCGTTGCACACGTCGAGCTGAAGAGGGCCCCGTCATGAAGATCTTCGACCCGCACATTCACATGATCTCCCGCACCACCGACGACTATCAGGCGATGGCGGCGGCGGGCATCGCGGCGGTCATCGAGCCGGCGTTCTGGCTGGGGCAGCCGCGGACCAACGCGGGCAGCTTCGTGGACTACTTCAACACGATCATCGGCTTCGAGCGCTTCCGCGCCTCGCAGTTCGGCATCCAGCACTTCTGCACGATCGGCCTCAATCCGCGCGAGGCGAACAACGTGAAGCTGGCCGACGAGGTGCTGGCGCTGATGCCGCGGTTCCTCGAGAAGGACGGCGTGGTGGCCGTGGGCGAGATCGGCTTCGACGACCAGACCGACGCCGAGGAAGCGGCGCTGCTGCGCCAGCTCGAGATGGCGGGGCAGCACGACCTGCCGGTGCTGATCCACACGCCCCACAGGGACAAGAAGCAGGGCACGATCCGGACGATCGACGCCGTGCGTCGCGTCGGCATCCCCGAGGAGCGGGTGCTCATCGATCACAACAACGAGGAGACGCTCCCGATCGTGCTGGCGTCGAAGTGCTGGGCCGGGCACTCGATCTATCCGCACACGAAGATGGACGAGGGCCGGATGGCGCATCTCGTCCAGCAGTACGGCGCGGACCGGATTGTGATCAACAGCGCGGCCGACTGGGGCATCAGCGACCCGCTCAAGGTGCCCAAGACCGTGGCCGTGATGCGCGAGCAGGGGATTCCCGAGGCGACCATCAGCCGCATCGTGTGGGATAACCCGGTGGCGTTCTTCGGACAGACGGGACGCCTGGAACTGGCCGACCTGTCCGCGGCCGAGATCGACCTCACACGGAAGCACGAAGGCAACACGCTGCTGCGCGGCGACACCACGCTCGGCCGCCGCTGAGTCGCGCCGGATGCACCCCACCGCCGTCCTGAACGTCGTGGGGTTGACCCCCGCCCTGATGGGCGAGGACACGCCGCACCTGAACGCGCTGGCCCGCCAGGGGGCCCAGGCCACCATCGACACGATCACCCCGGCGGTCACCTGCTCCGTGCAGGCCACGATGCTGACGGGCACGATGCCGTCCACGCACGGCATCGTCGGCAACGGCTGGTACTTCCGCGACGAAGCCCAGGTGATGTTCTGGAAGCAGCCGAACATCCTGGTGCAGGCCGAGAAGGTCTGGGAGACGGCCCGGCGGCGCGACCCGTCCATCACCTGCGCGAACCTGTGCTGGTGGTTCAACATGTACAGCTCGGTGGACTGGTCGGTGACGCCGCGACCGGTCTATCGCGCCGACGGCGGCAAGATCTTCGATATCTACACGGCGCCGCCCGACCTCCGCACCCGCCTGACCGACGCGCTGGGCCGGCCGTTCCCGTTCTTCAATTTCTGGGGGCCGCAGTCCAACATCGAGTCGAGCCGGTGGATCGCCGAGGCATCGGCGCTCGTCGACGAGTGGCACAACCCGTCGCTGCTGCTCGTCTACCTGCCGCACCTCGACTACAACCTGCAGCGCCTCGGGCCGAACGACCCGGCCATCCGCGCGGACGTGCGGGCGATCGACGCGGTCTGCGGGACGCTCATCGCCAGGCTCCAGGCCCGTGGGCGCCGGGTCATCGTCGTCTCCGAGTACGGCATCGTGCCGGTCAGCCGTCCGGTGCACCTCAACGTGCTGTTCCGCGAGCGGGGGCTGCTCGCCGTCCGCGACGAGCTGGGCACGGACGCCTTTGACGCGGGCGCGAGCGAGGCCTTCGCGGTGGCCGACCACCAGGTGGCGCACGTCCACGTGCGGAACCCCGCCAGACTCGCCGAGGTGCGCGCGCTCGTCGAGCAGGTCCCGGGCGTCGGGAAGGTGTATGCCGGCGCGGAGCGGGCGGCCATCGGACTCGACCACCCGCGTGCCGGCGAGCTCGTTGTGATTGCCGAGCCTGACGCGTGGTTCACGTACTACTACTGGCTCGACGAGCGACGCGCTCCGGACTACGCGCGCACGGTGGACATCCACCGCAAGCCCGGCTACGACCCGGTCGAGCTCTTCATCGATCCCGCGATTCGGTTTCCCACGTTGAAGGCCGGGCTCAAGCTGGCCCGGAAGGCGATGGGCTTCCGGTACCTGATGGACGTCATCTCGCTGGACGCCACGCTCGTGCGCGGGTCGCACGGGCGCATCACCGACCGGCCGGAGGACGGGCCGGTCTTTCTCTCATCCCAGCCGGGCGCGGCCAGCGGGTCGATTCCCGCCACGGCCGTGCGGGACCAGATTCTGGCGCACCTGTTCGACTGACGGCCTGGCACCTTGCACGCATCGGCGCGACGCGGGGGGTAGACCCGGCTGCCAGGGTCGTAACTACGTGCCGGGCACGACGCGCTGAAACGCGAGCGTGAGCGGGAACCCGAGCGCGGTGACGCCGGCCAGCCAGGGGCCGCCACCGAAGGCGAGTACGACGAGCGCGTCGACGAGCGAGATGCCGGCCAGCAGCCACGGCACGGCAGGCCCGCCGGCGGGACCAAGTCGGCGGGCGACGACGGTCAGACCCGCCACATAGGCCGTGAGCGCCGCGGCAGCCACGAGCACCTGCACTCCAACGGTACCCCCAGCCACCGCCGCCGCGACGCAGTACACGAGGCCGCGGCAGATCCCCATCACGAGCGGCGCGAGCGGGTTCTGCTTGTGATGCTGGTCGTAGTAGACGATCGCGGCGGCGAGTGCCGCGAGCCAGAGCAGGGACTGCGGAGCGGCTCCCCACGCCGGGACGGCCATGCCCCCGAGTAGCAGGAGGCCGCCGATCGTCAGCACCTCGACCCGCGTGACCTCGCCGCGCGCCAGCGGGCGATCCGGGCGATGCTGCCGATCGAACGCCTCGTCCGAGGCGTCGTTGAGAAACATGCCGGCCGTGTACATCAGGGACACGCCAAGGCACAGCCGCAGCAGCGTCCCGCGGCCGTCCGGGCCGAAGGGACCGGGCCAGCCGGCGGCGACGCCACCCGCGGCCAGGCCGGCCAGCACGTTGCTCCAGACGGTCGGCAGGTTCGAAGCCCGCGCCAGGAGGAGGTAGGCCCGCCAGCGGGGCCGGCGGGGAAGGGCGGGCGCGGCGGCCGCCGTCAACGGAGGTGCTCCCGCGCCCACGTCAGTTCCCGCGCGATGGCCGTGCAGATGTCCACCGTGCGGTATTCGGCTGGCAGCACGTCCCAGGTGTAGGTTTCCACCTCGTAGCACGTGCAGGGTGTCTTCGCGCGCGTCTGGGCCAGCAGCGCCGCGAGATAGGGCTGCGTGGTCTCGAACCCCTGCAGGCGCTCCAGGAAGATGGGCACATGGAAGTGGACGCGCCAGTCGCGCGCGGACTGGTCGGCCTGGCCGCCGGCCGCCGCCAGCCCGTCCGGCAGGTCCACGTAGCGGCGGAAGGCGCCGTGGTGCCGTTCAACCACCTGGTGGAGGTAGGTCTCATCCACGAAGGGCGCCAGGGCGGTGGCCAGCTCGGCCGGCGTCTGCCCGGACAGGCTCAGGGCGGAGCTGACCTGCACCTTCAGCACGTCGATGCCGGCCCGGTCGAGCGCGGCGAGTCCGTCGGCCGGGTCCTCGAATTCCACGGCCATGTGGCAGGCGTCCAGACAGACGCCGACGTGGCGGCGGATGGTCTCGCGGTCGAGCGTGACGCGCTCCTCGTCGCCGACGGTGCTCCCGAGCGCCGGATTGAACAGCCACGCGTCGAAGAACGCCACCGCGTCACGGATCGATTCCAGCAGGCACGCGGGCTCGGGCTCGAGCGCCAGAGCCACCGTGGCGCCCGTCCGTTCCCGGAGGCGGACCAGGTGCGCCACATGGCGCAGGATGCTCGCGGCGACGGCCTGCCGGCCGGCGTCGGACGTGATCTCGGTCCGGAACGCGCCGGGGACGGTGCTCACGGAGCCAAGGGGCAGCCCGGCATCGGCCACGAACACGGCCAGCAGATCCGCCAGCGTGTTCGAGTAGGTCACGCGCGCGGGGTCCCGCCAGTCCGGCAGGTAGACGCGCTCCTTGACGCGGCGGCCGTGGAACGCGCCATAGGGGAAGCCGTTGATCGTGGGGACGTAGAAGCCGCCCTCGGCCAGAAACGCCCGGAACGCGGCGAGCGCGTCGGGCTGGGCGAGGCCGGAGGCCGCCTCGGCCGAGAGGCGCAGGCCGAGGGCGAGCGGTCCCTCGTGGCCGAGCAGGGTCCGGATGCGCGGCAACGCGCCGCGGATCGCGCCATCCACCTCCGGCCACGACTCGCCCGCGTGGATGTTCGAGCAGTAGGTCAGGTGGCGTCCGCCGCCGACGCGCATGTCAGCCCTTCAGGGCCGGCGTCAGGTGTGCGGGCGTCCAGGCGGCCAGGTCCGCCAGCGCGGTCTGGATCACGGCGTCGTCCATCTCCGTCACCTCGAAGCTCCGCCCGATCCCGCGCAGCATGGTGACGTGGAGCTGCCCGCCCAGATGCTCGCGGAACTCCTGCAGGCCGGTGAGGACCGCGCGCCGGCCGGAGGGGTCGCACGCGTCGAGCGCGGGGTCCCACAGCGCCAGTCCAAGGCTGCCGAACAGCGTCAGCACGCGGTTCGCCGTGGCGGCGTCGAGGAAGCCCTGCCGGACGGCGTAGCAGAGGTCCAGCGCCATGCCGATCGCCACCGCCTCGCCGTGGCGGAGCCGGTAGTCGGAGAGGGCCTCGAGCTTGTGCGCGGCCCAGTGGCCGAAGTCCAGCGGGCGCGCGCTGCCCAGCTCGAACGGGTCGCCGTTGCCGCAGATGTGGGCGAGGTGGAGTTCCGCCGAGCGGCGGACGATCGCCGGCACGACTTCCGGGTCGTTCGCCACGATGCGGTCCACCTGCCGTTCGATCTCGGCGAACAGCTCCGGATCCCGGAGCAGCGACACCTTGACGGCCTCCACGACCCCGCACACGACGTCCCGACGGTCGAGCGACCGGATGAAGTGGCTGTCGTTCACGACGGCGAACGGCGGCACGAAGGTGCCGATGAAGTTCTTCTTGTTGAACAGGTTGATGCCGTTCTTCACGGCGACGCCGGAATCGGCCTGGGCGAGGACCGTCGTCGGGAACCGGACGACGCGCACGCTGCGGTGGCACAGCGCGGCCGCGAACGAGGCCATGTCGAGGACGGCGCCGCCGCCGATGACGACGACGAACGACTGACGGTCCATCCCGGCGTCGTGCAGGTGCCGGAGGAGGTCCAGCGTCGGGAGGAGGTCGTTCTTCGCGGCCTCGCCTCCGGGGACCAGCAGCGGGGGCGCGGCCAGTTGCAGCGCCGCGGGATGGGCCCCGGCGTAGCCGATGACCGCGTCTACCAGGCCCGGGTGCGCGGCCGCAACGTCGCCGTCGATGACGACGAACACGCGGTGCCGCCGCCCCGTCTCGGCCGCCCGCTGACACAGGGCATCGAGCAGGATGGGGTTGGACGGCGAAAACGCACCACGGGTGAAGTAGACGGGGAAGTCGAACCGGACGGAAAAGCCGTGGCGCGAGACATTCATCGGTGACAGGGACCGGCTGCGATTCTATCGCGTGCCGCCCATCATCCGGTACATCCCCTCGATGTTCAGGTCGCGGCTCGTGTCGTAGCCGCCCCAGGTCCTGTACTTCGTCAGGTCCACGGCGGCCTTTGTCTCGGCCAGGGACTTGCCGGCCTTGACCTGCGCCACGACCTGGGCCTGCAGGTCTTCCAGATACTCCCGGTGCCGGCGGACGTGGTCGCGGGTGGCCATCGGACCGTGACCCGGGGCGAGCGTGTCGAAGTCCATCTGCTCGATCGCCTTCAGCGAGCGAATCCAGCCGTTGATGTCGGCGTTGGGGAAGTCGCGGTACGCGAGCGAATCGACGGGCACGATGTCGACGGCAAACAGCGTGCGCTCCTTCGGGAAGCGCATGACGATCATGCCGTCGGCGTGGTTCGGTCCGAGGTAGGTGAGCTCCACACTGGCGCCGCCGAGCGTGACGGTCTTCGTGTCCGTGAAGGTCTCCGTCGGCAGCGGTGTGGGCACGCGGTCGTCAGCGAGCATCTGCTTCGCGATCGCGTGGCCGACGAACGTGGCCGTGTCGGCGAACACCTCGCCGCCGGAGTCGTGGTCGGCGTGGCCGTGACTGTAGATGACGTACTTGACCGGCACCTTGAACCGCTGGGCGATCTCGGCCTTGAGCCACCCGGCGGCGTCCTTGTCGATCGGGTCGGTGGCGATGACGCCGGCGGGCGTGACGAGGAACACCGAGTAGTGCCCGTTGTTCCGGAAGCGGTAGAGGTCGCCGTTGATATTCGTGATCTCGCGGGTGGCCGGTTGGGCCAGGCCCACCGTCGGGAGCGCGAGGGCGAGGAACAGGGCGGACGCGGCAGAGGCGATGCGCATGCGGGCATCCTATGGGCCGGGCCCGGGATGGTCAATGATCAGTTATGGCTTCCGAGGTGCCGCTGCCGCCGTACGGCGGCCTGTGCATGACGTGCGCCCACGCGGCGGCGGTGCCCAGCTCCCGCGGCAGCGTCTTCCTGCAGTGCCGGCTGGCACTCGAGGATCCGGCGTTTCGCCGGTACCCCGCGCAGCCGGTACTGCGGTGCGCGGGCTACACCCCGGCGTCCCCGCCGCCAGCCGGGGACTAGGCGGGCGGACTCGCGCGCGGGCCTTACCGCCGGGACTTCGCCGCGAGCAGCGCCGCCGCGCGTTCCGCGGCTTCCCGCACCAGCACGCCGAACTTCGGGTGGCTGGGCTCCAGGTCCGGTTCCAGACCGTGCCGGCGCAGTTCCTCGGATGTCGTCGGACCGATCGATGCGACGACCGTGCGGCGAAGCGCGGTCAGCACCGCGCTCTGCTGGTCCGTCCGGGCCGCGATCCGCAGCAGGTGCACGAGCTGCGTGGCCGTCGTGAAGACGCTGACCTCGAACGCGCCGGCGGCCAGCGCGGCCACCGCCTGTTCCAGCGGGGCGGTGTCGTCGGGCAGGGCCCAGCGGTAGACGGGCACGAGCGTGACGGTGGCGCCGCGCGCGCGCAGCCCGTCGACCAGTTCGGGGTTGGTCACGCCGTACTCCTGCACGGCGACGCGGGTGCCCTGGAGGGGCTGCTCGGCCGCGCGGGCGTCCAGGGCGGCAAGCAGTTCCCGCCAGGTGTTGGGCTCCGGAGCGACCACCCACGGCGTCAGCCCCAGCGCGCGGACGACCGCCAGCGGTTTGGGCCCGCGCAGGGCGAGGCGCAAGCGGCCGAGGGCGGTCACGACGGGCTCGATCGGTCGGTGCGCGCGGATGACGTCGAGCAGGGCCGTGGTGCCGACGCCGGTCAGCAGCACGACGACGGCGAACTCGCCGCGCACCACGGCATCCGCGAAGGCCAGCGCCGCGGGGTTCTCGCCGATCGGGACTTCGCGCATGGACGGGGCGACGGTCGGCACGCCGCCGTAGGTCGTGATGAGCGACGCCATCTCCG